>JAFYHC010000007.1 GCA_017539385.1 Solobacterium sp. | reverse complement strand
TCGGAAAGCAGCCGAAGTTACGACGAGATCATGGCATTTCTGAAATCAGAGCAATAAGAAAAAGGACAGCTGAGCACTTGTATTGACCGGTGAAAAGCTGTCCTTGTGTGTTTTTAGTGGGTAAAGTTCAGGAAGTTAAGACTCATAGGACTTGTAATCCGCAAGCAGGATATCGAGATCGCTCATTCCCTTGTAGGACAGCTTTTCTGCATACATGGCCTTGTAGAAGCCCGTTGTATCTTCGATGCCGGCGATCTTGCTTAAAGCAAGCACGGCGGATTTATCGGTATTTGTTGTATAGGTGGATGTGAGATTGGCGGTATCGGACAGGATCGCACCAAGCAGAAGATGCGCAGTCTGCTGGTCGATCTCCACACCATAGTTCATGTAATTCAGCCAGAGAATGGTTGCTGTGGCACCGATCGGACGTGCATTGTAATATACCACGTTGCCGGTGGTGACGCTGCCGATGCCATGGTGGTCAATGACACCGATGATATGGGCATCTTTCATGCCTTCTGCAGCCTGGGTATATTCACTGTGATCCACCAAGAGGATATCTTCACCAGACGCATCTTCCAGTACCGGCGGCACTTCCACACCAGCCTGTTCCAGGATGTATTTGCTTTCCAGGTCTGCTTCTTCGGACAATGCGGCTTCGGCATTGTATCCCAGTGCATTCATCAGCCGTGCACATACAATGGCACTGATGACGGTATCCGCATCCGGACTCTTATGGCCGATGACATAGAATTTGTCATTTTTAATATCCAGGTGTTCCAGTTCTCCCCGGTTCAATTGATGCAGGATCTCCTGCTGTTTCTGTTCACTTCCTTTGCCTTTGTTATAGCCGCTGGAATAACCGATGAATCCTGCGGTCACTGCCAGGATCAGTGCGATTACGGCTGTAATAATCTTTTTCATTGTTTTCCTCCGCTAAAGCATTATCGCATATTGCCAGGATTTAGTTATTAATTTTGGAACATTTCCTGCAGAATCGTTTTGCCGGTCTTTGTTGCAAAGACATGCGCATTGGCCGCAAGGATTGCTTTGTATTTCACATTGCTTTCGTACAGATTGACCAGGAAGTCCGCTTCGATCAGGATCCTGTGGTCGATCTGTTCAATATTGGTATAGGTATGGTGGTGAGCCACCAGCCAGCAGATGCGTTCGATCTCTGCATCATTGTAGCCGCCGACCTTGCGCAGGATCGCTTCTGCAGGTGCAGGACCAAGTTCTTCCTGGTATGCACCGGCGTCGTTACCATATGTGTCCAAAGCCGGACGAATGCCGATATCATGCACAAGCGCAGCGCTTTCCAGGATGTACAGCGTTTCTTCATCCAGTCCTTCCAGAATTCCAATGGTTCTGGCAAAGGCATGTACTTTGAGGAAATGCTGGATCCGTTTGGGGGATCCTGTATCCCAGGCGGTCATCTCCATGACCAGTTTTGCATATTGTTCGTTCTTCATACGGCCTCCCTGTATTTAACTGGTATGATCGGACAAATGCAGATCCTGCAGGCGTTTCTGCAGATACTGCTTCAGTGCATCATCCATGCAGTAGATGTAGATGCCCTTCTGTCCTCTGGTAAATAAAACTTTATAGGTATTGCGGATCAGCCGGTCGATTAACGGCAGGTCTTCTTCTTTTACTTTCTGCTGGTGGGGGCGCTTGAATTCACCTGCGCCTTTGGGATGACGCGTATAATCCGTTATGACTTTGCCATTGCGGTATAGCAGGTCATCTCCTATGATCAGTCCGACATATTCGAATTCCATGCCCTGGGATGTATGAATACAGCCGACCTCATCCACGGAGTCCGGATTGACAGCGAAGGACTTGGTGCGGTTCCATGCGGCTTCGAAGTCACCAAGGTGAATATCCTTCACCGTGCCGGTCTTATCCAGACGGCTGTCCCATGGGAAGACATCCCCGCTCAGCATGCGGCACGGAAGATCATGCGCCATGTTTTTCTGCCGTATGATCTGATGCATTTCTTCGGGTGTATCCACGATCTCGATCGTATAATCCAGCGGTTCCCCGTCACTGACAAATTTCCGGTTGTACAGGATGCTTTCCACCCAGCTGACATATTCATCCGAACCATTGCAGCGGAACTGGGAATGCAGCTCATATGTTTTACTTTCCAGTATCTGTGCATCTTCTGCCTGGGCAGCGGCACGGATATTCTCCAGTGTGCCGAAGTCCTTGATATCGATCTGCTGTGTCTCATCGATGAAGAATACCGTGACTCTGGACGCATGGATGATCTCCTGGATCTGGTTATGTCCATAGTACATGAAGGAACGCTTGGTGCGCTCGGTCAGCCGGTGTGCTTCATCCACGATGAGGCAGTCAAACTGCTTGCTGGTGATATTGTCCTCTTTGTAGAAATCACCGGATCCAAGAAATAATGTACGCAGATGCTTATAATCCGGTACATGTCTTGTCAGCATCTTATAATACGATTCTTTGATATAGCTGCTTTTTGCGACATAGAAAGCAGAATAATGATACTGGTGTATCAATGCCTCCAGCAATCGGATCGCGATCACGCTTTTCCCCGTTCCTGCACCGCCTTTGACAATGATCACTTTGCGTCTTCGCAGGGCATCGTTTACACCGTTTCTGACTTCTTTGATCAGGTTGGAATACACAATGCGCTGTTCCCCGATCAGTTCAAATACATGGTTCCCATTCAATGCTTCACCCAGTGTATTCACCAGAAATTCCGATGGGCGTATCCTTCCCTGTTCAATGGAATACAGCAAATTTGCTGTGCTTTTCCTCTGTATCTTCTTTCCGATAAATTCCGCAAATGCATCCCATTCATCACTCAGGAATGCCGGTGCTTTGGACAGTCCCTCCGCATATACTTCATTGCGGATCTCCCCGGCATAGGCTTCTTCATAATCATGCAGGAACGTGCAGGAATAGATGCGCACATTGTTCTGATCAACATATTCATTGAAATTGGAGATGGTCGTTCCATAGGAATATGCCTGCCACGATGGATGAACCGCCTGCCTTGTACCAAGCAATACAATGTCATGCATATCGGTATGCGTAACTTTCTGCCACTGCTTCAATTCCACGATCACGACATTCTGGCTGCCGTCTTCATCCTCTCCCGCCAGCAGGAAGTCAATGCGCTTATTGGTCAATGGCACACGGTACTCAATGCCTACTTCCGCTTCCGCCGGAATCATCGTATTATCCAGGGCATCCTTCACACAGCGCAGAGAGAATTTGAATGCCCGTTTCTCACTTTCGGAGAAATCCCTGTGCAGTGCTTTCTTGATCTCTTCGATGATCCTGTTCCGGTTTACATCCCGGCAGAATTCCAGATACGTTTTATGATATGCAAGCATTGTGTCTGTCCCCCTGTTTCCGTGTATTCATCATACCATTGCAGTATCTTCCTACAACAAATTCATCATTCCTGTATAAGGCAAAAATGCTATTATTGTGATAGTACTTATTTATACAGAAATATATGGGGATGATCTGTGGATTATAAGGTTGAGCTGCTGAAAACACTGTCCAAAGACGACTACGTGACAGCCTCCCAGCTGTCATCGTTTTTTCACGTGTCTTCGAAGACTCTGCGTTCCTGGGTGCGGGCACTGAATGATGACGGGGAAGCCTATGGTGTATCGGTGGAATCCCGCCCGCATTACGGCTATATCCTGCACTATGAACAGGACAGTGATCTGGAGTCATTTACACGCTCTTTGTCCAACGCTGACACAGTCAGTCTGGATTCCCCCAATGCCCGTCTGTATTATCTGCTGAAAGAACTGCTGGAAGGAAATGACTATATCCGCATTGGGGATATCGCTGACCAGCTGTATGTATCGCGTCCCACCATGCAGGGTGCTGTCAAAGAAGCAGAAGGCATCCTGAACCAGTACAATCTGCAATTGAAGCGCCGGCCTTCCTATGGCATCAAGATAGAAGGCAATGAATTTGACATACGCCGGTGCATTGCCAGTTATTTTGCACGCCGCAACAACCTGCTCTACCGCAGCAACATGGAAGAGACCATGCACAAAGCAGCAGAGATCATCAAGGATTACATGGAAAAGCTGCATATTCATCTGACGGAGGTGTCTTTTGCATCTTTCCTGTTTCAGACCTATGTTGCTTTGGAGCGCATGCGGAATGGCCATTATATTGAACTCAACAGCGGTGCATTCAGCGGCGCCCGGCAGAAAGAGATCGACTTTGTAAAGCAATTGCTTGTGGCACTGCAGGAAGAATTTCACTTCGAAGCACCGGAAGAAGAAGCCTACTATCTGCTGATCTATCTGCTGGCAGCACGCCGCAGCGGGGATGTACCGGGCGATGAGACCAACTTTGTCATCCACGAAGATATCGATGAACTCACTACCCAGATCCTGGAAATGATCTGGCAGGACTTCCATCTGGATTTCCGCAGCAATTTCGAGATCCGCATGTTATTGAACCAGCATCTGGTTCCCATGGAAGTCCGTCTGCAGTTTGATATCCAGTCCGTCAATCCCATGTTAAGCGATATCAAGCACTACAATATGCAGGCATATATCGTCGCAGCCCACGCCTGTGCGATCATTTCCGAGCATTATCACAAACCAGTCAGCGATGATGAGATCGGCTATCTTGCCATGATCTTTGCCCTTGCCATGGACAGTACCGCCGAAGAGAAAAAAGCCAATATCCTGATCGTATGCGCCGCCGGCAAAGCTTCTTCGCGTCTTCTGGCAAACCGGTATAAGAGGGAATTCAGCCGCTATCTCGATCATATCTATGTCTGTGATCTTTCCGAGCTGAATACATTTGATTACAGCAAGGTCGATTATATTCTGACAACGGTCAATGTCGCAGTCTATGTACCAAAGCCAATCATGGAAGTGGGATACTTTTTCTCGGAAAGTGACCGCAATGCCGTGCAGGAACTGCTGGAAAGAGGCGGTTCTTCCTTCCTGTACAAGTATTTCCACCGTTCCGCCTTCTATACCGATATCGAAGGCACCACCAAGGAAGAGATCATACACCAGCTGTGTGAGCGCATCAGCCATGATACAGAACTCCCGGAAGGCTTCATGGATTCCATCCTGAAGCGGGAAGCACTGGCACCGACAGACTTCGGCAATTATATTGCTCTGCCCCATCCCTACCGCACGGTAAGCGATAAAACGATCGTTGCTGTTGCTGTACTGCCGCAGCCGATCATATGGTCCAGAAACGAAGTACAGGTGATCATACTGGCTTCGACGGGCAAGGAGAAAGACCCGGACGAAGAAGAATTCTACCATGTCGTCACCCAATTGATCGTGGAATGCCCCAAGATCCGGGAACTGATCGATCACCCTGCATATGAAGTATTCATGCGGCTTCTGAGCGAACTGTAAAGGAAACGTAAAGGAAAACAAAGTACCGTAATATTGCGGTACTTTTTTACGTGGAGATTTACAAACGACCCTCCTATAGTATAGATGTAACAAAAACATCGCGATAAAAACTGTTACGGCATGCGCACACATCTGCGCGGCATTCAAATTCCTGTAAAATAGATGCTGGAGGATGCATACTATGAAACACATTGTACTGATCTGTGCAGGCGGCTTCTCCGCCAATATCATGGGGTCTTTGATTCGCAAGACCATGGTCAGTCATAATTTTGACGGGGATCTGAAAGCCATGTCAGAGTGGAACTTTCAAAGTTATAAAGATCCGGTGGATGTGATCCTGCTGGGACCTCAGTTAAGCTTCATGTATGAAAAGATGAAAGAGAAATATGAGGGAACCGGCACAAAAGTCGGCATGATCGCCATGTCCGACTACGGAAAAATGGACGCAGAACACGTCTTTGAAAGTATTCTGGAAATGCTAAACAAATAAAAGGAGAAAGATATGTCTGTTCAGGACAAAATGACAAGCTTCTTTGACAAGCTTGCCCCGACAATCAATAAGCTCGGTAATAACGTTTATCTTCGTTCCATCTCCAATACGATGATGGGTACGATCGGTCCCCTGATGGTCGGTTCGGTTGCGGTACTGTTACTTGCCTTCCCAATCGATGCTGTTAAAAACGCTATCGCTGCAATCGGTCTGACACCGATCCTCGCAGCTGTCAACTCCATTACCATTGGCGGTCTGGCACTGTATGTTGTCTTCTTAATGGCAAAGAACCTCGTAGGAATGCTGCTGCCGAATGAAGACGGTACACTGATCGGTGCCCTGGCACTGATGAGCTTCCTGATCATCACACCGCTCGGTGCTCTGGAAGGCGGCGGAAACGCTATTCCGACACAGTGGCTTGGTGCATCCGGTGTCTTCTCTGCATTCATCGTTGCCATCATCTCCGCTAAGATCTATGAGTTCTTCGTTAAGAAGCACATCACGATCAAGATGCCTGACTCTGTTCCGTCTGTTGTAACAAAGTCCTTCGATTCCCTTCTGCCGGCATTCGCAATCGGCTTCGTATTCATCGTCATTCGTCTGATCTTCCAGAGCACAAGCTTCGGAAGCATGCATCAGTTCATCTACTCTCTGATCCAGACACCTCTGCAGGGCCTTGGAACATCCTTACCGGCAACACTGGTATTCGGTACAGTTGCTCAGCTGCTGTGGTTCTTCGGTATCCACGGTACAAACGTTATCAACCCGCTCGTACAGCCGCTCCGTCTGGCTCTCGATGCTGAAAACATGGCTGCTCTGGCTGCAGGCGAAGCACTGCCGCACATCATCGGTAACGCATTCTGGTCCATCAACACATGGGGTGCTACAACACTCGGTCTGATCTTCCTGATGTTGCGTTCCAAGTCCAAACAGTATCGTGAAATGGGCAAGATCGCTCTTGTTCCGGGTCTGCTTGGAATTACCGAACCGCTCGTATTCGGTCTTCCGCTTGTATTTAACTTCAGCTTCTTCTTCCCATATATCTTCAACAACGTAATCATCATCCTGCTGTCTTACTTCCTGACAGCAATCGGTGTGATTGCACGCTGCAGCGGCGTACAGTGCATCTTCGGTCTCCCGCTTGGCTTCCACGCCATGGTAGGCGGTCACTGGACAATCGTTGTATGGCAGCTCATTTCCCAGCTTGTCATCTCCCCGATTCTCTGGTATCCGTGGTTCAAGATGGCCGAAAAGAAGAAAGTCCAGGAAGAATCTGAAGCAGAACAGTTAGTTGCTTAACAGAACACGAACCCGGACATGAACTGTCCGGGTTCTTCTTATACAAGATATAGAATAGGAGGAAACCATGTTAGAGTATTCAGTCTTATATCCTGTAAACAATTGTGCACGTACTGCCGCATCGCTGGACGGCATGTGGAAATTCAGCTTTGATCCGGAAAGCAAAGGCGTGCAGGATGGCTGGACAGAACACCTGCCAAATTCCATTTCCATGCCGGTGCCTGCTTCCTTCGCGGATGTATTCACGGACCACGCTTCCCGTGACTACTGCGGTGATTTCTGGTATGAGAAAGAATTCTTCCTGCATGCAGGAGAAAACGATGTTGTGGAACTGCGTTTTGGATCGGTTGCACACCGGTGCACTGTGTATGTCAACGGTACAGAGATCTGTTCGCACGAAGGCGGCTTCCTGCCGGTCGTATGCGATATCACCAAAGCAGCGAAGCGCAATGCGCTGAACACAGTCGTTGTAAAAGTAAACAATGAACTGAATGAATCCACCCTGCCATGCGGCTCCGTTATGACACTGACAAGCGGAAAGAAACTGGCTGCTCCGTATT
The DNA here is from genome assembly GCA_017539385.1 of Solobacterium sp. Lineage (GTDB taxonomy): Bacteria > Bacillota_I > Bacilli_A > Erysipelotrichales > Erysipelotrichaceae > Bulleidia. The sequence continues at coordinate 39,384 of JAFYHC010000007.1, read as the reverse complement.
TTGACTTCTTCAACTATTCCGGCATCCAGCGCTCTGTATACGTTGTCACAAAGCCGCAGGAATCCATCGTGGACTACGATACATCCTTTGCGATCAACGGCAAAGACGCAGATGTCTGCTACAGTGTGCGCACCAATGGCAGCCATGATGTTGCCGTATGCCTGAAAGATGCAGAAGGCAATGTCGTAGCACAGAGCGAAGGTGCTTCCGGTGTCCTGCACGTCACAGACGCAAAGCTCTGGAACGTACGCAATGCATATCTGTATCAGCTGGTCATGGTCATTCGTGACGGCGATACAGTCATTGACTCTTACGAAGCAAAGCTTGGCATCCGTACGATCCGCATTGACGGCACAAAGATCCTTGTCAATGATGAGCCGGTCTATCTCAAGGGCTTCGGCAAGCATGAGGACTTCGATATTCTTGGCAGAGGCTTCAACTACAGCATTGCCAAGCGTGACTATGAGTGCATGAAGTGGATCAATGCCAACTGCTTCCGTACCTCCCACTATCCGTATGCGGATGAATGGTACCAGCTGGCCGATGAAGAAGGCTTCCTGATCATCGACGAAGTACCGGCAGTCGGTATGATGCGTTCGACAAGAAACTTCGTCAAGGCAGGTACAGGCGGATTCACCCACTTCTTTGAGACCGATACTGTACCGGAGCTGCTCAAGAACCATAAGCAGCAGGTCGAAGAGATGATCACACGTGACAAGAACCACCCAAGTGTCTTCAGCTTCTCGCTGTTCAATGAACCGGAAACCACTTCCAAAGAAGCACATGACTACTTCAAGGCAGTCTTCGATCATGCCCGTCCATTGGATCCGCAGAAGCGTCCGCTGACCGGTGCATTCGAAAAGAACAGCCAGCCGGAACTGTGCCAGGTATATCCGTTATGCGACTTCCTGTGCCTCAACCGCTACTATGGCTGGTATATCAGCGGCGGCGGAACAGCCATCGAAGAAGCAGAGCTCAAATTCCGTGATGAAATGGACCGCTGGAGCAAGAAGAATCTCAACGTTCCGTTTGTCTTCACAGAATTCGGTACCGATACACTGGATTCCATGCACAAGCTGCCGTCCATCATGTGGTCGCAGGAATACCAGGAAGAATACTATGAGAGAAACTTCAATGTATTCGATTCCTATGACTTCATTACCGGTGAACTGACATGGAACTTCGCAGACTTCCAGACGACCGAAGGCATCATGCGTGTCAACGGCAATAAGAAGGGTGTCTTCACCCGCAACCGCCAGCCGAAGGCTTCTGCCTTCCTCCTGAAAAAGCGCTGGGAAAACAAGTAATTCTCATCACCCATATTTATTCCCTTTCGGAACCTGCCGGTCCCTTTCCCGGCAGGTTCTTTTCATTGCATCCCGGTACAAATCATGCCTATACTTTTTAGGAATACGGAGGACATACCATGCAGGATATGACAGAAGGATCACTCTTTTCCCATTTAGTGCGGTATGCCATCCCGCTGTTATTGGCCAACTGGCTGCAATTGCTTTATAACGCCGCAGACTCTGTGATCGCCGGCCGCTTCATTGGCAAGGAAGCACTGGCAGCGGAAGGCATTGCAGCACCGATCATGAATCTGGTCATATTGGCAATTTCCGGTCTGTGCATCGGGGCAGGTATCTTCATGAGTGAGCGCTATGGTGCAAAGGACATGGTATCGTTCCGCAAAGCACTGGCTTCGATCCTCAAAGCAGGCATCCTGCTGAGTCTTGTGATCATGATTCCCGGTATCTCTCTAACACCGCTCATCCTGAAGTGGATGGCAGTACCGGCTGAGATCATGGATATGACTGCAGTCTATCTGCAGATCACCTTCCTCGGTGTACCGTTTACGTTTATATATAATGCACTGTCTGCAGCCATGAAAAGCGTTGGTGATTCCCGCACACCGCTTCGTTTTCTGGCTGTTTGCTCGGTTTTGAATATCATCTTGGACAGTGTCCTGTTAGGCATATTCCACTTTGGCATCCGCACCAGTGCGATGACCACGATCGTATGTCAGGTGCTTGAAGCATACCTGGCAGCCCGCGCTCTGTGGCAGGATATGCCGCAATTGCGGCCAGAGGAACAGGAGTGGAAGACCGATACTGTCCTGTTAAAGAAGGTATTGAACTATGGCGTTCCGTCTGCCTTACAGCAGGCTGTACAGCCCATTGGAAAGCTGCTGATCCAGTCGCAGGTCAACCTGCTTGGTGTCAGCTCCATCGCTGCCTTCAACGCCGTCAGCCGTGTTGACAGCTTCGCCTTTATCCCGGAACAGGGCATCGCCGCAGCCATTGCAACATGCATTGCTCAGAACAGAGGCGCCGGAAAGACGGAGCGCATCCGTAAGGGATTTGGCATTGGTATTGCCATGGAACTGGTATACGGCATATGCATCGGTATCGTGGCATTGTTATTCGGACGTCCGATCGTGTCATTGTTTGTGAAGGGAAACGGTACAGCCGAAGTCATCGCAGAAGGTGCCGCCTATCTCTCTGTCATGTGCTTCCTGTATGTACTGCCAGGCTTCACCAATGGTTTCCAGGGATATTGCCGCGGTGTCGGAAAGATCCTGGTCACCATTCTCTGTACCTTTATCCAGATCTCCCTGCGTACCATTGGCACGTATCTCTTTGCCGGTACATGGGGAATCCGCGGTATCGCTGCAGCCAGCGGCGTCGGATGGATTGCCATGCTTGCCTTCGAAGTACCATATGTACTGTATCATATGCGCCACAATGAACAGGCATCTGCCAAATGACAGATGCCTGTATTTTTGTAAGAAGATGTACGAATGTGCTCAGAATTCTTTCGTATAGCGGCCTAATGCATACAGACTTTCTTTGGGCGTGCGTTCCATGGTTTCACGGTTGACTTCCACCAGTCCAAAGGTCATTGCATAGCCTTTCTGCCATTCAAAGTTATCCAGAAGGCTCCAGTAGAAATAGCCATGGACGGGGATGCCGTCATTGATGCAACTGTGTACGCCGGCTAATGCACGGTGAATGAATTCCACACGGTCACGGTCATCATCCATGGCAGTGCCGTTTTCGGTAACGATCAGGTCGCCATGGAACTGTTCGTGTACTTTGCGGATGACGTGTTCCAGTGCTTCCGGATAGAATTCATAGTCCATCTGTGTCAGCTTAGCACCAAGCGGTGCAGGCATCTGGCCGTTTGGACCATACAGCATACGGGTGTAATTCTGCACACCGAGGAAATCATCGTCCTGAATGTAGGGCAGATAGTGTGTGAATTCTTCGTCCCATGCGGCTTTGGCATGTGCTTCGCCGCCCTCTTCTGCCTGGATATCATGCATGGACAGTGTGAGGCCGACTTTGACATTTGGAACGATCTGCTTGATTGCTTCTTTGGCTGCCTGATGGGCACGCATGACAAGGATATCGCCTTCCGGTGTACGGGAGCTGACAAAGATCTGCGGCTGCGGCGTACCGAATGCTTCGGCGTTCTCCATCGCTGCATATTTTGCATTTTCCATCATCTTCTGGAAATTCATGCCGACCTGTACGCTGCCTTCTGCCTTGGCTGCCTGCTCTGCCATCTGGCGGAAACGTTTGGCAATTGCGGCCAATTGCAGACCCATGTTTGCTTCATTGATCGTGCAGATGTAATTGACTTCGCTGCCAAGTTCTTCGGCGATCTTTGCGGCATAGCGGCGGAAGTATTCCACGGTGGTTTCGGCTTCCCAGCCGCCTTTGCGGATCAGCCAGACCGGGGAAGTGAAATGCATCAGAGTGATGACTGGTTCCAGTCCGTACTTTTTGCATGTGCGGATCTCATCCCGGTAATGTTCGATCTCTGCCGCATCGAATTTGCCTTCTTCCGGTTCAATTCTTGCCCATTCAATGGAGAAGCGGTATGCATTGAGGCCGGCTTCTGCCATGAGGCGGATATCTTCTTCATAGCGGTTGTACTGGTCGCATGTGATTCCGCTTGGTTCGGTAAAGCTGCTGTGCGGCATCTGTTCCTGCAGCCAGTAGTCACTGTGGATATTGTTTCCTTCTACCTGGTGTGCTGCTGTAGCGGCACCGATCATGAATTTACCCATACTGTGTCTCCTTCTGTGATTCCGTTTTCATTGAATGCTTCCACAAGGACGCAATAGTTTCTTCCCTTTACCAGGGCAGTGACTTTGTGCGTTCCGGCGGTAAAGACCATATGACTGTGATAGAGGGTGTCCTCTGTGCTTCCGAAGAGAATGTTGTATCCGGTGACGTTGTCCTGTGCTTCGATCGTTACCTGCATGTCCAGATCACTAACGCGCTCTGCCGCAAAGACCGGCTTGCATGGTGCTTCGCCATGTCCTTTGACGAAGACGCGCAGGCCGCTGATGCATGGGCACTGTCCATATGGCACTTCCATGTTGGAAAGACGCAGATAACGCACCTGAATGCCGTCTTCGCGCACGATGAGATCGTGAGTGAGATCCGTTTGTACATCGCTCTTATCTTCGATGCATGTCCATTCTTTCCCATCCAGAGAACCTTCCAGCTTCCAGCATGTACGCAGGTCTCTTTCTTCGATATAGCGGGCCTGTGAGACACCCTGGATCTTGCCGGGACATGGGATATCAATATGACCATCGGCGAAGTTGATCTGGATGGCATGTACATCGTATGCATCACCAAGGTCCATGCACAGCCATTCTTCTCTGGATGCGGTGGATGCCTGCCACCATGTCTGTATATTTTCTTCCGAGGCATGCATTGCTTCATGGCCATCGGTATGCGAAGAAGCAGTCATTGCCTTTCCATTGCTCAATAACATCCATTCCGGATCTGCCCATGGGTCACGGGCAAGTTTTTCGACATTCTGCGGCCAGTCGCCATAGCGCTGGTTGGCAAAGAGATTGCCCTGTGCATCCAGACCGGCGGACCAGATGCCAAGACGGCGTTCGAAATCATGGTTGACGGAAATACGCATCGTAGCAGTATGCCAGATATGTCCGTCTCTGTCCGTCATGGTAGAACCATGTCCGGCACCGGGAATGAATCCGCCCGGTTTGAAGGAGTACGGGTTGTTTTCTGCCAGTTCAAACGGTCCTAATGGGGAATCACCCACATAGACACCGTCGGCGTAGGTATTGTACTGGGTGCCGGGGCATGCATACTGAAGATAGTATCTGCCGTTGTATTTGTCCATCCAGGCACCTTCGATATACGGTCTGTCCGACAACATGCCGCGGATCAATGGCTTTACATTGTCAGGAAGTGCGCTTTCCGGCACACCCTGCCTCTTTACAAAGTACTGGTATGCGGCTTCGACTTCTTCCTCCGTCTTCGGGAATTTGCTGTTATTTTCACCGATGCGCTCATAGCCGATCTCAAAGGGATGGCCATCGATCAGTGCTTTTGTTTCACCGACGGGATTCATTGTGACCGGGTCCAGCTCCGTTCCATAGATCGGTGTCATATTGGAACATCCCCAGTAGAAATAGATGCGCCCGTCGTCATCCACGAAGACATTGGGATCCCAGTATGGGAATGTGCCTTCAAGCTTCTCGTACGGTCCCTGCAGGATGTCCTTCGTACGCCAGCGGTCGCAATTGTGCTCTCTGCTGGAGGCGCAGAAATATACATAGTCACCGATCACGCGTACATCCGGTGCATAATCGTACAATGGCATGTCTTCCGGAAGACGATGGTACTGCCAGCTGGCAAGGTCATCGGAAACAAATACACCAAGTGTCATGGACGCAAAGATGTAATAGCGGTCATGGAAGCAGATCATGGATGGATCGGCAGCTTCCCTGCAGATCTGCAGAAGCCCTCCCTTGCGCGGATCGGCATTGAACTGATAGCGGTACGGCACATTTAATGGATTACAATAGTACTTCATATGTATACTCTCCTGCTTCTATCTGTTTTTCTTCGTCCGGAAGTATGATCTTTGCGTGACAGGGTACAGAGATCTGTACGATCAGGCGGTCTTCTTTGTATTCCCATGCACTGCGTATGGTGCCGCGGGGGGAATGGTATTCTGCTTTGGCATAGCCAAGGGCACGGGATGGTGTCGGGGCAATGACCAGGCCGTCTGCGGAAAGATGGATGCCGCAGACACCGCGAATCAGCCAGCCGGATACTGCACCATAGGAATAGTGATTCAGAGAATCATGGACCGTGCCGTCTTCATGGATGCCGTCCCATGTTTCCCAGATGCTGGTTGCGCCTTTTTTGACGGCATACAGCCAGCCGGGGCAGTCTTCCTGCAGCAGCAGTTTATATGCTGTATCCGCATGTCCGTGATCGGCCAGTACATCGCATAAATGGGCAGTAGACAGGAAGCCGGTGTTGAGATGGTAGCCGTTGGAGCGGATCATTGCGGCCAATGCATCGGCTGCTTTCTGTGTTTCGTTTTCATTCAGCAGGCCAAATGCCAGCGGACGCACGTATTCACATTGCCGGTCGGAATGGATCTCACCATCCTTTACGCAGCAGTACCGATATGCATTGCGTACGTTTTCTGCAAGCGTGCTGTAATATGCGGCGTCGGTGTCTTTTCCCAGTATTGCAGCGATCTTTGCCATCAGTGAAGCAGAGCGGTAGAAGTAGGCAGTCGCCACTTCCGGTGCACCATGCATCATTGTCTTTTTCATTGTATCCATGGAACTGACGTCCGGTTCCATCCATTCGCCGAAGTGGAATCCATGGTCGACCAGATATTTGTGATATGGGTTCTTCAGGTTGCCCAGGCGTGTCTTCTCCGCACGTTTTTCGGTGAAGGACAGCCATTTCTGCATCATGTCATAGTTTTCTGACAGGATGGTGTCATCGCCATAGGCTTCGTACAATGCCCACGGCACCAGGATGCACGCATCCCCCCAGCCGGCAGATCCCTGCAGCATTTCCGAGATCTTTCCGCCGCCGGTATTGACCGGTGCAATGTTGGAAACGCAGCCGTCGTCATGCTGGGCCAGGCGGCATTCCTTCAGCCACTTGGCAAAGACGCTCCAGCAGTCCGCCAGGATCACGCCGGTCGGTGCAAAGACACCGGCATCCCCGGTCCACCCTGCTCGTTCACGTGTCGGGCAGTCGGTAGGAATATCGTTGAAATTCGAACGCATGCTCCAGAGGCTGTTTTCAAAGAGGCGGTTGACATCACTGTTTCCGCATTCGAAGAACGCTGTCTGCTCAATGGCGGAATAGACTGCAATGGCAGTGAATTCTGCATCATGGAGATCGATATCTGTTTCTATTTTTGCATAGCGGAAACCAAACAGCGCAAAGTGCGGCTTATAGGTATTCTTTCCGTCTTTGCAGATATAGGTGATCTTCTGGGGTACACCGCCGTTTTTATTGCGCTCACCCGGATCAAAGTTGCTCTGGGTGAAGTTTCCGTTTTCATCCAGTGTTTCGCCATGCCAGAGAACGATCTTCTGCCCTTCTTTGGCATGGACGGTAAATTCGGTATAACCGGCAAGATTCTGACCGAAGTCGATCACCGTCTCGCCATTGGGTGTATGCAGGATATTTCCCGGGAAACGCTGCTGTTCGCATACCGGGACACTGTCGGTGCCGGTCAGGACAGCATAGCTGTGGTCTGCTTTTTTCACCGCATGCCAGTCCGTGATGTCTTCTTTGCGGGCATCATAGGTTTCTCCCAGCTGCATGTCATTTTCACGTACCGGGCCGTTCTGGCTGGCTTCCCACTGGGCATTGGAAATGCATACCGGGATGCCGTCGTTTTCCAATTGGCATAACAATGCCAGGTCGCTTCCATAGTAGTGATGCAGGCCGTCGACACCGTTATTGCCGCGGTACAATCCATCACCGATCGTAACGGTGATCGTATTCTTTCCGCTGACCAGCAAATCACTTACATCATAGGTCTGTACCTGCAGGCGCTTGCGGTAATCGTCAACGCCCGGTGCCAGGACAAAGTCACCGGCACGATGTCCGTTGATGCAGGCTTCATACATGCCATGGCACGTGATATAGAGGCGTGCATTGCCGGGTGTTGGCACGTTGAATGTACGCCGCAGGACACTGGCAGGCATGCGCATGTCATCGTGGCGGACCAGTTCCGGTTCGATCCAGTCAGCACACCAGCCTTCCCTTGTCAGGATGCCTGTTTCATAGAAAGACTCGGCCCAATCGGACACATTGCCCTCTGCATCATAGACGCGCACTTTCCAGTCAACGCGTTCTTTCTCCTTAGCTGCATAGCCGCACCTGTGCTGCATTTTTCCGCTGATGATCTTTCCGCTTTCATATACCGTTGTACCATGTACCGATGCAATGATCTCAAAGGCACAGCTGACACCGTCTTCCGTGATCCACGACAGGACCGGAGATGGCTCAGATATGCCAAGCGGTTTGTTCAGATGTTCTGCTTTCAGACTGACAGCACGTATCATACATTCTCCTTCAGCCATTTCGCACTAAGTTCCATACTGCTGAGCGGATCTTTATTGATCCAGTTTCGGTGGCTTTCCAGCACAATTGCGGATACACCGTTTTCCTTTGCAATTTCCAGCATGCCTGCAAGGTCCATATTGCCGGTGCCCAGTTCCACACTGTCTTCTTTCAGAATTGGTGTCATACAGCTTCCCTTCTGGCGTGCGCCGCGGTCGGTCGCATGCCAGAGTTTCATCCGTGTGCCAAGTTTCTTCATCCACATTTTTGCATCGGCACCGGCATCCGTGAACCAATAGCTGTCGAACTCAAAATTCACATAGTCCGGGTCTGTCTTTTCAATCAGGATGTCATAGGCACATGTGCCGGAATCTGTCCTTAACAGTTCGGCATTGTGGTTGTGATACAGCAGTGCAATGCCGTTTTCTTTTAGCAGGCGGCCTGCTTTGTTCAGCCGCTCTGCCAGCTCTGTAACGTCTTTTGCACTGTTGTAGGCAAACCGGTACATACCGGTGATGACGACGGTATCGGTGTTGAATGTACGGGCATCCTGCACGACATCCATGAGATTATTTTCCAGTGATCCAAGGTCCGCATGGAGCGTCACAACGGAAAGACCGCTTTCCCGGATCAGGGATGCCCAGTCCAGTTTTCCGCTGTTTCCTGTCGGCATCCCGGCTGCTTTTGTCAATACACGCACGACCAGCGGGGAAGGATGGATCATGAACCGGTTCAGTTCCAGACCGTCATAGCCGGCTGCTTTGATGCGGCGCAGTGTTTCTCTGGCCTTTGCTTCGTTACCGGTCACCGTTCCCAGCATGATCTGCTGTACATAGGTTTTCATTTGCGGATCCCCTGCAGGATGCGGTTGACCTGACGAATGCCTTCTTCGTCTGTTCCGCCCTGCTTTAACAGTGAAAGCATAGTCATCCGGCTCATCATACGGATGAGTGCAGGATTGTTCTTGACCGACTGTGCAACATCGCCGCGCTCTGCGACGTTCTTTGCCATCATTGCTTCGATGACTGCCTTTGTCTGCTCATTCGCAAGCAGTTCGCCATAGGTATCTTCTACGGAGAAGCATGCCGGGTCGTTTTCTTCGGCATCGAACCAGTTGGTGACCTGACCAAGTGCCTTGTTAAAGATATAGCTTTCATCCGGCTGCTGTACACGAACGATATGCATGGTGTCTCTGCATGCGCCGGATACTGCACAGATCTCATGTTCACCTGTCAGTGTTACATCGAATGTAAATACGAGATGTCCGCTCTTTGTGCCGATCTCCTTACCATCCTGGTACAGGGTGACCGTATCGCAGTTGGAATAGACTTTGATCATTGTGGTGTCTTCAGCACGGTTGACATAGTTTTTGCTGCAAAGGTGCACGAATGCATCTTTCTTATTCCACGCTGCCTTGTACAGCCAGAACGCATCTTTGCGGTATTTGCGGTCAAAGGTAACAAGTCCCTTCTGGTTTTCACCGTGTTTTCCGCCTTCGTCTCTTCCGTCAGCCGCAAAGTCAAACAGATTCCAGACATGCGTTGCCCACAGATACGGGCGTTCTTCGATCATCTTCCACAGATGCTCGTGATACAGTGCCTGGTATTCTTCGGTATAATCCGAGCGCTGCGGATTGGAGGAGTGGTATGCCGGGTTGGCATCTGCACCATACTCACTGAAACCGATCACACGGTTCGGATATTTGGCATGGTAGTCATCAAAGAATTCATCATTCTGTTCCAGATCGCCCAGATACCAGCCGAAGTAGAGGTTGTAGCTGTTGATATCCGGGATCTCCAGGATCGGGCTGTCTGTTTCCAGCATGAATACATTGGCCATGGTGGTAGGACGGGTGGAATCCATATGATGGCAGAGATCATTCAGAAGACGGTGGTTTTCCAGCAGGTCTTCGTTGACAGCACTGGCTGCGGTGATCTCATTGGACAGTCCCCATACAACGATGGACGGATGGTTGTAACACTGGGTGATCAGTTCACGCATTGCCTGCAGGGTGTTTTCACGCCCGTTTGTCATATGCATGGTGATATAGGGGATCTCTGCCCAGACAGCGATGCCGTTTTCATCACAGAGATCGTAGAATTCCTGGGCATGCTGGTAGTGGGCAAGGCGCAGTGTGTTGGCACCGAGCTCTTTGACGATCTCCATGTCTTCGCGATGATCCGCAATGTCCAAAGCATTGCCTTTGCCTTTTCTGTCCTGGTGTCTGGATACGCCACGCAGCGGATAGCTTTTTCCATTGAGCAGGAAGCCTTTTTCCGGATCGCATTCGTAATACCGGCAGCCGAAGCGGGCACTGACGGCATCACCGGATGCCAGTTTTGCCTCTGCGGTATAGAGATACGGGTCGTTTACACCATCCCATAAATGCGCATGCGGGATGTGGAAGACAGCTTTGTTTTCGACGCACTGTGTTTCACCGTTGACGGTGATTTCCACATGGTCTGCGTTATGCCATGTTTCAACGGTAACTTCGGCATCACCGGTCTTCGGATCGACAACTGGTGTGACTTTGAGACCGGGTGTACCGTCTTTGATCAGTTCAAAGTGTTCATTCGGTACGGCAATGATGCGTACTTCCCGGTACAGGCCGCCATAGAAGGTAAAGTCTGCCTTCTGCGGATAGACGCGGTCACTGTCCGCATTGTTTACTGCAATGGCAAGTGTATTTTCTTCACGGATATCTGTTAATTCCACGCGGAATGTGCTGTATCCGCCTTCATGGTGACAGATCTTTGCACCGTTGAACCATACATCTGCAGTATGATTGGCGCCATTAATTTCCAGGTATGCCTTTTCACCGGCCAGTTCTTCTTTTGTCAGTGTACGTACATACCACGCTGTTCCGCGGTAGTAGTCATTTCCGCCATCCTGGCCGTCCACTGCATTCCATGTATGCGGCAGAGTGATGCTTTCACCCTGGGCAGCGTATTGTACAGCTGTTTCCGCAGGGATGTCTGCTTTGAGGAATTTCCAGTTATCGCGCAGTACAGTGATCTTACGCATGTGCATCTCCTTTGTGCAGTTCTTCTTCGATGATAGCTGCTTTTGCGGCTTCTTTCTTATCCGCGATACGCTTCTGGACTTCTGCCATTTCTTTTCTGTCAAGTTTACAGGAACGCATTGCCCACAATGTGCATAAGAAGCCCAGGATCGCCAGACCATACCGCAGGAACATGGTCATGAAGAAGACACCGCCGGTCAGTTCATCGCCTGGCTGCGGCATGGTGGATGTATAACCGATCAGTGCAACGCATCCGGTCGCAATGGCCTGGGAGAAGGACGATACGATCTTATCGACAAGGCTGTATGTACCTGTGACAACAGCCGGGATATATTTGCCGGCACGGTCGAGTTCATAGTCGATGATATCAGCCATGAAGCCGGTGTTGGCAGTTGTGACGCACATGGAGAAGCCGTTGACCACAAATGTCAGCAGTACGAACAGGATCATGGTCAGTCCCATTTTTGCAATGGTATGGGTGCCGGTTGTGAAATGAACGATGGTGAAGAATGCGATCATCGCAGCATTGGCATAGATGCTGTAGCGTGTCCATGTGACGATGGATTCTTTGTTGCCGTGCTGTCCTGCATAGCGTGCACCAATTACAGCAAACAGGATGGATGGCAGCATTCCTACAACGCTGAGTGTTGTCGCAAGGCCCATATTGCCGATCAGGATGCCGTTGAGCATTGTGCCGACGATGGAAGCAGAAGCGGCCTGCTGTGCGATCTTGTCGGAGGATGCGGAGATGATGTAGCTCTGTAGCGGCTTGTTGTTCTTCAGGACATCCAGCATGTCTTTGATTTTGAGGTGCTCGGTCTTGCCGATGCCTGCGAAGTTTTCCGGCTTGTCGTATTCACTGATGCCGATGCATACCAGGATGACACCGACAAAGGAGATGCCGACGCACAGCCATGTGACAACGTTCAGGAATTCCTGGTTGAAGCTTCCGCCATAGGCAGGCATCAGCTTTGTATAAACGATCATGTTGAGAGCCATTGGTGTGAAGTAGTTCAGAACTGTCTGCCATACACCAACAGTCGGACGCTGTTTCGGATCGTTGGTCATGAGTGCCGGGAGAGTCTGGGCAGTCATGTTAATGATGGTATAACCAACGACATAGATCATGTAGAACAGCAGGAAGACGGCTACGCCATGGCCTTTGCTGGAGAAGAAATTGAACATGCACAGAAGGCCGAGGGTCTGGATGAGCCAGCCCAGGATCATCAGCGGACGTACTTTGCCGAACGGTGTGTTGACGCGGTCATAGAGGAATGCCAGCATCGGGTCAGTGATGGCGTCAAAGATACGTGTGAATGTCAGTAATCCGCCGACAGCAACGGTAGCGATGCCATAGCCGATGCTTGCGGAATAACTTGCCAGGCCGATCAGGAAGTAGACGGCCATGCCGTTGAATGCATTGAATGCGATCAGAATGATCTGCCAGAGTTTTGCACGGCGATACTGTACTGTATCTGTGCCTGTAGTAATTGTTTTCTGCTTTTCCATACATTTATCCTTTCTTTCCGGTATGATTACCTTTTTGTATACGCTTACATTGTAGGAGGCGCATACATATGGAAAACAGGTAATATTTCAGTTAAAATTACAATAATTAAGGATGTTTCCGGAGGTGTGCATGAAAAGCAGAAATGAATCTGGATCGGTGAATATCGCGTTTCTGAATTCTCTGATCCCGCAGAGTGAAAAACTGTATATCTGGTGCTATGAGGAAGATGCCGAGCTGCAGTCGACCACGTGTCCGGAACATTTGGCCCCGGTGTTTGATGCGGCCTTTCACCGGTTTCTGGAAGTGAATAAGTATCCGGAAAAAGCAGAGGATACGGTCAATTATGCAGGTTTTCCCTATCTGATCGGATCTCCGATCGGCTTACAGTGGGCGGTCACCGGGATCTCTTCCGGACGTTCGCAGCTGTTTTATGCAATTGGTCCGGTGTTTTATGAAGTGCCGGAGAAGAAAAGGATCCAGTATGCCATGCGTCCCCATCTCAACAGCATGTATGATACATCCTGGTTTGAGGCATTATTACAAAATATCGGGGAGATTGCGGTGCTTTCGTATGCCATTTTTACACGCTATGTGCTTCTGGTGCATAATAGCCTGACGGGTGAGAGTCTTGGACCGGATACATTTGTTTCGAAGACGCATGAACCCGAACAGACGGTATCGGTCAAAGAGACAAAGCGGGACCGCACGAAGATCTATCTGGCAGAGCAGGCAATGCTGGATATGGTGCGCAATGGGGATATTAATTACCAGAGTATTCTGGGAAAGGCTATTGTGCAGAGTCCGGGTGTGCCGGTGCATGGGAATGATCCGCTAAGGCAGATGAAGACGAGCATCGTTGTATTTACGACGCTTGTTTCGCGTGCTGCCATGGAGGGAGGACTGTCGCCGGAGATCGCGTATGCATTGGGTGATTCGTATATACAGAGTACGGAGGACTGCCGGGATTCAGCAGAACTGTCTACATTGGCTGCGTCCATGTATCATGATTTTATTTACCGGGTCCATGATCTGAAGCGGAAGACGCACTATTCCCCGCTGGTGCAGAAGTGCTGCGATTATATTGAACTTTCTCTGGAAAGAAAGATACGCATTGCGGATATCGCTGCTTTGACCGGGTATTCGGAATATTATCTGAGTGAGAAATTCCATGCGGAGACCGGTGTGTCGATGAATACATATATACGCAATGCCAAGCTGGAGCGCGGTGCCGTGTTATTGCGTTCAACGGATCTTCCGGTGCAGAAGATCGCAGATACACTTGCATTCAATACCGTGAATTATTTCATTCAGTGCTTTAAGGAATATACCGGGAAAACACCGGCACAATACCGCCGGAGCAGCAAAAATATGACATAAAAGAAATATTTGAATTTGTAAGCGATTTCGCTGTTTTTTCCTGTTGACACCTTCTTTGAAATGCCTATAATAAGCAATGGTCATGAGGCAGAGCCTCATGTGAAATACAGCAAGAACATGAGCAGTGCTCATGTAGATATACAGCAAAAACATGGGCAGAGCCCATGTGTAAATACAGCAAGTACATGGGCAAGTCCCATGTGGATATATACAGATTCATCGATCCGAGGATCGATTTTTTTATGCTTCGAACTCTTCGCACCAGTCCGGTTTCGGCAGGATGGCAGCACCCTGTTCAAGGATGTATGCAATACGCAGAAGGATATCTTCCTGGAACGGTCCAGCCGTCAGGTGCCATGAACACGGCTTATAGTCCGAAGGATCCGGGATGACGGCAGGAAGGATCATGCAGGGATCGCCGCTGATAGGCGCAAGGTTGCCCTTTGGTCCGTCCCCGGCACTCAGCAGAATATCGATGTTTTCTTTTTCCAGTGTTCCTTCCAGCATGGCTCTTGCGGTGCTTGTCAGCTTTGTGCGCAGACGGATGTATTCACTTTCGAGAAGACGTCCGCTTTTTGTATTGCTTTCTTCCAGCAGGTCCTGGCCATAGCGCAGGCATTGGTCCGCATGGGCATTGTTGAAGGCAATGATATCGGAAAGACTCTTGCAGGTGCCGGTGCTCTGGTGGAGGTATGCATTGATGCTCTGTTTGAATTCATGCATCAGGCATTCCAGTTCATCCTGTTCAATGATATCAATGTGAACATCTTTCACGGATATGCCGGCGTCTTGCAGGATCGCTTCGGCATGATCCAGTGCCGCAAGCGCCTGCTCATCGCAATCCTGCCGCACGATGCCGACACACAGGCCGGATGCATCTTTTCCAAGCGAAGCACGATAGTCTTTCGCATATTCTTCCCGGACAATGACCTGCAGGACGTCTGCGGCATCCTGTACAGAGAGGCACATTGGTCCGGCAGTGTCCTGCACCGGGCTTAACGGCAGGATGCCGTCTGCAGATACCAGGCCGACGGTCGGCTTGATGGATACGATGGCATTTGCGGCTGCCGGTGACATGAGGGATCCGTCTGTTTCTGTTCCGATCGCATATGGCACAAAGCGGGCACTGACGGCGACAGCGGAGCCGCTGGAGCTGCCGGAAGGATCTATGCCCGGTACATAGGCATGGACGACCTGTCCGCTGTAGGAACTATAGCCGGAGGGCATGTTCTGACGGGACATGAAATAGGCAAATTCCGACAGGTTTGCTTTTCCCAGGATGAGTGCGCCGGCTTCTTTCAGACGGCGTACGATCTCTGCATCATTGCGGGGATAGTTATCTGCCAGGGCGAGGGAACCGGCAGTAGTTGGAAAACCGGTGCAGTCGATATTGTCTTTTACTAAGACCGGGATTCCATGGAGCGGGCTTCTGCGTCCGTATCTCTGGATCTCTTCATCGATCGCACGTGCCTGCATGAGTGCCTGGGTGTTCAGGGCTGTCACCGTGTTAAGACATTTGCCGTCCTGATCATTTGCTGCAATGCGCTGCAGTGCCTCCATGGTGAGTTCACTGCAGGAGTACGTGCCTTCCGCAATGGCGCGGGATAATTCTTCCAATGTCATACACAACCTCTTTTCCTGCATGGTATTACAAAGAAAAAGATCTGTGCAAACCGTATGCACAGATCCGGACTAATCGATATATTTTTTTCCGGGATCGAGTTTTTCCATCAGGATATAGCAGCCGATGGAAATGCCGATGCCGGTGATGCAGTCGATGATGTAGTGCTGCTTGGTGAACAGCGTGGACAGGACGATAAGAATTGCCATGATCAGGGAGTAGTTCTGAAAGCCTTTGGAGATCTCGGGCTGTTTGCGTACACCGAGATAGCAGTAGGTACTGATCAGGCAGTGGTAGGAAGGAATGAGGTTGAATGCTTTTTCGCTGCCGTCAGCGGCGTAGATGGTATTGAGCAGGGCATTGAAGATGCCGGGTTTACTGCCATATTCCATCAGGCCTTCTTTTACGCGGTCCATATAGGTCGGTACAAAGATGAAGCAAAGGAAACCGATCAGATACGCCAGTGACAGGCCGATAATATAATTTGCAAAGTTCCGTTTCTTGGTCAGGGAGACAGCCATGGGGCCCATGATCCAGAATATATAGGAATAGAGATAGATCACGGAAAATACCGGGATGACCGGGAACAGGTCGTCGATCACGGGAATCTTGCAGTCGAAAGACCACTGGATCGTGCCAAGGACGACACTCAGTGTATTGCCAAGACGGTATAAGCCATACTGCAGGGCAAAATAAACGATGCCGGTGATGATTCCCCACCGCGGCACCCGGCGGATCTTTTCGAGCAATTGTTTCATTCGCTTCCCCTTTTGTAACAATATAGCACGATTCTTTGCGGCATATGCCATGATTCCTCAGACATGTCTGAATGGTCATTGTATTTTTTGTAAATTTGCAGGGCAAATTCATGTTACAACAGATGTAGAAAGGCGTGGATTATGAAAAAGATCATTGTGTTTGTACTGTTGTGTACATTTCTGACAGCGTGCGGCACGAAGAATTCTTCGCAGGCAGCGGTACAGGAACTGAAAGACTGTCCGGTGGAACATGAGACGGAATTCGGCGGTGTCTACATCAAGATCGATATCGATTCTTTTAACAAACTGGGATTTGCGTATGGTGACAGTGTAGATGTGACGTTCTCGAATGGATATACCATGGAAGATATCCCCTACTACAATGGGTACTATGTGGATGCGGGAGAACCATTGTTAATTGCATATCCGGGCTATGCGTATATCAAGGCGGCGATCAACTATGGTGAGGATCTGTGGGAAAGAGCAGGATTGAATAATAAGTACCTGATGGCACAGAAGACACTGTGGAAAACAGCAGCCCTGGAGGGAAATTCTACCGCCAGCGTAAAGATGCATGAAGCGGGAAAGTATCTGGATGTGCAGAAGGCACGGGATATTTCCTATTCGGATGAGCGAAAGAAATATCCAAGTGATGAGGTGTTTGCGAATTTCCGCGTCATGGCGGTGAGCGGCATGAAGGAGAATGTGCTGTACCGTGGTGCGACACCGTGTGATAACCAGCATAACCGGGCGCCGTATGTGGATAAGCAGCTTGAGAAAGCAGGGATCCATACGATTCTGAATCTGTGTGATACGGATGCCAAGATCGGTGGATATATTGCAAAAGAAGGATTTGATTCTCCGTATTTCCTGTCGCTGTATCAAAGCGGCAAGGTGGTGCCGATCGGGCTGAATATGAACTATCTGTCCGAAGATTTTGCAAAGAAGATCGCAGATGGATTTACAGCCATCAGCCAGATGGACGCACCGTATTATATTCACTGTACGGAGGGCAAGGACCGCACCGGATTCATATGCATGGTTCTGGAGGCACTAGCCGGGGCATCGTACGAAGAGATCGTGAACGACTATATGGTTACCTATGATAACTATTATAAGATCACGGAAGAGAAGGATCCGGCACGGTACAAAACCATCAAGGAAAAGAATATCGATGCCATGCTGCAATATATCGCCGGTGCTGAGGCGGACATCGAAAAAGATGCACTGGCGCCATATGCTGAAGAATGGCTGCGCCATGCCGGTATGAGTGAAGAAGCACTGCAGACGCTGATCACGAAGATCCGCAAATGATACAAAATTGAATAACGCTGCAGGATAACCAGTCAGGTATTCTGCAGCGTTTTCTGTTGAAGTTACATAGCAGACAGTTCAGCTAATGTTTCTGCATTGACGTAATATGTGATGTCTTCCGGCTTATCGATGTGTCTGCCGGAGAGGATCTTATGTACGGCTTTTGTCTCTTCTTCCCCATATGTCAGGGTTTGCGGCATCGTCAGTTCTTCGGATGGCCATGTGTGTTTTGCGGCTTCAATGACATAGGCCAGAGCGGCGTCTTCCAGACGCTGGCCGGGACTGTTGTCTGCTGTTGCCTCATTGCGCCGGCGGATGCGTTTCTGGATGCGGGCGAGCAGTTCATCATCTTTTTCAATTGTCAGTGTGACGGCAGAACTGCCTGCATCGATGCGCTGGATCATTGCGGCCACCTTCCTTTCATACAGTAAGATTTTACAGCATCCAATAATTTCTGTTTGTCTGCGGCTGGCATTTCATATTCATACCAGCGTTTTTCCAGAGCAGATGCACCTTCAAATACGGCGGTAAAGATCTCCGGATTTGGCGCATCCAGGACCTGCCATTCCGGATCATCGATCCGCTTTCGCTGCAGCGTTCCGCCTTTGGCATAGTCCAGCAAAATGGTCAGATCCTGCTCAGAGAGTTCCTTATCTTCTTCTTTGCGATTCCCTTTGCTGTCATACCAAATGGCATAGAATTTTCCCTTTCCTTTACGGACGTACAGGGAAAAATTATCCAGTATATCCTGCAGCTGTTCCATATAAGACGTTGGTTTTTCACGGCTCCAGGAGAGATCCTGCATTGGCCTGTTTCCCGGATCGATTGTCTTTTCTTTTGGGAACCAGTCCGAAGCGGTAATTGTTTCCGTGCGGTATTCAGCAGCCTTCTTATTGCCTTCCTGTATCGTAATGGTGAAATAGACACTGCCATACCATTCACTTTCCTGACATGCATATCCCAGCAGCTGCGCTGCGTTCTGGTAATCGCTGTTGGTGGTGTATGTATACAGAGCGGTGCCGTCTTCTTTGTGCACGATAATGACTGCACGCTGGCTGGATGAAAGATCATAGCGCAGTGTCAGTCTGCCATATTCCGGATCTTTTGTGAACTGCAGTCCTTCCACCATTTCAGAAGAAAGCTCCGAAAAGGATGATGCAGATCTGCATCCGCATACCAATAGACCCAGCAGGCATGCGATTCCAATATATTTCATACGATAAACTCCTGCCTTTTCTTCATCATAGCACAGAGAAAGAAAAGACCGCAGCGGATCACTGCGGTCATGATCGATCAGATCTTCATTGCGGTTTCGTATGCACCCCAGACAACTGTGCGCAGGTTGCCGACTTTGTTGCAGTCACCAACCAGGTAGACGTTTTTGCCCTTTGGTGCAAGCGGTGCAGGCATATAGCCGGCAGAGGAGATCACAGAGTCACATGGGATGGTGATGTCGCCGTCTTTTGTCTTACAGATGATTTCACCGTCACGGACTTCTTTCAGTGTGGTCTCAAGATGTACTTCGACATTCTTCCATGCGAACCATTCTCTGAGATATGAACTGTTTGCCAGGCAGACACCGGTCTGGGATACCAGATCGTCTTTCATTTCGATGATGATCGGTGTTTTGCCCTGCAGAGCAAGCTCATATGCGATCTCGGAACCGGTCAGACCGCCGCCGATGACAGCGACTCTCTGGCCGACTTCTTTGCCGTTGAGGTATTCACAGGCTTCGATCATCTTTTCGTGGCCCGGTACGAAGCGCAGAACGCGCGGTGTGGAACCGGTGGCGATGATGACCGGATACTTGGAGAATTCTCCGGGATTGCCAATACGTGTATTGAGATGGACCTCAATGCCGAGTTCTTTCATCTGCCGTCTGTACCAGGTCAGAAGGTCTCTGAGTTTGCCCTTGTAGGATTCTGCAGATGCCGGGATAAAGGTGCCGCCCAGCTGGGAAGATGCTTCGTAGATGACCGGTGTATGGCCTCTGAGCTTCAGTACGCGGGCTGCCTCCATACCGCCGATGCCGCCGCCGATGATAATGACTTTCTTCGGCTCTTTGGCAGGCTTGATATAGTGCTTATTTGTCTGCATTGTTTCGGCGTTGACAGCACATCTTGCCAGATGCAGGGAGTCCATCAGGTCCTGATCGTTTGGAACGCCTTTGTAATGGCACATGTTGAAGCAGCCGTTGTGGCACAGGATGCACGGACGGATGTCTTCTTCTTTGTCCTTCATCAGCTTGGTGACCCACTCGGTGTCCGCAAGGAACTGTCTTGCAAAACCAGCACCGTCAATGCGTCCGTCTTCGATAGCTTCGGCTGCTACAGTCGGATCCATGCGGCCGGCACAGACGACCGGAATATCCACGAATTTGCGGATATGTGCGACATCGTCCAGGTTGCAGTTTTCCGGCATGTATACCGGCGGATGTGCCCAGTACCATGCGTCATAGGTACCGTTGTCACAGTTGAGCATGTCATAGCCGGCATCCTGCAGATACTTCGCAGCGATCTCGGACTCTGCCATATCTCTTCCGACTTCGGTATATTCTTCACCCGGGACAGCGCCTTCGCGGAATCCCTTTGTTTTGGAAACGACACTGTAGCGCAGAGAGACCGGGAAGTCTTTTCCGCAGGCTGCCTTGATTGCCTGTACGATTTCCACTGGGAAGCGATAACGGTTTTCGAATGAGCCGCCGTATTCATCCGTGCGCTTGTTGACGTATGGCAGTGTGAACTGATCCAGCAGATAACCTTCGTGTACAGCGTGGATCTCGACACCATCTACGCCTGCTTCTTTCAGCAGGACTGCTGTCTTGGCAAATGCATCGATGAATTCGTGGATTTCTTCCACCGTCATTTCACGGGATGGTACTTTGTCGCTCCAGCGGTTCGGGGATGGGGATGCAGTTGCGGTGATTTTATCCAGATCCATGAATGGCTTGGATACTTTGCGCAGTACCGGATTTGTGTACAGGTCTTCCATCATCTTGGAGATGGTGAAGGAACGGCCGAATCCAGCGGTCAGCTGTACGAACAGTTTGGCACCGGTTGCGTGGAATTTGGGCATCCATCTGGCCAGGTCTTCGTACATCTTCTTGTTCTTGTACAGCCATTCGCCGCGCATTGGGTTGTATACCGGCTGGCACCCGGGCAGTACGAGTCCGGCGTTGTTCTTTGCAACGTTGTAGATGAATTCAGCACCGGCTTTGTCAAAGTGGTTCGGTTCCATCCATCCAAACAGGTCGGTACCGCCCATTGATGTCAGGACGATCCGGTTTTTGATTTCACAATTGCCGATTTTCCACGGGGTAAATAATGGTTCATACTGTGGTTTCATCTGCAGTTATTCCTCCTCTTTTTTTTCAATCAATATGATATTTTCCAGTAAGTCTACGGAACGGATGGTTCCTTTTATCTCAAACGGGATACCCAGTATATTGGTAAAGACCAGAGTATCGCCTTTCTGGGATACGGTGGCGGCGTTGGGAAAGAGCAGTTCTTTCTCTTCTCCGTGTACGCCATATACATTCGACAGGCACATGGCTATTCCTCCGCCTTTTTGCAGGCTTCTTCCAGAATGGCATTCCCCTGCCGCATGAGCGCAGCCGCCTCAAAGATCAAAGCACGGATGTCTTCGGGGAACTGCTCAGCAAGTTCCTGCAGTTCATCAATGTGATGTCCGTTGTGGTGGGCATTGTATTTTAACAGTGCAAGTGCTTCTTCTTTTGTGGTGACCGCATGATCATGGTGGTGATGATGATGTTCACTCATAGTGGTTTCCTCTATTCCTGAAATAAACTCACAAGCAGATCAGTATATGCGACGGGGTCTTCTACAGGAAGACGGGCCATCATACGTGCCTGCGTGTATAAGATTTGAACGTATGTTTCTGCACGTTTGGGATCACTGGTGCGTACACGGTCCAGGATCTGTATTGCGGAATGTTCCGGATGGATCTCCAGGACTTTTTCAGCATGGATCGATGGATCTGCTTCCTGCATCCGTGCTTCCATGTCCAACGGGACGCCATTGCGGCTTGTCAGCAGGACCGGTGTGGAGCACAGGCGGGAGGATATTTCCACATCCTCTACCGCATCTTTCAGTACATTGCGGATAAACGCGCATAGTGCAGAGGACTGCGCTGTTTTTGACGGTGTGTCCGCATTGGCAATACTGACAAGCGGGATGTCTTTGAATGTGTCTATGACCTGCGGGATCATACGGTCCGTAATGTCCTTGAGACACAGGATGCGCTCCCCGTTTTGCAAGGGCATTTCTGCCTCCGGAAGACGGCGCAGAGCATCAACGCTGTCAGCGTGTCCATACAGGATACGCATGGTGTCCGCCTGCACGCAGTCATTCAGCGTGATCATGCCGTCGGTGCTGTCCAGCAGCAGTAACTGCAGCAGTTCTTCCTGTTTCTTCCCTTCGCATTCCATGGCGGATAGTTTCAGGGAGATGCCAAAGTCCTGATAGAAGCGCAGATAGCGGTCCCGGTCTTCCGTTAATGCTTCTGTAAGTCCCTGCAGGATCTTTTTGTACAGGATGGAACGGATCGATGTCAGAATGTCCTGTCCCTGTGTTCGCTCACGGGAAAGATCCAAAGGTACAGAGGGACAGTCCACTGCTCCGTGAATGAAGGAGAATTCCTCCGGAAGCAGTGCCGGTTCATGGTCTTTGATCTTGATGCCGGATGCGTACAGCTGCAGGCCTTTGACATCGTCACGGGTGTCATAGGCAGGCCATGCACAGGCAGGGATATACAGAAGAGCACGGAACTCGATCCTGCCTTCTGCGTGGATGTGCAGGACTTTGAGCGGTGAGCGGAAGAGATCGGGTTCTCTGGGTGCGGGATCCAGATCTGCTGCGTAGTGTTCACACCAGAACTCCTCATACATTTCTTTCGTAACATCGCTGCTTTTGCGCTGCCACAGCGGCACCATGGAGTTCAGCCGCTGCCATCCCCAGCGTTCCTGCGGTTCGCCGTTTTTGCCGGGAACAGGCACGGGCATATACAGCAGGATGGGCCAGCGGACAAAGTCGGAGTACCGCCGCACCAGTTTATACAGTGTATATTCCCGCAGATACCGGTTGTAGGTATCGTTGCCGTCATCCTCACGAATGTGCAGGATGATATCGGTGCCGACGGTCTGACGCTGTGCCGGGGTGATCGTGAAGCCGTCTGTACCGTCACTTTCAAAGGCATATGCCTCATTGGTGCCGGCTTTGCGGCTGACGACCCGGACATGATCAGCAGCCATGAAGAGAGAGTAGAAGCCGATGCCGAACTGGCCGATGAGTGCTTCTTCGCTTTCTTCTGCCGCTTTCTTTGTGCCGCTTTCTGCAATCGTGCCAAGGCACCGGTACAGATCGTCTTCGTCCATACCGATGCCGTTGTCACGGATCCATAGCAGTCGTTTGTCTTTCTGCAGCAGCAGGTTGATGCTGTAGGATTCTCTTTGCAGGGGTCCCCATTGTTTGTCCGGTTCGCTTAGTGCGAGTGCATAGCGGCGGTCAATGGCATCCGATGCATTGCTGATGAGTTCCCGCAGAAAGATTTCTTTGTTTGAATAGACCGAGTGGATGACCATCTGCAGGAGTTTTGCGGTTTCTGTCTGAAACCGGAATTCTTTTCCTGTCGTCAAGCAGATGCCTTCTTTCAGTATTCGTATTTTTCTGTGTCTGTGCGGTATTCCATATCCAGCGGATCTTTCCGCTTCATCCTGTCATAGTGGTTTTTCAGGAATGGTTCCACACCGTAGAAGAGTGCTTTGCCATCGAGGTCAAAGAAGAATACCACAAACAGTACGATGTACAGTCCGCTCAGGATTCCAAATAAGATCAGTAATGGTTTCAATACCGATTTCATATTACCAGCCCTCCGAGTCGTCAAATTCCAGCAATGTCGGATCCAGCGGCTCCTCATGCATGATCGTTGTCATATAGTCGTTGATGATACCGCGGATCTCGCTGCGGCTGACCGTGCGCTTATCCGGCAGTGCGTGCGGCATCCAGATGGCATGAATGTTGCGGGCACGGAATTCGTCTTCGAACAGGCCGTGTACGCCCTGCATGCCTTTGCACTGGAGCTGGTCATACATCATGACCATGTCGCAGTGGAATTTTTCCATGTATTCCCAGAGTTCGAAGATATGATGCATACCGCCGACTGCCATACGTCGCATTGGTGCCCATTCGTGATAGAGCGCCATATCCTGCAGTGTATGTTCATAGGTGTCCGTACGGATGGTCATATTGAACATGAGGGAGTCCATATTGATTACACAGTTGAGACCCCAGCAGTTGTATGCCCAGGTGCACCAGTGCGAGTAGTACAGCGGTGCACAGCTCCAGGCGATCATTCTGTGACGGGTCTTGGGGAAGGTGTTGATCTTCTTTTCGACACACTTTTCCAGAATCTTTTTGACGCGGGCATCGGTTTCGTGCCAGATATCGCGGTCACCATCCTGGGACTGGTAGATACGGTACAGAGCCTGTGCTACGCCGTTGATCGGATAGTAGTCTGTGTTGGCAGCGACTTCCCACTTTTCCCATTCGAATTCCTGCAGTTTGTTCTGCCGTTCGAGATGCTTTTTCAGTTCATCCCAACTGAATGGTTCACCGGTCTGCTCTTCAATGAATTTCCAGCATTCTTCGATTTCTTTTGCACAGTGTTCCTGTACGAGCGGATCGTCGAACTGCATAGGCTGCGGCATGGCGAATAACGGACGGTTCATCATCCAGTCCTGAAGGACGGATGTACCTACGGAGCCATCGCATGCTTCATTGGAGGTGATGACGATCGGATAGTATTCCGGGACATCATCCTGTAAGAAGATACCGGCTTCTGCCTGGCACATCGGACATGGGTCGCCCGGAAGGCCGATGGACTGGGCTGCGTCGATGTAGTTCAATACAACATGGTTATTGACGTGACATGTGACGAAGTACGGGATCATCTGCAGCGGGACATCATCCATGCGGTCACGCCATGGGTAGAAGATACCGCCCCATACGGTCTCATCATGGGCAATTGTCTTGTCGTAGAGTTCTTTGGAACCGCCGGTCTTCTGGTCGGCATCAAGCATGCGCATGAACTGGCGGATGGTCTCTGAGACCATGGCACGGTAATGCCATGCGCTTGCACGCAGTGTTTCACCGCGCATGCCTTCGAGTCCTCTGTCAAACCAGTGCATGACCGGGAGATAGGTCTGGCCAAGCCAGCGGTATCTCCATACGCCTTTGAGGAAGACAACAGGTCCTTTCGGGCCGCTGTACTTGACCATGTCTCCGATCATGTGAGCATAGTTGTACAGCCAGATATTGTTGAAGTAGTACATGGTGTCTTTGACACCGCGCCATTCTCTGTGCTTGTAAAGACCGGTCTTATCGCAATAGAGATCTCCCAGTCTTCTTTCTTCATGCGGTTTGCCGTTCCAGAAGTCGGAAGCGATCTTTTTGGCACGTCCGAGGAATGCTTTTGTGTTTACCGTTGGCTTAGACATCGTCGGCTCCTTTCCGGCTGTGAAGTTTTTTCAGTTCAACGCTTTCTACGAATGCCTGGAAGCGGGTGCGCAGCTGGCCTGAAGCAGAATTGATATATTCCTTCTCAATCGAACAGGTCGGGATGTCGTAGTCACGCGGGATGACAAGTGCATCGATCGTGCGTTCATAGCTCCAGTATTCGCAGAATTTATTGGATTCAATGATCAGACCGTCTGCGTTGTATTCTTTGCACAGGTCTGCGATATATTGCTTTCTGCCGCGCATGATATCCTGCGGCATGAACCGCGGACAGCAGCTGGTGTTGAGGTAGTGACGGGCAATGGCATCTAACGGTGACTGCCCTTCCTGTACAACGATTTCTTCGCGGCCGGGCAGTGATCCGTAGCAGTAGCGGTCTGCCACAACAAGAGCACCGCAGCTTTCAATCAGCTTGATGAAGTCGGGGTCGTCGTTTTCGGCACCGGCGACACATACTTTGACCTTCCATGTTGGCTTGAGATCCGGTTTGCGGGTTTTCATCTCTTCAGCCGTTTCTCTTAACATGGGCAGGATCTTGTCTTTCGGACAGGTGATGGTCGTGAGCTGGATAACGGCAAACTCATAGCCGGTGATGGTCGGTACGTCCAGTTTGCGGTAGGAGCCGATCTCACTGACCAGACGGCATACTTCGTTGTGCTGTTCGATTGCCTTGAGCAGGGCTTCATCACTGGTGTCGATCCCGTATTTTTCATGCAGGGAGTCCAGTACATGAGCCTGTAATTGTTTGCGGTAGTGTTCAACAGAGTTCTCTGTCTTTTTGAATGGGACGTCTGTGAATTCAACGAAGAAATCAGGGTTCTGAATGATGTCCATGCGCTGCAGGTGTTCCTGGAAGCGGCATGTGACGGTACATGTTTCGGTGGCCATCTGGGCGTCAAGGAAGTTGTAGCCGCCTTCCAGGGCACGCTCCATGAGGCTTCTGCCAAAGTGGCAGGTACGGCCGGACATGTAATAGGTTGCCATGACCGGAGTGGTGCAGTTTGGTGCACGCAGGCGTACACCGAAGCATCCTTCCAGATCCAGCAGGACTTCCGGCATGAAGTAGCACGTGTAGCCTATTGCCTTGCGGCCTTCTTCGCGTGCTTCTTTGACAAGTTTATTATGTGCCTGCTGGAGAAGATCTTCCATCTCTATGAGATGTTTCAGGTCTTTCATTTCGGTGATTCTCCTTTGCCGAAGTGCATTTCACGCATGCCTTCGACTTCATCGCAGATTGGTTTCAGACTGCACATACTGCAGTCTGTCGGCATTCCTTCCAGTATTTTTGAGAAGGTCATGGTGATATCGTGGACTTTGGCAGCGTCATTCCGCAGTGCTTCATAATCTACCGAAGGATCGGTCAGGAATATGACTGTGGCTGCCAGGACACCATCGGCTTCCAGATAGTGTTTGATGAAGGTGTTGCCGACCTTTTCGAATGTTATGCCGTCTTTCAGTGCCTGTTTCTGTACACGTACCTGTTCGCGGTAGTTTTCGGTGGAGGTACGGATCATGTATCCTTTTGCGAAGACGTGGTATTTGATGAAGTCCAGTTTCTGCAGAAGGCGGAAGACTGCCTCACTGCCGGCTTTATTGCCGGGATCGGGAATCTTCTCGGGATCCAGAGAGAGGATGACAAGGCGGGCATAGGGACTGTCCTGTTTGATTTCCGGCAGGTCGTTTCCGATGACGATTACCTTGCTTTGGGCAAAGCGTTCACTGTCGGAGGTCACGATCGTGCAGTTGGCAGATCCGTTTCCGGATCCGCCGAGTTCGTATGCACTTTCGCGTCCCATGACGAGTTCAAACCGTTCGGTCTCCTGCCAGCAGCGGCTGCCGTCATATGTGGTTTCTCTGCGCTTTGGGTATTCATCCAGCAGTGCAGTCACATGTGCGGTTACAGACTGATACAGTTCCATGGAAGTCCTCAGAATTTGATATCGGTCTTTTTCCGGTCAAAGATCTTGTTTACCTGTACATAGGCCCAGCCCAGTACTTTCTGGTCAATGTTCCAGAAATATACGATAAACAGGATGCCGGTTACCCAGCCTAATATGATCAGGAGTGTCCGCAGTATTTTCAGGTATTTCTCCATAGCAGTACTCCTTTATGCCTGTGCGAGACCCTTCTGGCGGGCAAATTCCGCTGCCCCGAGGGCGCCCATCAGCTGTGGATCGATCGAAAGATCGATGACTTTCAGTTTCAGTACGTGTTCGATTGCCTGCTTCAGACCGTCGTTCTTTGCACAGCCGCCGGTCAGTGTGATGGAATCGGTTGCGCCGGCTTTCTTGGCCATGACGAAGCATCTCTTTGCAACGGCCATCTGGATGCCGGCTGCGATTTCGTTCATCGGCTTGCCTTCGCCGACCAGTGTGATGACTTCACTTTCTGCGAAGACGGTGCACTGGGCTGTGATCGGAATGACATTCTTTGCACTGAGGGACAGTTTGGAGAATTCCGGAAGGCTCATTTCGAAGGAACGTGCCATTGCTTCATAGAAGCGGCCTGTGCCGGCTGCGCATTTGTCGTTCATGGCAAAGTTTTTAACGGTTCCGTCTGTGTCGACACTGATGCCTTTGACGTCCTGTCCGCCGATATCGATGATTGCCTTGACGCTTGGGTCTGTTACATGAACGCCCATGGCGTGGCAGGAGATCTCGGAGATGTTCTCATCTGCGAATGGGACTTTGTTTCTGCCATAGCCGGTACCGATCAGGTATTCGAGTTCTTCGGAAGATTTCAGACCTACTTTGGTCAGGACTTCTTCCATAGCGATTTTTGCGCTTTCTGCTGAGTTGATTTTGGATTTGATCGTTGTATCGGCAACGATTTTTCCGTTTTCATCAAGAATGACTGCTTTTGTATACGTACTTCCGACGTCGCATCCGCCAAAATATTTCATATGCTGTATAATCCTTTCTTACATTGCATTTTCATCATCAAAGTCGAGCAGCGAAGCATCGCACGGTTCTGCTTTCATGACCGTACGCATGTATTCGTTTACTTTTGCACGCATGCTCTTGCGGGAAACGGTACGAGGATCCATCAGGTCGTGTTCGATCCAGATCATGTGGTAGCCTTTTTCACGTGCCTGTTCATCGAGAATACCCTGCAGGGTGGACATGTTCTTGCACGATACGTGCTGGTACATGATAATGATGTCCACGTTCCATGCTTCGCATTGTCTCCATAATTCGTCGACAACGTTCTGGTAGCCGCCGTTGGTGTGGCGCCGCATGACCATCCGTTCGTACAGACGGGAGAGGTCGTTGAGAGCTTCTTCTTTGTCTTCGGTCTCAAGCGGCTTGGTGAAGTTCAGGCTTTCCATTTCTACCAGTACATCGACGCCCCAGCAGTTTGCCAGCCAGTTGGAGAAGTTGGCGTAGTAGTGTGCCGGGCAGGACCATACGATGGCGCGGTATTTCATCTTGCCGGGCCATGCTTCTTCTTTGCGTTCGTAGGCATCCAGCATGAGTTTCTGTACCTTCTTGCAGGTCTTGATTACACGCGGATCACTGCCGCCGTCCATTTCGTAGTTCCATTTGCGGAAGAGTTCATAGCACGGACCGATGATCTGCGGATAGGCAGTTTTGTTTACTTCCCATTTTTCAAGTTCGTAGGCAGTTTCTTCGTTGAAGCGCTTCATGCATGTGAAGTAATTGTCCCAGTCCCATTTGTGACCGGTGATGCGTTCGACGAACTTGATGCATTCTTTGACATCTTCTGTTGCGTCTTCGACGGTCTCTTCGTAGTCGTAGCGGACCGGGAAGGTCAGATGGAAGGTCGGCAGATCCGGGAAGCGTCTGGATACATAGGATGACGCCATGACGGAGCCGTCGCACGGCATGGAGCTGGAGATGAAGCAGGTGCCCATGTGAGGCAGTGCATCAACAACAAGTGCGCCGCATTCGCTGGACGGTACCGGGCAGGTGTCTGCCGGAAGTCCGAAACTTTCGACTGCATCGAGGTATGGGATGCAGGTGAGCTGGTCGATTTCGGATACGAGGAATACCGGCATCAGCTGGTATGGGATACCGAGCAGTGTCGGGAAGCCGGCCATGATCTGTCCCATGGTCATTTCGTCGAACAGAACGGTTTTGGAGTTGAGTTCGTCGCTGTTTCCGTTTTTGCGGTCGCATTTGCTTAAGAATACGAGGTTTTCTGCAACATAGCGGAATATGCAGTAGATCATTTCGTGGGACATTTTGAGGGCGTTTCCGCGCTGTCCCATTGTGTTTTTATCCATGAAGCCGACGCAGCACATGTAAGAGATCATCCAGCGGTAGTAGAACGTTGCGTTCAGGGCCGGGACGAGGTCTTTGGAGAAGGTCATCAGCAGCATGCCCCACATGCGCAGCCATTCATAGAAGTCGACGCCGGTGTCTCTGAAGCCGCGCCATTCTCTGCGTACGGTTGCCATGTCACCGGTACGGTACAGACGTCCCAGTTTCTTTTCACCGTGGAGCAGGATGTCCATGCGTTCTTTGTTGGACATGGAAGCGAATTCCTTCATTTCTTCTGCTACACGGCTGACATCGCTGGCTATATTGCGTTTCTGCTTTGCAAAGAATCCTTTCCAGTCGGCTTCTTTTGCCATGTCTTTGACGATTCCGCCGATCTCTTTCAGGTTTTCTCCCTGTGCCTTCCAGTCGATCTTGTCTTTGGCACGGAAGAAGGAAGGATTGGGATACTTTATGCGGGTCATACGGCAGCCTCCTGGTTCTTTTCTTTCTGTGCTTTGTGGATTTTCTTGATTTCAAGAGATTCTACGAATGCCTGGAAGCGGGTGCGCAACTGTCCGGAGGAACGGGCGTTGTACGGACGGTCAATGGAGAGGACCGGCCATCCCATTTCTTCACTCATGATGTGGGAGACAAGAGCGCGTTCGAATCCCCAGAAATCGCAGAATTTCATTTGTTCATAAATGATGCCGTCGGCTTTGAATTCGCGGGCGAGGCGATCGGCCGTGGTGCGGCGCTGTTTTACCTTTTCGTCCGAGATATAGCGGGCACATTCACTGTGTTCCATGTAGAAACGGCAGATCTGGTCCAGAGCGTCTTCATCATCTTTCAGTTCAATGACTTCGCGTCCGGGTGTGGAGCCGTAGCAATAGCGGTCGGAAACGACCAGTGCGCCGCAGTCTTCGATCAGTTTTGTCAAAGACGGATCGTCGATCTCACTGCCGACGATGGCAACGCGGGCACGGAATGCCGGCTTGGGATCAGGTTTGCGGTTTCTGAGTTCTTCTAGTGTTTCTTCCAGATACGGGAGGATGAGATATTTCGGGCATGTATAGCTGACCAGATTCAATACATGGAACTCATATCCCGTGATGACCGGATTGTCTGCTTTGCGCATTTCTCCGATTTCTGTCAGGATGCGGCAGACTTTATTATGTTCTTCTACCGCTTTGCGGATGGCTGCGTCACTGGTGTCAACGCCGAGTTTTTCGCTCATGACATCCAATAAGCGAATCCGCATTTGTTTTACGTAGGAACGTACAGAGTAGTCTTCTACTTTGTACGGCATGTCGGTATGAGTGACAAAGAAATTCTCTTTTTCGTTCATTTTGAGAATTTCAAAGTGCTCATAGAACCGGTTCATCATAGAGCAGGCATCTACACCTGCCAAGCCGTCCAGGAACTGGTAGCCGCCTTCTATGCCGCGCTCTACGAGTGACCGGGCAAACTCACATGTATAGTTGGACATGTAGTATGTCGCAATATCGATGGAGCCTGTTCGGGGTGCACGCAGACGTACCGAGAAGCAATTATCTACATTCAGCAGGACTTCCGGTATGTGGTAGCAGGTATAGCCGATGGCCAGTTTTCCTTCTTGCTTTGCCTGTTCGACAAGTTCGTTGTCGGCGTTGTCGAGCAGGTTTTCAAAATAGATTAAGTGTTTCAGGTCCCTCAACTTAAATCGCCTCCTAGATTAGATGCATCTTTTTTAATACTTCTTCTGCACCGCGCATGATCGGAGAGTTTCGGTCAAGGGCAAATACGCTGTCGCCGCAGATGTCGTTGTGAGCATGCTGGTCATCAGCCCCGATTACGGTTAACAGCGGGATGCCGCTTTCGCGGAGGGTCTCTTCGATCTGTGCGGTTTGGATCATAGCCGGATCTGTAACTCGATTGAGCAGGGCGCCGCATTCTTCGTACATGACGAGTTCGTCAGCGACCTGTTTAATTGTTCGAATTACCTGTATACCTTTCCGGGAAGGATCAGAGACAAGGATCAGGTGAGTGACCTTTTCCATGACTCTCCGATTAATCTGCTCGATACCTGCTTCTCCATCGATGACGACATAGTCGAAATCGCCGGAAAGCATATTAATGACTTCCTTCAAGTAGGCATTTACCTTGCAGTAGCAGCCGGCCGCTTCGGGGCGGCCGATTGCCAGAAATGAAAAACTGCGGTTTTCGACCATCGTATCAAAGATGCGAAAACGCGCTTCATTCAGCATCTCGATGGCTGCCTTGGGAGCGCCGTTTTCGACCCGTGTAATAATTGTTTTGCGGATATCATCCAGAGTTTCTTTTACTTCCACGCCAAGGGCAGTCGATAATCCAATCGCCGGATCAGCGTCGATTGCCAGTATGCGCGCTTCGGGATGGGCTTCGATGAGAAGACGCACAAAAGCCGCGGAAACAGATGTTTTCCCTACGCCGCCTTTCCCGGAAACAGCAATTATTTTTGTATGTTCCATGTTTCGCTCCTGTTATTTTATTGTAACAAACAAGTTGCGGTTAGATAAACCTAACAAGAAGCGGTTATGCAATAGAATTATAACTTTTGCTGTTTTAGGGAAGAAAAGACCAGACCGCTGTACTGAGAGATATAGCCGTAATATACGCTCCGGCGTATTATCGGACTTGATGAAAAATACGAAATAATATATGCCGGAGATGAAGAAAATCGACGCATCTGTCTTTTTCGTGATTCAAATGAATCTTCCTGGTCAAGGATACCAATGTATCCAGATACCCCAGGCTTATAGGATCCCCGTCGGGCCAGGGTACCGTGACCGGAGCGGTCACTAATTTTTTTATCAGAGGTTTTTTATCAGAAAATCAAATGCCAGGGCTTCTGATTCTGGTGCAGCGGTATCATTCAGCAGCTTGGTTTTCGCTGCAGAACAGATGCCGGTGCGAAACAGGAAGCCTTTGTGAGTGCAAAGTGCAAAAACATGCCGGAGCGGCGGGCAGTAAATCATTCGTAAAGAAATACGATTGCTGTAAGCTTTCATAATCATCTATCTGAACTCCCTTCACCCATATATAAACAGGGAAATTCAGATCCCCCCGCGCAAAATAAAATAAAAATCGAAAAAAACAATGAGCGCACACATGATGGCATCGTGCGCCAGGCTTCTTTCGATATTTTGATCATTGCGGAAAGGCGAAACAAAGCAGCGTTACAAGTGGAAGCGCATTGGAAGGCTGTAACCGTCAGAGTGCGCCTCGCACTGCCAGACATCGCAGTTGCCGATATACATGGACCAATAACGGCCATTGCTGTCGGGTGTCAGGTATTCCAAAGCACCTTTCATGGCAATTGCATGGGTCGCAAGCAATATATTCCTGGTTTCTGCTTCATGGCGGATTTCTTCCAGCAATGTGCCGACACGGGCAGTTACGGAAGACAGCTGTTCCATGCCGTCCGGAGCAGGCACATGAACAAAATCATAAAAGAAATGCATTAGTTCTGCGGGCGGATTCCGGAGGTCTGCGCCTTCGTATGGTCCATAGTCCATTTCGATCAGACGGGCATCTGCGATCATCTCCGCATATGGAGCAAGTATTTGCGCTGTTTCTCTGGCGCGGATCAGAGGGCTGCTATAGACAATATCGAAAACAATGCCGGCATTGTGAAACAAATCGGATAATTCCTGAGCCTGCTTTTTGCCGGTGGCATTGAGCGGGACATCGGTCCTGCCCAGCAGAACATTGGCTTTATTGCGGGCAGTCTGGCCATGGCGAACGATATACAGCATATTACATCCAATCATCCATTTCCGTAGCCTGATGAATTACGCGGGCATCTTTTATGACGGCACCATGGAGAAATGTGGACAGTCTTTTTGCGGTCTTGCCGATCGCACTGCCGCCGCTTGTAGCAAAGATGTATACGGTTTTACCGGTCCAGTCATACGCTTTGCAAAAGGTGCTGACAACATTAGGCGCTCCGCCATACCAGATTGGAAAACCGAGCATGACCGTATCATACGAGCTGAAATTCTCGATTCTTCCGACTGCCGGGACATCTTTTTTGCCAAAGAACTCACGGTTGCAGCGGGCCAGCGGGTTGGTATAGCGAAGATCTGCAGCGGAATATGTTTCTGCAGGACGGATTTCAAAGAGATCTGCCTGTTTGATAGCGGCGAGTTGTTTTGCAGCAGCGGCGGTTGTTCCTTCTGCGCTGAAATACAGTACCAGTGTTTTCATGCGTACCTCCAGAATCATGTGGTTTCTATTGTCCAAAGTATAACATATGCATGGAAACTGTCTTTTCGCATGCTGTGAAACAAAAAAGCCCTGTGTTGATTACAGGGCAGATGATCTGTTACAGATTGCGCAGAATGGCAAAGCCAATTTCTTCGACATTGACGAGGCCGTAGTTGATGCCTACAGCAACGGATGTACCGGTTTCACGGTTTATGCCAAGCCATGCATGGTAGGGGCCGGCGGCGCCGGTATGCCAGGAGATGGGCTGAGACTGGTCCAGACGCCAAGCCAGACCGGAGTCGGAATTGCCTTCGCAGGGTCCGTGGATCTCATGGCACATGGCAAGATATGGGCGCGAAACGTCAAGCTGGATCGAAGCGAAGTCAAGCAGGTCTTCGATCGTGGAATTTAATGCGCCGGCCGGAGCGATGACATCTTCTTTTTCCCATTGCCAGCACTGGCATGGGTTTTCTTTTTTGTCGTAGCCGATCATATCGGTGTTACCGAGGAAGGTATGTTTCAGGCCAAGGTCATTTGTAATGTAGTCGGTCATGGCGTCCCAGTAGCCTTTGCCATTTACGTTTCCGACGATATAGCCAAGGATGCTCATGCCAATATTGGAATATACAAACTTGTATGGTTTGTCTTTCAGGTGGGTATTGCGGATGATTTTGAGCATTTCTGCTTCATCGGGATAGCCGCGGAATGGGTTGGTGTGGAATAGTCCGCCTTCCTGGTTCATGCGTACTAAGAACGGAAGCGTTGTCAGAAAATTATAGGGCTGGGTGGTGTAGCCGGATGTATGGGTCGCCAGTTTGCGCAGGGATGGATAGTACTGGTCCGGAAGATCCGGAATGTACGTATTGATTGGAGCGTCCAGGTCGAGTTTTCCTTCGGAAACATATTTTGCAAGAAGCGAGGCGGTGAAAGGTTTGCAGATGGAGCCGACCGGATAGATGAGTGCTTCCCCTTCCACGATCTGGCGGTTGGGACCGAAGTGAATGATTTCCGTTCCCTGGTCATTGCGGATGCCGATGGTGAGTTCGACGTGGTAGCGGTTATGATACAGTTTATCGATTTCGGCGTGGGCTTGTGCCGGTATGATCATGATGCTATCCTCCTGTTGCTTACTTTAATCCTAGCACATGTCCGTACAAATACAGCATAACCTGACTGCGTCATGGAAAAGAAAAAACCGGACTGGACAGTCCGGTAAGAATCATGGGATCAGAAGACGAAGTTGCCGTGGCGGAATACCGGGATGACGGTGCCGTCTTCGCAGATGCCGTCGATGTTCATTTCTTTTGTGCCAAACATGAAGTCTTCATGTTCCATGGAGGCATTGGCACCATGTGCGATCAGTTCTTCCTGGGTCATTTCCGTGCCGCCTTTGAGGTTTTCCGGATATGGACGGCCAAGTGCAAGGTGGCATGCGGCGTTTTCATCGTACAGTGTGTTGAAGAACAGAATGCCGGATTGGGAGATCGGGGAGTCGTATGGAACAAGGGCAACTTCACCAAGGTAGCAGGAACCTTCATCGAATTCCACAAGTGCGCGGAGTGCATCTTTTTCTTTCTTTGCATCAAAGTCGACGACTTTGCCGTTTTCGAAGCGGAACCAGAAGTCTTCAATGACTTTGCCCTGATAGCTTAATGGCTTGGAGGCGTAGACGATGCCGTTGGTGCCGGTTTTCAGAGGCATGCAGAAGATTTCTTCCGTAGGCATGTTGGGATCGAAGTAGACGCCTTTTGGTGTGTAGCATCCCCCGCCCATCCAGATGTGGTCTTTGACCAGTTCGACGGTGACGTCGGTGCCAAGTTCACTGGTGAAGTGCAGGGCTTTGAACTGGTAGTCGGTGAGCTGCTTTGCGTGGCGGATGAGTTCGGCATCGTGTTCTTCCCACTCTTTGACAGGATCGTTGTCTTCTGTGACGCGGGTGACCGCAAAGATGGCATCGCCCAGTTTTTCAAATGCTTCCTCTTCCGGGAGATCCGGGAAGACGACTTTTGCCCATTCCACGGAAGGAATGCCGAATATGCTCCACTGGCCGATGTTGTTCATTGTATATGCTTGCAGGTCTGCGACTTTGCGGTAATATGCCTGCTGGAAAGCAGCTACTTTCTTTGGATCTGCGTCTTTCAGGCCGCCTGGTTTTTCGGATGAGATAGCCAGATAAGCAGCGCCTTTATCGTGTTCGTTTTTCGTACGGTCGTACATCCAGTCCGGAATGTCTGTCAGTGTTTCGATGCTTTGGAACTCATAATTCATTTTGGTGAGTTCGACATCCTGCCAGTTGACGGTGACAGAGCTGGCGCCGGCTTCATAGGCTTTGCGGACGACCATGTGAGCGAATTCAGCGTCACGGATGCTGGCGCGAAGGACCAGAGGCTGGCCTTTCTGGATATTGACACCTCTTCTGACCGCAAGTTCTGCGATCTTTTCATACATGTTTTTAGTAACCACGGGATATCCTCAACTTTCGGTCTTTATTATACAGAGAATTTGGACATCGTAGAAAGATTTGCGTCAATAGTGTTCTTTGCGGATGACCGGAGTGAGGCGGCGGGGTGCGGGCTGTGTCTTTTTCATGCCAAGGCTGACGGCATTGAGAATACGATAATGGGATGGTATGCCGAGAAGATCGCGAATGTCTTCTTCGGCAGTGCCGGTATGACCGCGGCGATCTTTCATGTGGATCCAGCAGGCACCGATGCCGTATTCTTCCGCTGCCAGCAGGATGTAGGTGGAAGCGACGGCTGCGTCTTCTGTCCAGAGTTCCAGACCGTCTGCGTTGATGATCGGTACGATGGCCGCATCGCCATAGGCAAGCGGTCCTGCACCCATGGCTTTGCATCTGCCAAGTTTGCGCATGGTGGTTCTGTCGCGGATGACGATGTATTCCATTGGATGGCCGCCCCAGGAGGATGGCGCATACGCAGCGATTTCCAGAATTTTCCGGATGGTTTCGTCCGGGATATGTTCATCGGTGAACTGACGGATGGAACGGCGGCTGACCGCTATGTCTTTGAGTGTCATGCCTATTTTTCTCCTTTGTGATCTCTGATCTGCAAAAGCATTGCCGCAAGAGCGATTACAGCAGCCGCAAGGAAGACAGCGATATAGCCGGCCATGCCAGATACCATTCCCCAGATGGTCGGTCCGATGATGAAGCCGGCATCCCCTGCAGCAAAGAATGCCGCATTGGCCGAGCCGCTTTGGGTATCGGGAAGACGGTTGACCATCTTGGTATTGAGGATCGGCGCAAGGCAGCCGTTCGCAAAGCCGAATGGAAGAGATATTGTATATAACTGCCATACGCTGGTGCATACGCCGATGCCGGCAAGGGAGGCACCGATGATGACGAGCATGGCGAGTATGACTGCATTTTCTGAGAAGCGGTCAATGAGCGGTTTCATTGTGAAACGGGAGAGGACAAGACCGATCACATTGATGGTGAAGTACATGCCGATACTGCCAAAGCCTTTTTCCAAAGAGGACAGTGCCAGGAAGGCAGATACGGAGCTCATGGAGAAACTGAGCAGTGCCCAGATGAGAAATGGCAGAAGAATTGCGGTGAGACCTGCTTTTTCTTCCTGTTTCTTTTCTGTTTTTTCGGCTGTGCTGTTTTCCTTTATGCCAAGCATGAGGGCAAAGGATACCGCGGTGGAAAGGAAGACAGCAATGAAGAGAACCCGGAACTGGTCTACCTGTTCACCAAGCAGTGCATATGCCGCAGCCGGTCCGAATGCATTGGCGAGATTGGCAGTTAATGAGGAGTAGCCGATGCCTTCCAGGCGGTTTGCCGGATCGAGCAACTGTACGATGTAGGTGCTCATGGCGGTGCAGGCAACCCCATAGGCAAGTCCCTGGCATGCACGCAGCAGGAATGCCTGGATATAGGTGGAAGTGAAGATATAGAGGAAAGAAGCGGCGGCCATTGCGCCCATGAAGATCAGCAGTACTTTCTTCAATGGCATGCGGTCGAGCAGCCACGCGGAGAGGATGCGTGCAAATAATCCGCTTAATGCAAACACAGAAGCCATCATGCCTGCCAATGTGTCGGAGCCGCTCAGCATTTTTCCATATACTGTGATCACGGACAGCAGCAGGTAAGGTCCGGTATGTACGCACAGAAGTACAAGAATTGCATACAGGTAATCTTTTGTCCAAATCTCTTTTTTCATATCGTTTTTTCCTCCGTGCATAGAATAAAAGATTCAAGTTACTTGAAGGCAATACCAAATTTCAATAAAATTCATGCAAGAGGTGATCATTATGGGAAAAACAATGACGATCAAAGAAGTTTCTGCCCTGTTAGGGGTATCGGAGCCGACGATCCGGTATTATACCGACATTGGCATGATTCCGAATATGCAGAGGTCTTCGTCTAATTATCGTGTGTTTGATGAAGAAACACTGGAATGGCTGAAAGGAACGATCTATTTCCGGCAGCTTGGTCTGTCGCTGAAGGATATCCGTCATTATCATGATCTGTGTTTTTCACAGGATCCGCAGGCATTGTGGGAGCGTTATGAGCTTCTGAAGGAGTATACCCTCAAGGCGGAGGAGGAATTGAAGAATGCGGAGGAACGGCTGCAGTATCTCCGTCATATCACGGAGCGGGACAGGCAGATCGCTGAACATACCCTTCCTGACAGTAAGAACCCGTACAAAAAACGCAGGAACCAAGAATAATGACAAACCAGATGGAAGAGGATGCCCTCTTCTTTTCTTTTGCGATGACAGGAGTTTTGCAGTTACTTTTACAATTGCAGGTATTTTTGGCTGTGCAGTTTTTTGTACTGGAAGTCTTTTAGACTATGCTTGTAAGAAAAGAAGGAGAGCTGCCATGAAGAAGTATTTCACACTGACAGGAACACGGTATTACCTGGGAAAAGATTTCATTCATCCGGGAATGAAAGTACATCTGTATAAAGAACCGGAGAACGTATATGACAAAGAAGCGATCCGGGTGGAATGCGAAGGACTTGGAAAGATCGGGTATGTCGCAAACAGTGTGTATACCGTGATTGGGGACAGTCTCAGTGCAGGAAGGCTGTATGACCGGATCGGCAAACATGCAAAAGCAGAAGTGATCGCTGTTACGGACCGGGGGATTCTCTGTGTCGTAAAGAAGAAAAAGAAGTGATCGTGTGGGCCGGGGGGCTTATTGTGTATGGGACTGCGAATGCAGTCTCAATGGCGTCAACCTAAAAAATAGGTTGGCGCTTTTTCTGTGAAGAAAATACTGATAACTGCTTAACTACAGTTTCAAAGATACACAAAGAATGAAAGAAGCGCGTATTAAAACATCAATTATTGGCATATCTTTTTGGAAGTATTCTGCGCGCGTGATATCATTAAGAATGATTAATAGGGCTTCGCTGTTTGAAGCCGGCCGTTGACTCTAATTGTGTTTGGC
>JAFYHC010000067.1 GCA_017539385.1 Solobacterium sp. | reverse complement strand
GACGAGATGATGCTCGCGCTGCGCTCGATCAACTACGACGGCTTCCTCTCCCTCGAATGGGATCCGCAGTGGAGCCCGGAGCTCGACGACATCGAGGTCATCTTCTCCCACTTCGTCAACTATATGGGCAAATTCGGCGATCCGTCCCCCGCCGTCCCGACCCTCTACTGGAACGAGCAGCGCACCGGCCAGTTCGTCTGGAAAAAGGATCTGCTGATCGACGCGACCTTCTCGCAGGTGCTCGACCGCATGGTCCGCGAATTCCCGGACCAGTACTGCTTTAAATTCACGACGCTCGATTACACCCGAACCTATTCCGAATTCCGCGACGACGTGGACGAGTGCGCCCGCGCGCTGGTCGCACACGGCGTCAGAGCCGGATCGCATGTCGCGGTCTGGGCGACGAACGTCCCGGCCTGGTATATCGCCTTCTGGGCGACGGTGAAGCTCGGCGCGGTGCTCGTGACGATGAACACCGCCTACAAGATCCACGAGGCCGAATATCTGCTCAAGCAGTCCGACACCCATACGCTGATCATGGTCGACGGCTATCGCGATTCCAACTATGCCGAGATCATCAACGAGCTGTGCCCGGAGATCGCCTCCAAGAAGCCCGAAGAGCCGCTGCACAGCCGCCGTCTGCCTTTCCTGCGCAATGTCGTCACCGTCGGCTTCCGCATGAAGGGCTGCCAGACCTGGGAAGAGATGCTGCGCGACGCCGACCGCGTCCCGCAGGAGGAGATCCTGCGCATGGCGTCCCTGGTCGATAAGGACGACGTATGCAACATGCAATACACCTCCGGCACGACCGGCTTCCCCAAGGGCGTCATGCTGACGCATTACAACGTTGTCAATAACGGCAAATGCATCGGTGACCGCATGGGACTCAGCACGGCCGACAGAATGATGATCCAGGTGCCGATGTTCCACTGTTTCGGCATGACACTGTCCATGACGTCTTCCATGACCCATGGCACGACCATGTCGCCGATGCCGTATTTCAGCGCCAAGGCATCGCTGGCCTGCATCAATCAGGAGAAGATCACCTGTTTCAACGGCGTTCCGACCATGTTTATCGCCATGTTCAATCATCCCAATTACCGCAAGACGGATTTCTCCTATATGCGTACCGGCATCATGGCCGGATCGGGCTGTCCGCCGGAGCTGATGCGCCGGGCTGCCCAGGAAGATGAAATGCACATGACAGGCATTGTCAGCGTCTATGGACAGACGGAATCCGCACCCGGCAGCACCATGTCTGCGTGGACTGATTCCCTCCATGTACGTACCGATACCGTCGGCTATGCCTTCCCGCATGTAGAATGCAAGATCATTGATCCGGAAACAGGCGAAGAAGTCGGT
The DNA here is from genome assembly GCA_017539385.1 of Solobacterium sp. GTDB lineage: Bacteria > Bacillota_I > Bacilli_A > Erysipelotrichales > Erysipelotrichaceae > Bulleidia. The sequence goes on along the minus strand of JAFYHC010000067.1, from coordinate 20,333 downwards.
CCGGGCGTGAATGGGGAATTCTGCTCGCGCGGCTACAATACCATGAAGGGCTATTACAAGATGCCCGATGCCACGGCGCAGACCGTCGACAGTGAGGGATGGCTGCACTCCGGTGATATTGCCTGCCGTGATGAAGAGGGCAACTATATGATTACCGGCCGTCTGAAGGACATGATCATCCGCGGCGGTGAAAACATATATCCCAAAGAGATCGAAGAATTCATTTATACGCATCCTGCTGTGCGTGATGTACAGGTCATCGGCGTACCGGATGTACGCTATGGCGAAGAAGCACTGGCCATGATCATCCTGCAGGAAGGTGCTGAGGCAACGGTCGAAGAAATGCGGGATTACATGGTGAAGCGCCTGGCCCGTCACAAAGTGCCGAAGTATATCGAATTTACCGACCATTTCCCAATGAACGCAGCCGGCAAGATCCTGAAATACAAGATGCGGGAAGATGCTGTGAAGCGCTATGGTCTGGATGTAAAAAAACAGGATTGACACACCTGCAGAAACAATGCTAAGATTTTAGCGTTTTAAAGCAACAAAAGCGATGACGAAGACGCCCGGACAGCAAGTCTTGCAGAGAGTCGGCGGCTGGTGTAAAGCCGACAGATGCGCATCCATACGGCCATCCCTTCCGAGCTGGATATGCCAAATGCATATGCAAAGTAGACATATCCCGTGAGCCGCGTTATTGGCAAAGGGGTTGATAGACCCTGAAGTGGCCCATCGTGGGCAAGCTGAGTGGTACCGCGGGTAAAGTACACCCGTCTCAAGCAATTGAGACGGGTGTTTTTTTTACCCGGCTGTATAGAAAGAGGAGACAAAGATATGACACCTGTTGAGAACGACCTGATGGAAGCCGCACAGCGAATCCGTGCCCTGCGTGAGATTTCCGGTCTGAGCGAAGAAGAAATGGCAGAAAAGACCGAAGTCAGCGTACAGGATTACCGCAATTATGAAAGCGGCCGCGAGGATATGCCTTTCACATTTATCCACAAATGTGCACTCGCATTCGGCGTCGGCATGAGCGACCTTCTGGAAGGCATCAGCGCAAGACTGTCTTCCTACACTGTCACCAGAAAAGGAAGAGGACAGGATGCTGTACGGGAAGACGGCATCACCATCCAGAACATGGCTCCCATGTTTGCCAAGAAAATGGCAGAACCGTATTATGTCCGCTATGAATACGATGAGAAGCAGCAGGATGCACCGATCCATCTCACCCGTCATTCCGGACAGGAGTTTGACTTTGTCATCAGCGGCCGCATGAAAGTGCAGGTCGGTGACAATATCGAATATCTGAGTGAAGGCGACAGCATTTATTACAACAGTTCCACGCCGCACGGCATGATTGCCGTAGATGGAAGAGACTGTCTGTTCGTTGCAATCGTTATTCCCGGAACCGATACGAAAGAACCGCAGATCCGCAATACCTTCATTCCATCCCGCTCCGGAAGACATCTCGTCAGTGAGAATTTCGTAGAGACGGTGGAAGACGAACACGGCGCATTGAAGGAACTGCATTTCAAGAATGAGGACCGTTTCAACTTTGCCTTTGATGTCGTCGATGCCATCGCGGAAAAAGAACCGGAAAAGCTGGCAATGATCCATGTGGACAAAGAAATGACGGAGCGCCGGTTTACCTTTGGTGATATGAAGCGTGCTTCTGCCCGTGCAGCCAACTATTTCAAGGCATTGGGCATTAAGAAGGGCGATCGTGTCATGATCGTTCTCAAGCGTCATTATCAGTTCTGGTATACGATCCTGGGACTGCATAAGCTTGGTGCGATTGCCATTCCGGCGACCTCCCAGCTGCAGGCGCATGATTTCGAATACCGTTTCATGACCGCCGGCGTCAGTGCCATCGTTGCAACAGAGGAAGACGATGTGCCGAACCAGGTCGACATCGCCCAGAAAAAGTGCGGCAGTCTGCGCACCAAGATCCTTGTTGGCAATGAACGGGACGGCTGGCATGATTTCGATGAAGAATTCGTCTTATACAGCGATGTATTTGCCCGTACAGCCGATACGCCATGCGGGGATGATACGCAGCTCATGTTCTTCACATCCGGCACCACAGGCTATCCGAAAATCGCTGAGCATTCCTGCAAATATGCACTGGGTCACTTCATTACTGCCAAATACTGGCATGGTGTCAGTGACAATGGTCTGCACTTTACGATTTCCGATACCGGCTGGGGTAAAGCCCTGTGGGGCAAACTGTACGGCCAGTGGCTGCAGGAAGGGGCAGTGTTCACGTATGACTTTGACCGCTTCCGTGCAGCGGAGATCCTGCCGATGTTTGCCAAATACCATATCACGACATTCTGTGCGCCGCCGACGATCCTGCGCATGCTGATCAAAGAAGATATCTCCAAATACGATCTCTCTTCCGTCGTACATATGACGACGGCTGGTGAAGCGCTGAATCCGGAAGTTTACCGCCAGTTTGAAAAGATCACTGGTCTGCAGATCATGGAAGGCTTCGGCCAGACCGAACTGACGCTTGCCATCGGCAATCTCATCGGCGGCACGCACAAGCTTGGCTCCATGGGCAAGCCGACGCCGCTGTATGACATCACATTAGTGGATCATGACGGCAATCCGGTCGCTGACGGTGATCCGGGTGAGATCGTTGTACGCACCGATGAAAAGATCCCGTGCGGTCTGTTCAAGGGCTATTACCGCAACGAAGAAGCGACCGAAGCCATCTGGCATGACGGCTATTATCATACCGGTGATGTCGCATGGCGCGATGAAGACGGCTTCTACTGGTATGTCGGACGGGTGGATGATGTCATCAAATCTTCCGGCTACCGTATTGGACCGTTCGAGATCGAAAGCGTCATCATGGAACTTCCGTATGTTCTGGAATGCGGCGTCAGTGCCGAGCCGGATGAATTGCGCGGACAGGTCGTAAAGGCAAGCATCGTACTGGTGAAGGGAACCGAGCCAAGCGATGCCCTGAAGAAAGAAATACAGGACTATGTCAAAAAGAATACCGCTCCGTACAAGTATCCGCGCATTGTCGTATTCCGTGATTCCCTGCCGAAAACGATCAGCGGAAAAATTCAGAGAAACCTCCTTTGAAACTGTTTTCAGAAAAATATTCGGCATTTCGTTGAAAATGCGTGAAATATATGATAAAAACCTTATGTTTTGATGTAAACTTTTAGAATACGAAGAAAACGGAAAACAGCACTTTTCCGTATTCTTCGCTATTCTGACGGGAGAGACTATGGAACAGATCACAGGACTCGATTATAAGATACAGGAAATGGCAGGACGTATTCGTGAACTGCGTGAACTGGAAGGCCTGACCATCGGCGAGATGGCTGCGACGACCGGCATTGGCGAAGACGAATACACTGCATGTGAAAACGGTCAGAGGGACCTGAACTTTACATTTATTTACCGGTGTGCGCTGAAATTCGGTGTCAACGTCACCGAGATCATCGAAGGTGTTACGCCGACGCTGCGTTCTTATACAATGACGCGCGCAGGGCGGGGACAGATGATCTCTCAGGCACATGGTATGACCTATTACAATCTGGCATTTGCTTTCCAGAACCGTATTGCAGAGCCGCTGTATGTACGCAGTGTCTATGACGAAGCAGCACAGCACCGTGATATTGAACTGACCAGTCATGACGGACAGGAACTCGATATCGTGATCGAAGGACATCTGAAAGTACAGATCGGTGAACATTATGAGATCCTTGGTCCGGGCGATACGATCTACTTTGATTCGGAAACGCCGCATGGCATGATCGCCGTCAACGGATCCGACTGCATCTTCTATGCGATCGTTCTCAATCCGAAAGGCGAACCGATCCCGGAACTGGCAGATTCACCGATCTATCAGGAAACGATCGACCGGATCGAAGATACCAAGCAGCGTGTCTGGCAGAAATATATTGATGTCACGGAAAACGAAGACGGAACGCCGCAGACGATCCGTTTCCGCAATCTGCAGAATTTCAACTTCGGATTCGATGTCGTCGATGCCATCGCCCGCAAAGATCCGGACAAACTGGCAATGCTGCATCTGTCCAAAGACAAGACAGAACGCCGCTTTACTTTCCGGGATATCAAGCGGGCATCTTCCCAGTGTGCAAACTATTTCAAATCGCTTGGCATCAAAAAGGGCGACAGAGTCCTGCTGGTGTTAAAGCGTCATTATCAGTTCTGGTTTGCATTAATGGGCCTCAACAAGCTTGGTGCCATTGCCATTCCGGCAACCAACCAGCTGCAGGCGCATGACTTTGAATACCGCTTTGTGACATCCGGTGCCAATACGATCATCTGTACGGCAGACGGCGATGTGGCGCATCAGGTAGACCTGGCGTGTGAAAAGTATGATGGTCTGAAGAATAAGCTGATCGTCAACGGAACACGGGAAGGCTGGCGCAGTTTTGATGATGAATACACCATGTATTCTTCCCATTACAAGCGCACCGATGACGCGCCGGGCGGGGATGATCTGATGCTGATGTATTTCACATCCGGCACATCCGGCTATCCGAAGATCGCTGCCCATAACTACAAATACCCGCTGGGTCATTTCCATACTGCCAAATACTGGCACACCGTGGATACGAAGGGACTTCACCTGACGATCTCCGATACCGGCTGGGCAAAGGCCATGTGGGGCAAGCTGTACGGCCAGTGGCTGGCGGAAGGGGCAGTCTTCGTCTATGACTTTGACCGCTTTGACGCAGCCGATATTCTGCCGTTATTTGCCCAGTATAAGATCACATCGTTCTGTGCACCGCCGACGATGCTCAGAATGATGATCAAACAGGATATCTCCAAATACGATTTCTCCAGTGTCCGTCATATGACAACAGCTGGTGAAGCACTGAATCCGGAAGTCTACCGGCAGTTTGAAAAGGCAACCGGTCTGAGGATCATGGAAGGATTCGGACAGTCCGAATCCACGATGATCCTCGGCAACATGGTCGGTGCACCGCATAAGATCGGATCGATGGGCAAACCGGCACCAATCTATGATGTCGCACTGCTGGATCAGGATGAAAATCCGGTTCCGGTCGGTGAAACCGGAGAGATCTGCATCGATCTGCGCAAGGGCCGTCCGCCGGGACTGGCAGTCTGCTACTATGGCAACGAGGAAGAGACGGCTGCCACATGGAAGAACGGCTTCTACCATACCGGGGACCTGGCATGGAAGGATGAAGACGGCTTCTACTGGTATGTCGGCCGCAAGGATGACGTTATCAAGTCTTCCGGCTACCGTATTGGACCGTTCGAGATCGAAAGTGTCATTATGGAACTTCCGTATGTTCTGGAATGCGGCGTCAGTGCTGCACCGGATGATGTCCGCGGTCAGGTGGTCAAGGCGAGCATCGTGCTTGTACCGGGCAAGCAGCCAAGCGACGGACTTGTCAAAGAGATCCAGAACTATGTCAAAAAACATACTGCTCCATACAAATACCCGCGTATCGTGGTCTTCCGTGATGAACTGCCTAAGACCGTAAGCGGCAAGATACGGCGCAATGCACTATAAGCGCATTACGCTGCTCGCAGGGCATTATGGCAGCGGAAAAACGAATATTGCCGTTAATATGGCAATGGATCTGAAGAAGCAGGCAGAAAACACGGCTATTGCAGATCTGGATATCGTCAATCCGTATTTCCGCACCCTCGACAGCCGCAGAGAACTGGAAGAAGCAGGCATCCGGCTGATCGTATCGCCATATGCCAACACAAATCTGGATATACCGGCACTGCCGCAGGAAATGTATGCGATCGTTCATGATAAAACGATGCACAGCATCGTAGACGTGGGCGGCGATGACCGCGGCGCACTGGCACTTGGCAGATTGTCTGCCATGATCCGGGAAGATGACTATGACATGTTTCTTGTCATCAACAAAAGCCGGCCGCTGACTCCGGATGCGGATTCCGTACTGGAAGTCATAGCGGAGATCGAAACTGCCGGACGGCTTAAGTTTACCGGCATTATCAACAACACCAACCTCGGTGCCGAGACTGATGCGGAAACGGTATTGCGATCCATTCCGTTTGCCGAAGAAGTCAGCCGGCGCACCGGGCTTCCCATCGTATGTACAACGGTCGAAGAACGCCTGTATGAACAGCTGAACGGGCGGATCGATCATCTGTTTGCAATGAAGCTGCAGGCAAGACCTGTAGATTAACGAGTGCAGGAAAGGAAAGAGATTATGGGTAAAGTGACATTCAGGGAGGATGAATGCAAAGGATGCGGACTGTGCACTGAAGTCTGTCCGAAAGGCATTCTGAGACTATCGAAAGACAAGATCAACAAAAAGGGACATCACCCGGCAGAGTGCTTCAAGCCGGAAGAATGCATTGGATGCGCATCCTGTGCAATCATGTGCCCGGACTGCATCATCAAGGTGGAAAGGTAAGGAAGAACTATGGCAGATAAAGTCTTAATGAAGGGAAACGAAGCCATTGCGGAAGCTGCCATTCAGGCAGGCTGCCGTCATTACTTCGGCTATCCGATCACACCCCAGACCGAGATCGCGGCATACATGGCAAAGCGCATGCCGAAGATCGGCGGTACATTCCTGCAGGCAGAAAGCGAGATTGCAGCCATCAATATGGTGTATGGCGTCTCCGCTGCCGGCAAGCGTGTCATGACATCTTCTTCTTCCCCGGGTATCTCCCTGAAGAGTGAAGGCCTTTCATATCTTGCAGGCGCAGACCTTCCGGCACTCGTCGTCAATGCCCAGCGCGGCGGTCCGGGACTCGGCGGCATTCAGCCCAGCCAGTCGGATTACTTCCAGGCGACCCGCGGCGGCGGACATGGCGACTATCATATGATCGTTCTGGCACCGTCTTCCGTACAGGAAATGGCTGATCTGACTATCAAGGGATTTGAACTGGCAGACCAGTATCGGATGACATCCATGATCCTGGCTGACGGTACGATCGGACAGATGATGGAACCGGTATCCTTTGACTTTACGATCAAAGAGCAGATCGAAAAGCCATGGGCTACCACCGGCACAAAGATGCAGAGAAAGCACAATGTCGTCAATTCCCGTTCCTGAATCCGGAACAGTTGGAAGAGATGAACAATGAGCGCTATCGGAAATACGATGTGATCAAGGAAAAAGAAGCACTGTGTGAAGAATATCTGGCAGATGATGCAGATATCCTCATCGCTGCTTTCGGCATCGCTGCCCGTGTTTCCAAGAACGCGGTAAACAAGGCACGTGAAAACGGCATCAAGGCCGGACTGCTGCGTCCGATCACCCTGTGGCCGTTCCCGGAAAAAGTATTTGCAAAGCACGCTTCCCACGTAAAAGAGATCATCAGTGTTGAACTCTCCATGGGACAGATGATCGAAGATGTACGTCTTGCAGTCAATTGCAGCGTACCGGTATCGCTGTGCTACCGTGTCGGCGGAATGATCCCGACACCGGATCAGGTATACCAGGCAATCGTGGAAGCGAATGCGAAAGGGGGTAAGTAAGATGATCGTATTTGACAGACCCAAAGCACTTGCGGATGTTCCGTTCCACTACTGTCCGGGATGCACGCACGGCATCGTGCACCGTCTTGTGGCAGAAGCGATCGATGAACTCGGCATTGAAGGAAAGACCGTCGGTATCGCACCGGTCGGCTGTTCCGTTATGGCATATGATTATTTTAACTGCGATATGATCGAAGCAGCACACGGACGTGCTCCGGCTGTTGCGACCGGCGTCAAGCGCAGTGATCCGGACAACCTGATCGTCTTTACGTATCAGGGAGACGGCGACCTGGCTTCCATCGGTACGGCAGAGACTGTACATGCGGCTGCCCGCAATGAAAATATCACAGTCATCTTCATCAACAATGCGATCTATGGCATGACCGGCGGACAGATGGCACCGACCTCTCTTCCGGGTCAGGTCACACAGACCTCCCCGTATGGCCGTGATGTCAAGCAGTGCGGTTATCCGGTAAAGATCTGCGAAATGCTGTCAGAACTGGAAGGACCGGAGTATCTGGAGCGTGTAACGGTTAACAGTGTTGCCAATGTGCGCAAGGCAAAGAAAGCCATCAAGAAGGCATTCCAGAACCAGATCGAAGGCAAGGGCTTCTCCCTTGTAGAAGTAATCAGTTCCTGTCCGACCAACTGGGGCATGACACCGAAAGAAGCGCTGAAATGGATCGATGACAACATGATTCCGTATTATCCGCTTGGTGTATATAAAGACAGAAGCGCCGGTATCGGCTGCGGCAGGAAGGAGGCAGAATAATGACGAAGGAATACTTATTCGCCGGCTTTGGCGGACAGGGTCTTCTGTTCTCCGGCAAAGTTCTTGCCTATAAAGGTCTGATCGAAGAAAAGAATGTCAGCTGGCTTCCGTCCTATGGTCCGGAAATGCGCGGCGGCACGGCAAACTGCAGCGTCATTCTGAGCGATGACCCGGTCGGTGCACCGATCGTATTAAATCCGGATGTGCTGGTAGCGATGAATCTGCCGTCTTTGGATAAGTATGAAGACGCTGTAAAAAGCGGCGGTCTGATCCTTGTGGACAGCAGTCTGATCGAACGCAAGGTACGCCGCAGCGACGTACAGGTATGCTATGTACCGGCTACGCGTCTGGCAGATGCCAACGGCACCGGCAAGCTGGCCAACATGATCCTGATGGGCAAGCTGCTCGATGTACTGGGTGATTACAACGAAGAGACCGTGGATGCGGCTCTGCAGAAGTGCATTTCGGCACGTCATGCCGATATGCTTGAACTCAACCGGAAAGCAATGGAAATCGGAAAGAATTATTCCGAGGAAGCATAAAGACCGATAAAGGAGATACACAATATGGAAATCAAAATCACGCGCACGGAATGCCCGAAAGCACTTCCGGACAGCAGCACACTTGGTTTCGGCAAGATCTTTACCGACCACATGTTCGTTATGGATTATTCCAAACAGGAAGGCTGGCATGATGCCAGAATCATTCCTTACGGAAACCTTTCCATCAGCCCGGCATGTACCGCACTGCATTACGGTACTGAGATCTTTGAAGGTCTGAAAGCATACCGGACTCCGGATGGCGGCGTTCAGCTGTTCCGCCCAATCGAAAATGCACGCCGTATGAACCGCTCCGCAAAGCGTCTGTGCATGCCGGAAATCCCGGAAGACGATATCGTTGAAGCAATTACCACACTGGTCAATCTGGACCGTGCATGGGTACCGAATGATCCGGGCACATCCCTGTATATCCGTCCGTTCATGTTCGGAAACGATGAGACACTGGGTGTGCATGCAGTTGACCATGCGACATTCGTGATCATCCTGTCCCCGGTAGGCAGCTATTACAAAGAAGGCCTGAATCCGGTCAAGATCATGATCGAAGATGAAGATGTCCGTGCTGTACGCGGCGGTACCGGTGAAGCGAAGTGCGGCGGCAACTATGCAGCAAGCAACCGTGCCGGTGACCGGGCAGAGAAGAAGGGCTATTCTCAGGTATTATGGCTGGATGGCGTTGAAAGAAAGTATATCGAAGAAGTCGGTGCCATGAACGTCATGTTCAAGATCAGCGGCAAAGTCGTTACACCGGCATTAAGCGGTTCCATTCTGCCGGGCATTACCCGCAAGTCCATCATCGAAATGCTGAAGAAGGAAGGCACACCGGTGGAAGAAAGACGTCTGAGCGTAGCAGAACTCGCACAGGCTATGAAAGACGGCACACTGGAAGAAGCGTGGGGATGCGGTACAGCAGCTGTTGTATCTCCGATCGGTGAACTGAGCTACAAAGGCGAAGTATACATCGTTAACGAAGGAAAGATCGGCGAACTGACACAGCATCTGTATGATACGCTGACATCGATCCAGTGGGGCAAGGCAGAAGATCCGTTCAACTGGACGGTAAAGATCTGAAGCAAATACTGCAGTAATTGTTTTTAATGCATTTCTGTTGACATTATTCCCAATTTACCGGATATTTTTTCCATGCAGCATGTAACACAGAAAAAAGAAGACCTCAGAATACTGAGGACCCGGGATAAGATCTACCGCTGTTTTCTGGAAATGCGGAGAAAAAAGTCCATTGAGGATATCCGCATCACGGAACTCTGCGAAAAGGCAGGAATCAACCGGGCTACTTTCTATCATCATTATCAGGATATCTATGCGCTTTCCGATGAACTGGAATACGGTGTCATTGACCGGTACCAGCAGAATCTGAATGAGAATGATATTCACCTGTTCTTCCATGAGCCTTCGCAGTTTCTCGCGCACCTGAAAGAGGTGATCGAAGCAGAAAAGGAGACGATCAACATTCTTTCCGCCGGACGCCGTGAGATCATGTTCTCCAAGATGGAAGAGAAGCTAGTCGATTTCCTGATGAACGGAAGTGAAGATGAAGAACTTCGGATCCAGCTGACCTTTGCAATCGGCGGCGCGATCCATGTGATTTATGTATATTCTTCTGACCGTTCATATCAGACGGAAGTGCTGAGTACAAAGATCTGCGATATGGTATTGCGGGTCGTAGAAGAGTAAACCGACGATCCCAATCATCGTAATACAGACTGTCTTATACAGGCAGTCTGTTTTTTTGTTTGAGCAGTCATCCATGCATGACTGGACAAATATCCGGTACAAAAGTTCCCAAAAATGTTCCCAAAAAATGAAAAAGCCCTATAAAATAGGACTTTTTCCATCTACTTCGAGTGCCCCGGGCCGGACTCGAACCGGCACGGTATCGCTACCGGGGGATTTTGAGTCCCCTACGTCTACCAATTTCATCACCGGGGCGGTACGCCGTCTATAGTAACATGTTTCTTTGGTATTTTTCAAGAAGTTGCGGGGAGGTCGCCCAAAAACGGGGAATATATATACCGGAGGACATTATGAAAAATAAGAAGAAGACCTATCCGATCCGGGCACGGGATTTCCGTGCGTTATGCAAGGCATACAATTCCCAGAAGCGGTGGCTGTATGCACTGCAGAAAGAACATGATCTGCTGATCAAAGAAGGCTGTAAAGGGGATCCGGAGCGCATCCGGATCGAAGAGCGCATGGCAGTGCAGATCCGACTTCTGCAGGAGAATCTTGTAAAGACAGAGGAAATACTGGAGAAGGTGGAAGAGTGCTGCGGGGAGGAAGCGGCGGATACACTGCGGCAGGTGTATATTGAGCGCATCCCGCAGAAAACAGCTGCTTCGCACCTTGGCATTTCAGAGCGTACATTGCAGAGGAGGATCCGTACATGGCTGGAAGAAGTGCTGTAAAACATCCGGAAGAGATCCGTATGTTCAGCACGGAATGCGGCAGAGTGCACCGTTATGAGGCAAGGATCCGTGCCATACGGCAGGAGCGGGAAACACTGCTGTGGCGGATGAGCGGATGCAGAGTGCAGTCGTATGACGGTGTGCGGGGACATGGGTATGCACCGATCGAATACGGAAAGTATGTGGAAGAAAGGGAACAGCTGAAAGAAGAAGAGGAACAGCTTCTGAAAAAGATCCGCAATGTCGAAGCGTGTCTTGCGGCAGTAGAAACCATGAATGACCGGATCTGTCTGTGGCGGATCTATGGGGAGAAGGATTCGCTGAAAGAGACAGCGGAAATGGCAGGGATGCAGCCGCAGTCTCTTTACCGACGTTTGAGAGCATGTCTGGATGCGGTTTTTGATCAGAAGGAACTGCGGGTTGGCATGAGTGGCACGGGGGATCTATAGACGCATGGATCCAGAGTCCTATAATGGTAGTATCGAAGAAACGGAACCTTGAGACAGGGCTCCGTTTTTTTGCGGAAAGAAAGGGGAAACTATGAGGACTACGTTTAGAAGAATGGCGTGTGCTGTGGCAGCTGCAGGGCTTATTTTAAGCCATACAGTGCCTGCTGCGGCGGAAACGGTAATCAACCAGGGGTCGACCGGGATCGTGCCTTCCCGCGGCAATAACGGCTATGCACTGCGCTATAAGACCGTAAATGGAATACCGGCATACTGTATGGAAGCCGGCACAGTCGTCTCACATGCTCAGGATGCATATGAGACGGAAGATTTTGCAAATTATGAAGGAATGCTGCATTCCGGAAAAACACTCAGTGCGCAGGAAAAGGCAGAGATCGGAGAGATCGCCTACTTTGCATTTGGATATGACGGAAGAAGTGACTACCGGTGGTATGCGGCGGCGCAGGATATGATCTGGCAGATCACAGACGGCGGCGGTACGTTCTTTGCCGGGTGCGGACTGGAGAGTTATGAAGATGCCATACGCAGTGATATGGCAGCGTATCATCGGGAACCTGTATTTGAAATCACGGAGCAGGACAGGAAAATTAGCAGGAACAGTGACGGCAGCTATGGTATTTCCGCCGGTGCTGCGGTGCGGGTCAACGATACGGCCGGTGTATTGCAGTACTATGAAATTGTATCTGTAACCGGTGCAGAGATACTAAGTGCAGATGGGCAGGTCATCGATCCTTCGGCAGCGGATCTTTCCGGGAATTCGCTGTATCTGCGTGTGCCGGATCTTTCCTCTGCTTCATTGAAACTGCGGCGGCGGACACCGGCTGAACAGGCACCGCTTCTGCTGTTTTCCTATGGCGGAAGTCAGAAGATGGTCGTACGTGGGTATCTGACCGCGTTATCTCCGGTAGAAGCATCCCTGCAGTTTACCGCACTGGGAATGGATGTATCGATCCGCAAAAGCGATCTGGCCGGAAAGGATATCAGGGGAGCGTCCCTGACGCTGAAGGATACGAATACCGGGAAAGATGTAGATACGTGGGTCACGGACGGCAGTGCACATACGGTGAAGAATCTGTATCCGACCCATACGTATGAACTGCGGGAAGACGATGCGCCATTAGGATATTATCCGGCCGGCAGTCAGACATTTGTGCCAAATCAGACAGATTCTGTTGTCATGGAAGACAGTCCGATCGATCTTTCGGTATGGAAGCTGAATGAACTGGGAAAGCCGGTTTCCGGCATCGTGCTGGCTTTGACGGATGTAAATGATGTGCCGGTCAAAGATGCGGAAGGCAAAGAGGTACAGTGGCAGACAGGACAGCAGCCGGTGCAGATCGGCATGTATGTAAAAGCCGGGGAAAGCTATCGGATCAGGGAAGTCTCTGCGGAAGATTCGTATTATCTGACATCGATGGAATTTACGGTTCCAAAACAAAGCGGATCCAAACCGATCGTACTGGAAATGACCAATGAACATGTCAGATACCGCTTTGCCAAGAAAGATCCCTTGGGCAATTACGTAAAAGGCGCTCTTCTGCGGCTTACCGATGAGAGTGATGACGGCAGAACGGTACTGGAATGGATCAGTGCAGAAGAAGATATGATCGTCAATACACTGCGGCGCGGGCATACGTACCGCCTGCAGGAAGTACGCACGCCGAATGGATATTATCCGGCAAAGGAAATCGTCTTTACGATCAGTGAACAGACACCGGACAATGCGGAGCAGAGCATCGTCATGGAGGATGTGCCGATCGAGATCCTGGTGCAGAAAAGCACGCCGTCAGGTGAAGCAGTTTCCGGAGCGAAGCTGTATGTGGAAAGCACAGACGGCACAAGGATCGATGCGTGGGTCTCGGAAGAAAGTCCGCATAAGATCGATGCATCAAAGCTGGAAGCCGGAAAGACATACCGGCTTGTCGAAGAAGAAGCACCAGAGGGATATCATCTCGCTGAACCGGTGGAATTTACCGTGGCAGAGGCAGCACAGAAGCCGGTCACGATCGTCTTGGAAGACAAACCAATCGATCTGAAAGTATTGAAGAAAGATGCCTCTGATGCACCGCTGGAAAATGCAAAGCTGCGTCTGTTGGACAAGGAAAGCGGGAAGGTGCTTGAAGAATGGAGCAGTGTGCGTGAACCCCATGCCATCGGGCATCTGGTGCAGGAAGGCCGTTCGTACATTCTGGAGGAAATAGAAAGTCCATCCGGCTATTACCGCAGTCAGAATATCGAATTTACAGTAGAACAGAACGATCAGCCGGTGGTGATCGAAATGAAAGATGAAAAGATCCGCATTTTTGTCCGCAAGATCGATGACAGCAGCAGACCGCTGGAAGGTGCTGTGATCCGTCTGCTGGATGGTGAATCACGGAATGTCCTGGAAGAATGGACAACGGTAAAAGAACCGCATGAGATCACTGCGCTTGTTTCCGCCGGAAAGAAATACATTCTGCAGGAAACCGAATGGGTGGCAGGTGTGCAGAAGGCAGCTGATCTCGAATTTACGATTCCGGAATATGAACCAGAAGAGCCGTTTACCGTTACCATGGTGGATGTATCAAATGCAATCGCATTCCGTAAAACAGATCTTGCGGGAAAGCCGCTTGCCGGCGCAAAATTTGCCATTCTGAATACAGATGGCGAACTGATCGCTGCCTGGACATCTACAGATGCGGAAGAAGGTGTATCTCACAGTGATGACGGGGTGATGCTGGCGGATCTTCTGAAAGGGGGAGAAACCTATATCCTGCACGAAACACAGGCACCGGAAGGCTATGCAGTATGCAAAGACATCACATTTACCATGAGCGGAACGACACAGCATCCGCAGATCGTTTCTGCAAGTGATGCGCCGCTTCCGCACAATCCAAAAACAGCGGATTCGAACGGACACTGGTGTGTGTGGTCGCTGCTGTTTTTGTCCATCGCTGTGCTATTGGGCAGACGGCTGTACAATACCTATGCTTCCTAATTGAGTTTATGGGCTTTCTGCGGTAAAGTGGACACGGAAAGTGAGAGAAAAAATGAAATCCTTACAGCCAATTACCGCAGAAGCCCTGAACCGCATGCAGGAAACGTATCAGAACAATGAAAAAGCAAGAGTCGTACGCAATGCCCTGACAAAGAATGACATTACACTGATCAGCCGCCGTCTGGAGGCACAGGCAGAAAATCCGAACCTGTTCTCCGTAGAGATCGAGACCATGCCGGTCACCAACCAGATGCGTTCCGGCCGCTGCTGGATCTTCTCCGCAATGAATGTACTGCGTGAAAAGATCGCACATAAATACGGAATCAAGGAATTTGAACTGTCCCAGAACTATGTGGCTTTCTATGACAAACTGGAAAAAGCAAACTGGTTCATGGAATGCACACTGCAGGAGATCGATGCACCGATCGATTCGCCGGAAATGCGTTATCTGCTCAGCTGGGCAGTGGGCGACGGCGGACAGTGGAACATGCTGCAGAGCCTTGTCAAGAAGTACGGCATCTGCCCGAAGAACGCCATGCCGGAGACATTCCAGTCTTCCCATACACATGCCATGAACGGACTGCTGAACAGACGTCTGCGCCGTTTTGCAGCAGACAGCCGCCGCGCTGCTGCAGAAGGCAGAAAAGATGATATTGGGGCATTAAAAGAAGAGTGCCTGCAGGAATGCTACAGTCTGATCGCATCCTGCTTCGGTCTTCCGCCGCAGACATTTACCTTTGAATACAAGGATACCAAAGGGGAGTATCATGCAGAGTATGATGTAACCCCGAAACAGTTCTATGAGACATATCTTGCCGAAGATCTGGATGACTATGTCAATGTGATCAACGGTCCGACGGCAGATAAGCCATACTGGAAGACCTTCACGGTCAAGTATCTCGGCAATGTTGCCGGCGGGAATCCGGTCGTATTGCTGAATCTGCCGATGGAAGACTTCAAGGCTGCTGCGCTTGCTCAGCTGCAGGATGGCGAACCGGTATGGTTCGGCTGTGACTGCGGCAAGGACGGTGACCGGGAAAGCGGTCTCTGGGATGATTCGCAGTTTGACTATGAAAGTACCTTTGACATGCATCTGGATATGAGCAAGGAAGATATGCTCAATACCCGTGAAAGTGCAATGAACCATGCAATGGTACTGACTGGCGTGAATCTGAAGGATGGCAGACCGAACCGCTGGAAGATCGAGAATTCCTGGGGAGACAAGGTGGCCAACAAAGGCTATTACATTGCCAGTGATACATGGTTCGACAAGTATATGTACGTTGTTGCCATCCATAAAAAATATCTTCCGGAAAAGGCTTTGGAAGCATTAAAAGAAGAACCGTCAGTTCTGGATCCGTGGGATCCGTTTGGAACTCTGGCTGACTAAGCAGTGTGTGAAAGCACTGCTTTTTACACGCTGCCGGCTCTCTGTGCTATAATAGGCTCGTTTTGGGAGTACTTATGAAAATAGGCGTAATATCACTCGGATGTGCTAAAAATCTGGTCGATACAGAATATCTGCTTGGAATCCTGAAGGAAAGCGGACAGGAAATCGTTACTGCCGGTGCGGATGCCGATGCGATTATTATCAATACGTGCGGCTTTATTGAAAGCGCCAAAAGTGAGGCAATTGATACGATTTTGGATGCAGCGGATCTGAAGGAGACCGGACTGCAGAAACTCATCGTCATGGGATGCCTCTCACAGCGCTATAAACCGCAGCTGGAAGAAGAAATACCGGAAGTTGACCGCTTTATTGCCATTGATGAATACAAAGATCTGGGCCGTATTCTGAGTGAAGTACTCGGTGTGCCGATCGTAAATACCTATGGAAAAACGACACGTGTTCTGTCGGGAAAACCATGGATGGCATATCTGCGCATTGCGGACGGCTGCGACAACAAATGCAGCTATTGTGCGATCCCGCTGATCCGCGGACCGCTGCGTTCTGCTGATCAGGAAGAACTGGTCAAAGAAGCCAGAAGACTTGCATCACATGGTGTCAGAGAATTGAATCTGATCGCACAGGACAGTTCCCGCTATGGGTATGACGTGGATGGAAAACTGCATCTTTCCGAACTTTTAAAAGAACTGGATGCGATTGACGGAATCCACTGGATCCGGATCCTGTATCTGTATCCGGATGAGATACCGGATGATCTGATCGAAACGATTGCATCGTCCCGGCATATTCTGCCGTATTTTGATATTCCTGTTCAGCATGGCAGTGACCGTATTCTGAAGCAGATGAACCGCAGAGGATCTTCTGCCGTGATTCGTGAACGTGCCAATGCCATCCGTCAGGCTCTGCCGGATGCCGTATTGCGCACTACGCTGATTGCCGGCTTCCCGTCGGAAACAGAGGAAGACCACAAAGAGACGCTTGCCATGATCCGGGATGTCGGCTGGGATCATCTGGGTGCTTTTACATATTCCAGAGAAGAAGATACACCAGCCTGGGATAAAAAAGATGATGTACCGCCGGAAGTCAAAGAAGAACGTTATCGTGAGATCATGGAACTTCAGGAAGGCATATCCGAACAGCGGCTGGAAAAATGTATTGGAACAACAGCAGAGGTCCTGGTGGAATCCCAGGATGCCCTGACCGGAATGTATATCGGCAGAAGTGCCCGCTATGCACCGGATAATGTAGACGGAAGCGTGCGTTTCCGCTGCGACAAAGCACTTCAGCCGGGCGAATTTGTAAACGTCCGTTTTACCCGCGTATCCCGTCATAATCTGATCGGGGTGTGCGAAGAGGATTAAGGAAATCTATGTACCATATATCGGACTGCAGAAAGTATATCCGCTGTCCGCATCTGTTTGTTTATAAAGAAGAGGCGGAGAGCAGCACCTACATTCCGTTTGTTCGTCTGGATGAGTCGATGACGGAACTGGTGAAGAAAAGACTGGGTATTACCGACTGTTTTGAAGGAAAAAGAGGGGACGAGGCATCTCTTGCCCTGCAGGCTCTTTCCAATTCAGAATGGCTGGTGAATGCCCGTTTTGAGCATGACCGGCTCCGTGTGAAAATGCCCTTCATGCATAAAAACGAAGAGGGTTGGGATCTGTATTTTCTGTTTACAGGATTGTTTCCCCGCGGTGATAATCTGCTCTATTACACAAGTACGGTATGGGTACTGGAACATAACGGAATATTGATCAAAGACATCCGGATCGTTCATTTGAACGGCGATTATGTACGGGGTGAACACCTGGATCCAATGGAACTGCTGCAGATTTCCGATCAGTTCTATACATCAAGAAATCATCCGTCCGGCAATGTCCGTGACAGAATCTACAAGGCCCTGTATGACATGACCGGTCTTCTGGATGAGATGGATGCCTGCAGTAAGGAAACACTGCCTCCTGCAGTGCGTACATCGCGCTGTACGACACGGTCACGCTGTTCTGCCTATGAATCCTGTTTCCCGGAAGAAACAGCGGAAGAAGACAGCTCTGTACTGTTTCTGACCGGTTCTTCTGAGCGGTATGCCATGAAAAAAGAAGGCATTCTGCGTATGAAGGATGTTCCTTCTGAGCGTATCGAGGGACTGCGGATCCAGTATGCTGAGATCCTGGCGGATTGTAACGGCGGACTGTTTGCGGACAGACTGGCACTGAAAAACTGGCTTTCCAGCATTCATTATCCGGTCACATTCCTGGATTTTGAATGGGATACGTTTGCCGTACCGCCGTATGAAGGCATGAAGCCGTATGATGTTCTGCCTTTTGAATACTCTGTCCATATTCTGGATGAAGACGGAACACTGACGCATAAGATATTCCTTTCGGAGAATGACTGCCGCAGGGAGATGGCCGAAGCGCTGCTGCGGGATATACCTGAAACAGGATCATTGATTGCCTACAATGCGGAAGGTGCAGAGAAGATCCGTCTTGGTGAACTGGCAGCACAGTTTTCGGAATACCGGGACAGACTGCTGGATATGGCAGACCGCATGGAAGACCTGCAGCTGCCGTTTGAAAGCGGCATGGTCTATGATCTGCGCATGCGCGGACAATGGTCATTGAAAACGATCATGGCCATGATGGACGCTCCCGGCTACAGTGATCTGGATATCCGTGAAGGCATGCAGGCAGTACTGGAATGGCGCACCATGGAAAATGACACGGACGCAGAAGAAAAAGAAAAGATCCGGAATGATCTGGAAGCCTACTGCGGTATGGATACATATGCAATGACCGTTGTTCTGGACTGGCTCAGAAAACTTGTCTGAAGAAGCTGCTGTACGATGATAACAGTGGCTTTTCTTTTCTGGAATTGTTATAATGGGAGTAACAAAAAGAAGGACAATAATCTATACCGCAAACCTGCACCTGCAGGTGGAATATTTTTTACAATTTGAAATGGAGGAAAACATATGAGATTCGAAATTGTAGGAAAGAATGTCACGATCAGTGACTCCATGCGCGAGAAGATCGAAAAGAAGTTTACATTGCTGGACAAATACCTTCTGATCGATCCAAACACAATTGCCCGTGTCGTAGCGCGTGTGTATCCGAATTCTCAGAAAGTTGAGGTGACAATTCCATCCAAAGTAGGCATTCTTCGCGCAGAGGTCGTCAATGATGACTTCTACGCAGCAGTTGACCTTGCAATCGATAAACTGGAAGACCAGATCCGCAGACAGAAGACACGTCTTTCCCGCAGACACCGCGAACACCTGGCCAATGCATTCGTAGCAGAAGAGGCAGAGGAAGAGCAGAAGAGCGAGATCAACGTCCGTACCAAGAATATAACGGCTACGACGATGGATCTGGAAGAAGCAATCATGCAGATGGAACTGAGCGGCCATAACTTCTATATCTACACGGATGATGAAACAAAACAGATATCTGTCGTCTATCGCAGACATGACGGCGGTTATGGACTGATCGAGGTAGATCAGGACGAATAATCCAACCAAAAGGGCGCAAAGCCCTTTTTCTTTTGGCGATGCACACAGCTGCAGCATTTGCACAAAAAAAGCGGCATAAGCCGCAAAAGTTCAGTGAAGTGCTGCAAGACTCAGCAGCATATTAAACAGATATACCGTACCCATTGCCACAAGCCCCGGCATGAAGGAAGTGGATTCCCGGTACAGATAGGAAAGGATCGCCGTCAGACCGAAATAATACAGATAGCTTGTTACAAAGATGCCGATGGAGAAGGGCGGAACCGTAAAAATTGCAGTCATCAGGAATCCAAACAGGAATCCTGAGATCAGTATGGCCTGCACTTCCCCGGAACGGACTGCCAGATGGTCCGTCAGACATTTGAAGCCAATATTTACAACAGCTGCCTGCATGAAGCTGAATGCCGCAAGCATAGCCGGTCGGGCATATCCATAGCGTCGTAACACGGATCCGCCTGCGATCAGAATGTTGCTGTGGAGGAAGTTCTGCCCGATCCACAGCCAGATTCCGATGAGTATCATGCCGATGATGGCAAAGATCAGTGAATTGACAGGATTCTTTTTTACCCGATTGTAATGAATCCCGAATAATGACCAGTCATACATGATCAGGACCGAAGTCCAGATATTGAATGAAACTGCCAGTGATAATGTATAAAAATCCGCGAACCTGTCCAATAGCCAAGCCGTCACCGGAATCATGATAATAATCAGGATGGAAGT
>JAFYHC010000066.1 GCA_017539385.1 Solobacterium sp. | reverse complement strand
TCTCCTGAATGATATACTTGGCATACCGGCCGAAGCCGTCCCCCATGATATCTTCCAGAAGACGCGGCACATATTTTGTCTGATCGTCTATTACTTTCTTTTTTGCCATGTCTATTCCACCTTAAAGCTGTCTTCCAGCGTGAATGTGATATTGTCTTCGATCCATTTCCGGCGCAGTTCCGCCTTATCGCCCATCAGTACCGATACACGGCGCTCTGCCTTCATGACATCATTGATACCGACCCGGATCAATGTGCGGGATGCAGGATCCATCGTCGTTTCCCATAACTGCGTCGCATTCATTTCACCAAGTCCCTTATAGCGCTGGATCTCTACCTTGCCAAGTTTCTTGCGCAGTGCATCCAGTTCATCATCCGAATAGCAGTAGCGGGTGTTTTTGCCCTTTGTGACTTTATAGAGCGGCGGCAGTGCGATATATACCATCCCCTGCTCCAGCAATGGACGCATATAGCGGTAGAAGAATGTCAGTAAAAGGATCTGGATATGTGATCCGTCATCGTCCGCGTCGGTCATGATAATGACTTTGCCGTAATTGCTGTCACGATAGTCAAAATTATTGCCGACACCGGCGCCGAGCGTATAGATCAGTGTATTCAGCTCTTCATTTTTCTCAATGTCGCTGATCGTGCATTTTTCCGTATTCAGTACTTTTCCCCGCAGCGGCAGGATCGCCTGGTAATGGGAATCTCTTCCCTGTTTGGCACTGCCTCCGGCAGAGTCACCCTCTACAAGGAACAGTTCCTTGATGGCAGAATCTTTGGAATTTGCCGGTGCCAGTTTCCCGGAGAGTACCTTCTCCTTTTTGCCGAGCTTTTTGCCCTTGAGAATCTCATCACGCACTTTTTTCGCAGCCATGCGGGCAGCGTATGCCTGCATCATCTTGCGTACCAGCATATCCGACTGGGTGCGGTTTTCTTCCAGCCAGGCAGCCAGTTTCTGCGCCACAACAGCTTCTACAGCCGGTTTGGCCTGCGGTGTTCCCAGCTTGCCTTTGGTCTGTCCTTCAAACTGCAGCAGTTCCTCCGGCACAGTCACGGAAAGAATCGTCGTCAGGCCATCGCGAACATCGTTTCCTTCCAGGTTCTTATCCTTTTCTTTTAACAGGGCATGATTGCGGGCATAGTCATTGACTGCCTTGGTAAAGGCGCTCTTAAAGCCCACCTCATGCGAACCGCCGTCAATGGTGCGCACCAGGTTGACAAAAGAACAGCTTTTTTCGCCGTTGTCATCGGTAAACTGGAATGCACACTCCACGTGGATCCCGGACGAATCGCCTTCAAAGCGTACGATGTCCGTGATCGGCTTGCGGTCTTCGTGCAGGTATTTCATATACGATGTCAGACCATCGTCATAGCAATAGCTTTCTGTGACCGGCTTCTTGCCGCGCAGATCATTGACTTCCACGGTGATCCCGGACAGCAGGAACGCTTCTTCCCTCGCCCGTTCCGCAACCGTCGGAAAGCGGAATTCGGTCGTGGAAAAGATCTTCGCATCCGGTTTGAAGCGTACCGTGGAACCGGTCTTCTTTGTCGGACCGAGCACCTGCAGCTTTCCGATCTTCTTTCCGCCGTTTTTGAATTCCATCCGCACCAGCTGGCCATCCCGTGCCACTTCCACCGTCAGCCACTCACTCAGTGCATTCACGACCGATGCACCGACGCCATGCAGTCCGCCGGCTGTTTTATAGCCTCCCTGGGAGTTGAATTTTCCGCCCGCATGCAGGATCGTAAAGATGACCTGCAGGGTGTTCATGCCGTTGGAATGGGTGCCGTACGGCATACCGCGGCCTTCATCACTGACGGTACAGCTTCCGTCTTTTTCCAGGGTGATGCTGATTCTCTTTCCGAATCCATTCAGTGCTTCGTCGATCGCATTATCGACGATTTCCCATATTAAATGATGCAGTCCTTCCTGACCTGTCGACCCGATGTACATTCCGGGACGTTTGCGGACTGCCTCTAATCCTTCCAGTATCTGTATATCATCTGCTGTATAGTTATCGCGCATTCTTATCTCCTGTACACTAACTGACATATTATACCAAAAAAGCAGGCAGATAGGTATGCCTGCGGTTTCGGTCTATCCGGTGCAAACTGTGGTAGAATAGTTGCGGAGGTTTGATATATGAAAACCGTATTCATCATTGCGATCAGTTATCTTTTCGGCTCCATTCCATGGGCCCTTGTGATCGGCAAAGTCTTCTTTCACAAAGACATCCGTCAGTTTGGCTCCGGCAATCTCGGTGCTTCCAATGCTGGACGGGTGCTGGGCAAGCCGGTTGCAGTCATCGTCACTGTGCTGGATGCCCTGAAAGCATTCATCTCAATGTGGATTGCTTCCATGATTGCGCCGGAAGCGATCATCTATGCCGGACTGGCCTGCTGCATCGGTCATTGCTTCCCGGTATTTGCCCAGTTTAAAGGCGGCAAGGCTGTCGCTACTTCGTATGGATTCTTCCTGGGGATCTCGGTATTTCTGACTCAGAACTATCTCTGGAATTTCTTCTTCCCCGTGATCGTGTTCTTCCTTGTTCTCTACCTGACAAAGATCGTCTCCGTTTCTTCCATCACTGCGCTTCTGTTGGAAGCAGTATGTTCTTTGATCCTGAAGCAGCCGGTGCAGATCGTTGTTTCTTTATTCCTGTTATGGGCATTTGTTACCTACCGGCATAAGGGAAATATTGACCGGATCCGCAAGGGAACGGAGAGCCGGATCAAGTGGATGGGCTGAGCATGGGACGTATTGAGACATTTTCCCTTCCAATCCCGCTGACACAGTCCCCGCGGAAGATCTATGTGTATCTTCCCGATTCCTATGACAGCAGTACGAAGACGTATCCCGTCCTGTACATGTTTGACGGACATAATCTGTTTGATGATGCCGAAGCGACCTATGGAAAATGCTGGGGCATCCGTGACTATCTTGATAAAACGCATCTTGATCTGGTGGTGATCGGCCAGGACTGCAGCCACATCGGCAATAAGCGCATGGACGAATACTGCCCATTGCCCTTTACAGACGTTAAATGGTCCTTTCTGGACCCTGAGCATGTGGAGGGCGACATCACTGCCGAATGGTTTGCCAGAGTGCTGAAACCGGCCTGTGAGAAGCGCTACCGGATCCAGAAGCACCGCAGCCACGTCGGCATTGCCGGCTCATCCATGGGCGGACTGATGTCGGAATACTGCATCACTGCCTATAACGATGTCTATTCCCGTGCCGGCTGCGTATCACCGGCATCCTACTTCTGCCAGAAGCCGCTGGAAGATCTTGTGCGCAATACCACCTTCCGCAAAAACACCCGGATCTATATCGATCTTGGTTCGAAGGAAAGCGATGTTGCGGATTTCATTGTTCGGGGTGTATCGAATATGCTGGAGCTGAATCATCTGTATACTGAGAAAGGATGCACCACATGGCCCAACCTGGTCATGGGCGGCACCCACTCCGAAGCAAGCTGGGAAACCATCTTCCCTGCCATGCTGGAGTTCCTGTTCCCGGAGCTCTATACTGATTAACCGCACCCGAAAAAAGGGAGAGTTCAACGCTCTCCCTTTTATCTGCTTTCAATCAAAGTGTTTCTTCCGGCGCTTTCAGATCCATGATCGCACCGCAGGAATGACAAACTTTCTTTTCCATATTTGCAGTGTACCCGCATACGGAGCAATCACATGTCGACAGATAGAAGTAACCGCTCATCGATCCTTCTGCTTTCACTCTGTGATGGATCCAGTATCCGTGACCACCGCGTCTGACCGGTGTTTTCACAGGTGCCGCAGGGACTTCTTCCCTGACCTGGGCTGCCTGCTCCGGTTCTTCAGAATCCGGTGTCTGTGTTGCAGCTGCTTCCGTCACAGCTGCCTCTTCCGCTTTCTCTGCTGTATCTTCTGTCACCGTTTCCTGCTCT
>JAFYHC010000065.1 GCA_017539385.1 Solobacterium sp. | reverse complement strand
CCAAGGATTATGTTGAATGCATGTGGCTGATCCTGCAGCAGGAACAGCCGGATGACTTCGTTATCGCTACCGGCGTACAGCACACAGTACGTGAATTCACAGAGCTTGCCTTCAAGTATGTCGGCATCGATCTGAGATGGGAAGGCGAAGGCCTGGAAGAAAAGGGCTACGACAAGAAGACCGGAAAGATGCTCGTATGCGTCAACCCGCAGTGGTACCGTCCGACCGATGTCGTCGACCTGTGGGGCGATCCGACCAAGGCAAAGACCGTTCTTGGCTGGAATCCGCAGAAGACTTCCTACGAAGAACTGTGCCGGATCATGGCAGAACACGATCTGGAACTGGCAAAGAAGGAAGCAGCTGCCAAGTAAATCAACCAGTAAAAAGTCATGGAAACATGGCTTTTTCTTTTTATACCCCCCCTTATTTCAGGAAATATTACCCACGGTATACTGCATACAGGAAGTCAAAATCTTCCGGAAAGATGTTGACAGACGTTATAAGGCGGTATACCTTATAAAGTGCTAAAGGAGAACAGCCATGAAAAAGAATGTTGCACTGACAGCAGATATGATTCTGAGCCTCCCGCTGGGAAGTGAGTTGTTTTCCGTATGCCGCAGACGCACCCGTCCGGAATAAGAGAAGATCTTATTCCGTCCATAGAAAGAGCGGCGTACCGTCTGGTATACCGCTCTTTCTTTATTTACCCGTTTCGTACAATGGCAGTACAGAGTCCTGATAAGGCTCTAACGGCGGATCGTAACCGTCAGCGGGTACTTCTGTGTGAACATGACACGGTTTCTTACAGGATGTCGTCCAATGGCTCAGGACTCACGGTTCGGGGCCGCGGGATGAAGGTTCGAATCCTTCCATTCTGACTCCCAGAAGGGATAAAAACGCCTCTCTGGCGCAAACGGAGAACGCACCTGCTTTGTAAGCAGGATATTGCCGGATCATACCCGGCGGGAGGCACTATCGGCAGGTGGCAAAAAGGTAAAGCGTCTGTCTTAGAAACAGAAGTGTGCGGGTTCGAGTCCCGCCCTGTCGACTGCTGAACGGAAAAGAAGCATCTTTGTCCGTTTGGCATAAAAAAGAGAAAGGAGGTACCGGAATGAGTGAATTAACACTGACCAGAGAAACACGGTTCCGTGACGGAAGCGGTCATGTGATGAGCTTCTGCGACATGGCAGAAAAGATCATCGCCTGGATCGCAAAAGAACCGCAGAAGGAATATGTACTGGCAATCGGAACCGATTCCCAGACATATGATGAAACAAAGATCGTACTGGCTGTGATTGTGCACAGACTGCACAGCGGCGGTATCTTCTTTGTGCGTACCATGTACCATGAAGCCTTCCGCAAGGGACAGCTGCAGTACAAGCTGCACACAGAGACCCAGGTGTCTCTGGATGCGGCAGATTTGCTGCTGGAGGCATTGCTGGAAAGAAACTTCGATATTACCAGAGCAGATTCCAACGTGCATCTGACGGTTCATATCGATGTTGGTACAAACGGTCCGACATCCCAGTATATCCGTGAACTGGAAGGCTGGGTCAGAGCAATGGGATACGATTGTGAAATCAAGCCGGCTTCTTACGCGGCATCCACCATCGCCGACCGCTGCTCCAAGTAGCACGTAAAACCGTATATTTGTATTTCGGACCAATGCCATGTATCATACCTTATGAGGTGTGATACATGGCAGAGATCCGGAATGATTCACAGCAGAAAAAAGCATGGCAGATATTGTTTGCCGAGAAGGGATTGTCGGCGTATCGTCTGGCAAAAGACGCAGGCATCCCCTATACGACATTATTAAATGCCATGAAGCGTGATATCGGACGGATGGAGATCGCTACAGCAATTGCTTTATCCGATGCACTGGATATGAGCATCGATGAACTGGTGCGCTCCATACGATACGGAGAATGAAAAAAGTATTTGCATTTGCGCAAATACTTTTTTACTAGCCTGATCAGACCCAGAATTTATCTGTCGGTGCCGCAAGATCGATATCCTGCAGCTGTGCGAAGGCTTCTTCATCCTTCTTCAGCATCTCATAGATCTTATAGCCGCAGTAGATATCATGG
Source organism: Solobacterium sp. (assembly GCA_017539385.1). GTDB lineage: Bacteria > Bacillota_I > Bacilli_A > Erysipelotrichales > Erysipelotrichaceae > Bulleidia. The sequence continues at coordinate 15,655 of JAFYHC010000065.1, read as the reverse complement.
ATTGAAAGACCGATATTGTAGGCCAGGATGCGTTCCTGGTCATTTTCACGGCCGGGAGCTTCCCCATTCAGCACGTCGCTGACTTCCGCAAACTGACGGAATTTGGCGAAGTTGCGGAAATGATCCACATGGCCGGTATCATCTGCGTATACTTTATCGAAGAACAGGTCACAGTTTGTAAATCCGCGTGTATGTACCGGAACGACCGTAACACCTTCGTCGAAGCATTCATCGCTGCACAGATCGTTTTCGAAATACGTCGCACAGGAAATCACGACCTGACTTCCCTGTACGCACTGTTCATAGGTATCGCAGATGGTGAAATGCAGAGAGTCGAATTCTGCAAAACGCTGTTCAAACCGTTCTGCCTGATCTTTATAGCGCAGCAGTTTGATATTTAACTGCTGCTCAGGAACCATGGACTGCAGGATCAGAAGCGTGCTTCTGGCAGTATTGCCAAGACCGATCATGCCGATCTCTGAGAAGCCTTTTGTGCCAAACTGCAGAACAGAGTGGGCAGCGACCGCACCGGTGCGCATGGCTGTGATGATATTGCCGTCCATGAGGGTGAGGAACTCACCGGTCTCTGCATCAAACAGGATGATCGTGCTGTCGAGGGAAGGCTCACGCTTCGGATAGCGTGTAACGATCTTGACGCCGCCGATCTTCTTTCCGTCGACCTGTACGATCGATGGCATGACATTGCAGAAAATATTGCCTTCCATGTTCATGTGCGTCTTCGGCGGCAGGAACATGTCTTTTTTATGACGGATCGCATCATCTGCCCATGCATACCACTGTTTCGGGGCAATGTGCAGATCTTTGATATCGGCAAATCGAATTGCTTTCATGATTAACGGTTCTCCAGTCTCTTGCGCAGTGCCGCAAGCAGCCGGTCATTGTCTTCTGTATTTCTTACCGCAAGACGCAGGTAGTTTCTGCCGTTTGTCTTTGTGGTCAGTTCCTTGATCAGGATATCTTCTTCGATCAGAAGCTGCTTCAGCAGTTCTTTCGGCGAGATGCCGTCTTCCAGTTCTACCATGATGTAGTTTGCCTGGGACGGAATGACGCGGATTCCCTTGATCGAAGCAAGCTCTTTGGCAAAACGTGCACGCTCCGCACGGATCTTTACCAGTGCTGCAGCGTAGTCTTTCTTATACTTCTCTTCGATCTGCATGTAGAATTCGCCGAAGGAGTTGATATTCCAGATGGCAACATCTTTCTTCATCCATGCGATCGTATCCACATCACCGGATGCCAGAACGCCTAAGCGCAGTCCCGGCACGCCATAGGACTTGGAGATGCTCTTCATGACATACAGGTGCGGATTGGCTTCCAGAATATGTTCATCCAGCAGTGTATTGTCCGGCTCATCGGCAAAATCCGCGAAGGATTCATCGATCACAAGACGGATGCCTTTCTGTTTTGCCCAGTCGACCAGACGCAGCACGTCTTTCTTCGGAATGTAGTTTCCGCTTGGGTTGTCCGGGTTGACGACGATCAGGGTGCTGATGTCTGTATTGCCGAAGAAGGCCATCAGATCATCCGCTGTATATGCATAATCATGGTTATCCGGTACGAAATAGACCGAATTCTCTTTGTTGTAACGGTTTGGATATTCATCAAACGTCGGACGGATGAATCCAACTTTGCCCTCTAAACGCTCCATCAGGGACTTGATCAGTTCTGCTGCGCCGTTGCCGACGAGGATGTTCTCCTGATGTACGCCAAAGTTCTTAGCGGCCAGAAGACTGTTGACGCGCATTCCGCTTGGATATTCTGTGAGCAGTGTGTCAAAGTTGGCACGCAGTTCATCTTTCATCTTCTTCGGCGGGAAGTATGGGTTGACCAGATAGCAGAAGTCCAGCAGCTTCGGATAGCGCCAGTATCCGCCATAGCGTCCCTGCAGACGGCGGACTTTATCATCCGGATCCGGTGTAAAGATCGATTCAGCAATATCCAGATCCTGGATGTCATCGATCTCATACCACTTCTGACCATTCAGGCGCTTGCCCTTGATCACCGGTTCATCCAGCATCGTAATAACACGCAGTACCTGTTCATAGTATTCGTTCTGTCCAAGGGCGGACTGGTACGCTTCCAGGAACGGCACATAGTGCGTTACTGAGAAGTGCTGGCTGAATTTGTAGATATTTACTGTCTTGTAGTATTCCTTGATCTCGTTGAATTTGAACTTTTTGCCCGGAACGAACGATTCGATGGAATCGTCTTCGGACAATTTGACACAGGTGCCGTCCATCCATGATTCGAACTTGTCAACTAATGCCAGTGTGTCGCGTGGATCATTGACCAGTGCCTCCAGTACGGAATCTTCGAAGATCAGATCGGATTCGAACAGCAGTGTATCTTCCTTGCACAGCCAGTCTTTTGCAAGAGCCAGCGAATAGATGTTGTTGGTTTTGTTGTAGATTGGGTTATCAATGAAGACGATCGGTGTCTTGATACCCAGTGTTGCAATGAAATCGATCAGCTTCTGTCCTTCGTAGCCGACAACGATGACGATCCGGGACAGATTCTGTGCTTCCAGCTGACGCAGCATACGCTCGATCAGTGTTACACCGTTGACCTTTACCATGCATTTTGTGTTGTTCTGTGTGAGTTCTTTCAGCCGTTTACCCATGCCGGCTGCCAGTATCATTCCCTGCATTGTAGCTCCTTTATGATTATGTGATGCCTGTTTCGGGGTCAGGCAGCTTCTTCTGCTGTTTTATTCTCAGCAGTTTCTTCCTTCTTTTCTTCTGTTACAGTTTCTTCTGCAGCATCAGATGCAGTTTCTGCTTCGGTGCTGCTTTCTTCTTTGTTTTCTTCAGAGACTTCTTCTGTTACAGTTTCTTCTTTTGTTTCATCAGCCGGTGCGGCTTCTTCTGCGGATTCTTCTGTTACAGCTTCTTCTTTTGTTTCTTCCGCAACAGTTTCTTCCTTCACTTCTTCGGCAGGTGCAGCTTCCTCAACTGTCTCTTCCTTTGTTTCTTCGGAAGTGACTTCAGTTTCTTCAGCAGTGTCTGCTGTTTCTGTGACCGGCTCTTCTTTGGGTTCTTCGGAAGCAGTCTCTGTTTCTGCTGTGGCTTCTTCTGCGGCAGTTTCCTCAGCCGGTGCAGCTTCGGAAGCAGTTTCTTCCGTTACTGCTTCTTCTTTCTTTTCTTCAGAAAATTCTGCAGTCTCTGTTTTGACTTCTTCTGTTACAGCTTCTTCTTTTGTTTTTTCCGCCACAGTTTCTTCCTTCACTTCTTCGGCAGGTGCAGCTTCCTCAGCTGTCTCTTCCTTTGTTTCTTCGGAAGTGACTTCAGCTTCTTCAGCACTGTCTGCTGTTTCTGCGACAGGTTCTTCTTTATGCTCTTCGGAAACAGGTTCTGTTTCTGTTTTGGTTTCTTCTGTTACAGTTTCTTTAGTTTCTTCGACCGGTGCAGCAGTCTCTTCTGCCGGCACAGGTTCTTCTTTCACTTCTGCTGTTTCTTTTGCAGCAGGAGTTTCTTTTACAGCATTTGGATCTTCGATGGTGTTGTACAGGGCAAGATTGCGCAGTGCATCGACCAGGAAGGCACCGCCGACTTCAGCGGAGTGATCCAGATGGTAGAGGTACTGGTGGGCAAGTGCTTCGATCTCTGTATGGTATTCATCGGTATGATCCAGAAGATAGGCAGCGGTTTCTGCTGTTCGATCCAGTTCATCTGTCTTCAGATGTTTGCCGAGCTTGTCACGGATGAGGATGTTCAACGGGACTGTATCGATCTTCTGGTAATCCGGATTCATGACTTTCATCGGGGTATCGATAAACAGGATCGGACGGCGTGTGGTGAATGCGAATTCCCAGGAAATACCGGACCAGTCAGTGATGAGCAGGTCAGCTTCCAGGATCGGGTTATTCGAAGTGAAGTCCGTCTGGATTTCAATGCCCTGGGGTTCATAGACTTTCTTGAGCTGTTCCATGTACTGCTTCTTCAGACGTACTTCCTGCGGATGAGGACGGACGATGACGTCGTAATCATGGCCTTTGAGCTGATCCAGGATCGTTTCGAGGCAGCTGTCAATGATATTGTCATTCTGCCAGGACGGGGCGATGAGGATCTTCTTCTTTTTATTTACAGTATGTTCGGATGCGTCATATTGTGCACGCATTTCATCGATCAGCGGATAGCCGGCATCGACGAGAACTTTCTTTGGAAGGTTATAGAGTGCTTCGGTCTTTTCGACTTCTTCACGCTGGTGGGGACCGGCGTTGAAGACGACGTCGAAGTGGTCTACGCAGCCTTTGCGCATGCCCATGTTGTTACTGCCGATGCCGTGCTGGACGAAGACGTATTTGACGTCATTGCGTACCAGACTGCGTTTGATGTGGTAGGTTTCCAGGTCCGGCATGGTCATGACGACCATCTGGGCATCCATCTTCATCATGAAGGTGATCAGCTTGTTGTCGCTGATGTAATACGGAAGGATGCGGGGCTGGGTCTTTGCCATCTCAAAGATCGGGTCTTTGGGATCGCTTGTTACATAGTGGATCGGGATCCGTGTATTCTCGAGAAGATAATCGATATAGGCACGGAAGTATTTGTAGAAGCCGCCGCGTTCGGAGTAGAACACGATGTGCTTGTTTCCGATGCTGAAGAAGCGCTTGTAGTCTGCACGTTCCTTCTTGCGGTTGGCAGAGAACCAGGATTCCTTCTTGTCAGCGCTCTTCTGCAGCAGATCCAGCTGTTTGCGGCTTTCTTCCAGACGGTCATAGTCGATGAAGCGGCGCGGTCTGACAATGAAGTTCAGGATATACATCTGCAGTACGGCGAAGAGGTTGCTGAAGACCCAGTACAGTGCAACGCCGATGGATACATACCATCCCAGATACAGCGAGAGACCGACGGAGAATACCATCGTTCCGTATTTGTTCCAGAGGGACTGTTCCGACTGCAGGACGTTGCTGTGGTTCTGGGCAACGCTCAGGATCAGGGAAGACAGTCCGGCAAGAAGCGGTACATAGACATACTGCATACCCTTCGTATACGGGATGATCGAAAGATCAACGCCGCAGAATGTTGTATCGATCGCAGGATCATTGATGCCGGCACGGATCGCAGCCGTTACACCCAGCAGCAGGAAGATCTGCAATACAAGAGGAATCGTAGAGAGGAGGGGATGATATCCCTTTTCCTTAAATAATCTGTTCTGTGCTTCACCAAGTTCATCCTTCATGCCGAAGTAGCGTACTTTCAGGAAGTTGACATCCGGCTGGATCTTGATCATGGTTATGGAATTGAAATAGGTCCATACGGAGATCGGCAGCAGTATGATCTTGCTTAAAAAAGTGAATAAAAAAATTGCAATTCCATAGTTGCCGCACAGGCCGTAGCACCAGTGCATAACATCAGCGAATAATTTGTATATATATTCCATCACTAACCCCCGGTACAGGTTCAGAGTGTTCTGATAAATTTTAAATCCTGTATCTTATAGATTATAAGTGATAGCCGATACTGTGGCAAATATTTCCTTTTTCGCAGAGTGCGGAAAAGTGGCTTGAAATGGGGACAGTACAGGTGTTCAGGAATTGTTTTCTTTCACAGAAACGGGTGCAGTATGATAGTATATCTTACGTATATCTGTCTCAGATTGAAAGAAAGTGCAGTTTATGGTTTCAAAAGAGTATAGAAAAACGATATACAGAGTACAGCTCTGCATGATTATGACGGGGATTCTTCTGCTGAATACCACACCGGTCCATGCCTATGTGGACCCGTCGATCATGACATATACGATCCAGGCGGTGGCAGGCATTGTGATCGCTTCGGCAACGTTTATCGGTGTGCTTTACCGGCGGGCAAGACGGAAGCTGTTTGCCAATACGAAGTATGCGGATAAGCATTATGCAAAGCAGGAAGAAGATGCACTGTTATTTGCCGAGAATGATGAAGAAGCGCTGCGCAAGCTGCAGCAGAAGGCACAGGCGTACTCTGGTGATACAGCTGAAGCAGTGAGCGATGCACCGGTGAGAAGAGGACAGCCGCTTGGATGGAAGAGACGTCTTGTGATGACGGTATTGCCGGCATTGTTTCTGACGGTGACGGCAGCGCTGTATATTCCTTCCAGTCTGTATCTGTCCAATATCAGTGAATTCAAGATCGAATTTGCCCGGGTATTCCCATTGATCGCAGAATTCTCTCTTGCGGCATTCATCGGCCTGACTGCATTTGGAATGATCCTGAATGATACAGCGGTGCGGATATATGCGGCTGTATTGATGGCGCTGGGTCTTGGTGTGTATCTGCAGGGTAATTTCATGAACCCGTATCTGCCGACATTCAACGGACTCGCGGTGCCGTGGGAGAATTACACCGACAGCATACGCTTAAGCAATATTGTATGGGGAGGACTGCTGATCGGACTGCCGGTGCTGTCGTTCCTGCTGAAAAAGAAATATGAGAAGGTACAGGGGCTGTTATGCATTCTGCTGTCACTCATGCAGGCAGTGTCGCTCGTTGTTGCGGCATCGACTGCAAAGATTGCAAAAGTCGGTGACTTCTATTTCACTCGCAACAAAGAGTTTGAAATATCCAAAACACAGAATACGATCGTGATCGTTCTGGATACGCTGGACGGACAGTGGTTTGAGGATCTGTTCCTGCATAATAATGATCTGAATGTCAATCTGAAGGATTTTACCTACTTCGATAATGCGATTGCGGGCGGTGCTCCGACGGCTCTGGGATTAACATATATGATATCCGGGGTAGAGTATGATCTCGCCTATACGAACAATGAGATGTATTACAGGGCCGCAATGGAAGAGACGACACTGCTGCGTGATCTGAAACAGGCAGGTGTATCCACACGGCTCTATACGCCGCAGATCAATACCTTCCTGACTGTAGATACCGATCTGATCGAAAATACTGCAGAGAATACACTGGTATATGATGTGGCAGACCGCCGCAGTTATCTGAAATATCTGTATAAGATCGCTGCTTACTTTGAAGCGCCGATGCAGCTGAAGAAGCGCTTTGCGATCTGGGAGAATCCGCTGGAACAGTATACGAGTGTTTCCGGCGGTGCCGGTCCGATCTATAAGATGGATGACCCGCAGTTCTATACGGATTTCAAGACGGAACACTGGAATCCGACATATGATAATCCGGTATTTACCGTCTATCATCTGTTTGGCGCACATCCGCCGTATCATATGAATTCCGATGCTCAGCGCATCCCGACATCTTCCAGAGTAGAAGATCATATCGGTCAGATGTTTGGCTGCTATAAGATCTGCACGGAGATGCTGCAGGAACTGAAGGATATCGGCCTGTATGATTCCAGTACGATCATCATTACGGCGGATCACGGCGGACTGAATTACTTCCAGAATCCGGCGATTCTGATCAAGAAGCCCAATGTTACGCAGGATGTGATCGCAGTCAATCATGCACCGGTAACCTTTAAGAATCTGTACAACAGTTTCGCCGAAGCAGCGCTTCCGGATGCCTCCGCATACGGAGAAACACTGTTCGATGTGGATGAGAATCTTGTCATTCCGCGCAAACACGCAGTGAACTGCCTCAATGTAACACGTGTTACATTCCCGGAAGAAGAACTGTTCCAGCGGAAGAATACGGTCGTTGTTACATTCTACGGGGATGCCAAAGACATTGAAAATGTCAGTTATTCGGAAGAAACTTCCAATTGAACCAAGCCGCGGGATACTGCACTGCATCCTGCGGTTTTCTTCTGCACCATGTATAATGTAAGCAGATATACGGAATCCTGCACTTGCAGGGACATGAGATAAAAAGTATCATTATTGAGTATCTTTTGATACAGAAGAGAGGAGAAACAATGAGTCAGAACAGAAGAAGACCGCAAAGACGCAGAAAACGCAGAAAATTCATCAGTTCCCGCTTTCTGTGGCTGATTCTGGCGGTACTGACAATTGTCTTTTATATGGTATTTTTGACCATGCCGATGTTCCCGCTGAAATGGAAGATCATACTGGCGGTATTGCTGGTGCTTTGCTTGGCAGGGATGCTGGTATGGTCGGTGCGTGCACGGGCATCGTATCTGCCGGTCAAACTGGTGAATATCCTGCTGTCGATCGCCATGATCGCCGGCTCGATCTATCTGCCGTACTACAAGAAGAAGGTATCGGAAGTCTTTGATACGAATACGGCTGTGGAAGAACAGGCTGTTGACATGAATCTGTATATCATGAGCGATGACTACAGAGCACTGCACAGGGAACTGTATCCAAACTATGCACCGGTACCTGTTATGCCGACACCGGCAGAAGGGGAAGAGGCGGTCTCGGAAGAGATCATGCAGGCCTATCTGATGAACTTTGCGGAAAGCACATATGTGTCTTCAGCCGCAACGGATCAGAAGAATGTCATCGGTGCGGTGACAAAACTGAAAGAAGTATTCGGCAAAGATGAGATTAGGATGATCGACCGTGATTCCATTCCGGAAGCAGTGGAATCGCTGTATGCGAATGAATGCGATGTGCTTCTGATGAATTCCGCGTACGTGAAGATGGTGACGGAAACAGAAGGATATGAGAACTTTGAGAATGATACAAAGATCGTCTGCACGGTCAAAGTGCCGGTATCCATGAACATTCCGACAAGTACCGAAGCAATCACGAAGGAACCCTTCAGCATCTTCTTCGGCGGCAACGATGAGACCGGTGAATTGAAGCTGGTCGGCCGTACCGACGTCGATATGGTCGTTACCGTCAATCCGAATTCCCATCAAATCTCGATCGTATCGTTCCCGCGTGACTCCTTCGTGCCGAATCCGGGCATGTATGGCTATGCGGATAAACTGACGCATCTGGGCATGCAGGGTCTGGATAACACACTGAAGGGACTCTCCGATCTGCTTGGTACACCGATCGAGAACTATGTTCTGATCAACTTTACGACATATGAGCAGATCATCAATGCCCTGGGCGGTGTGGATGTAGAGAACCCGTATGCATTCCATTTCTGGGATAACCCGGATATGTACTTTGAAGAAGGAAACATCCATCTGGATGGTGATCAGGCACTGCACTATGTGCGTGAAAGAAAGACACTGCCGGACGGCGACTTTGGCAGAAACATGCACCAGCAGCTGGTCATGCGCGCGATTATTGAAAAGCTGACCAGTGCATCGGTGATCGCACACTTTGATGATGTGCTGACTGCGATGAAGGGTACATTCCTGACAAACCTGTCGGAAAGCTCCATCTATGCACTTTGCCAGAAGCAGCTGGCAGAAAACATTCACTGGAATATCGTGAATTACCGTGTAGAAGGTGACGGCGGTATGGCAATCTGTGCATCTGCGACAAGCATGGAACTGTCCGTTGTCTATCCATATGCAAACCAGATCGAATTCTGTGCGGAAGTCATCCGCAAGGTCATTGAAGGGGATCTGGTCGAACAGGAAGAGATGCCGGAAGGTACATACTTCCTGCAGGTCAACCAGGCTGCTTCTACCGCAACCCCGACACCTGCACCGACACCGGAGCCAACGCCGGAGCCGACGCCTGCACCAGTGCCGGATCCAACACCGGAACCGACACCGGAGCCGGCACCAGAACCAGAGCCGGAGCCTGCACCGGAACCGGAACCAGCACCGGAACCGGCACCTGAGCCTGCACCGGAACCAGAACCGACACCGGAACCAGCACCGGAAAATCCGTGATCCAGGATCCAAAGAGGGTATCGCTTCTGTCTGATGACAGAAGGACACCCTCTTTTTTGTGCTATAAAAAAGACTTATGGGACATTACAAATCATAATTAGAGGATTGAGTATGCACTGACTACTATATGGGTATACCAGGAGGTGGCGGACTGTGCATACAGAGCAAATTGATTTGTTTGAAACCATGCCGGTGCATAAAGCGGTGATAAAACTGTCACTTCCTTCAATCATGGGGCAGATCATTCTGGTGATCTATAATTTGGCTGATACATATTATGTCGGATTGACAGGCAGAGATGAGATGATCACGGCAGTAACAGTGTGTCTGCCGGCATTCATGTTTCTTTCGGCTATTTCCAATCTGTTCGGCATTGGCGGAGGAGCAGCGTATTCGCGGGCACTGGGAAGGAAAAACAGAAAGCGCTGCTGCAACGTTGCCAGCCATGCCCTGTTTGGGTGTATTGCGGTTTCGGCAGTGTATTGTCTTATGGCTGCTGTGTTTCGGGATGCGTATGTGGATCTGCTTGGAGGCAGGGATGCACTTGTGCATGGAATCTCTGTACAGTATCTTCTGATTACAGTGGTGCTTGGCGGCATGACAACGGCAGCCGGTGCTATGCTGGCGCATCTGATCCGGGCGGATGGGCACAGCGCTTCTGCAGGTACCGGTGTAATTCTCGGTGGTGTACTGAATATCCTGCTGGATCCGTTATTCATGTTTGTGATATTGCCGTCAGGAAACGAAGTGCTGGGAGCGGCGATTGCAACCGCGCTTTCCAATCTTGCATCATGTATTTACTTTGCGGCAGTCATACGGAAAAACAGCACGCTTGTTTTCCGGTATGGGGAAGACGCATTTCGGGATGGATCGATGCGGGAATTGGTGATGACGGGATTGCCGGCATGCATGATGACATTGCTTGAGAATATCTCGTATGCATTTCTGGATGCTCTGATGGCAGGTTATGGTATCGCGGCACAGGCCGGTGTGGGAGTCGCCAAAAAGATCAACATGCTGGCTCACGCAATCGTACGCGGTCTGTCACAGGGCGTGCTGCCGTTTTTTGCATATAACTATGCCGCAAAGAATGATATGCGCCTGCGGAAGGCATTTCGGCTGACGGCCGGCAGTGCAGTATGTGTGTCGGCTGTGCTGTGTGTCAGTTATCTTCTGATGGCACCGCAGCTGGTATCTCTGTTCATCCTGCCGCAGTCGCGATCCCTGTATTATGGAATCGTATTCCTGCGTATTCTGTGCATTGGCTGTCCGTTTTCCGCATTTGCCTATACAGTGATTTCCTTTTTCCAGGCAGTAAACCGCGGGATCCGCTCGTTCTTTCTGGCAATTCTTCGCAAAGGGACTGCAGACATTCCGATGATGTTTCTGTTTCGTCAGTTCTTTGGGGCAAAAGGCATCACTGCAGCGACACCGGCAGCGGATCTTGTGTGCGCCGGTGTATCCGCCGTACTCATAACAAAATGGATCAAAGTCCGTCACAGACAGGCGGCAGACATTCAGGAGGCAGTATGATCGATACAAAACTGAATACATTGCTCAAGGTAGCAGAATGCCGGAATTTTACAGCTGCTGCGAAATCATTGAATCTGACCCAGCCGGCCGTCAGCCAGCACATACGTGCACTGGAAGATGATCTGGGTGTAAAACTGTTTGAAAGGGCCGGAAACCGCCTGATCCTGACAAAAGAAGGAGAGAAGGCAGTCAATACCGCCCGTGCGATCCGTTCTCTGTATAACAGCCTTCTGCGGGATCTTTCCGGCGCGGAGGAAAAGATACGGGAAATGCGCATTGGCATTACGCACACGGTGGAAAGCAATCGCATCACCGAAGCACTTGCCCGCTATGCTTCCCAGCATGAGGACCTGCGGATCCGGCTGATAACAGACCGGCATGAGAAACTGTGCCGGAATCTGAAAAACTATGAACTGGATCTGGTGATCATCGACGGGATGTGCGATGATCCGGCGATCACATGTACGCCATTGGATACCGACCGGCTTGTCATGGTGGCGGCTGTGGACCATCCTCTGGCAAACCGTGCATCGGTAACAGCAGAGGACCTGCAGAAAGAAAAGATGATCCTGCGTCTGCCGGCATCCGGAACAGGGAATATGTTTCTGAATGCATTAAAAAGCAAAAACATGACCATCCGTGACTTCAATGTGATATTGGAAATGGATAATATAGCAACGATCAAGGATCTTGTACGGCAGCACTATGGAATCTCCGTACTGGCAGAAAGCGCATGTCTGGATGAGATCGCCCGGCATAAGCTTGCGGCTGTACCGGTGGCGCATCTGGATCTGAAGCGGAATATCAACATCCTGACAAATGACCGCTTTGAAGACAGGGAATTCCTGGAAGAACTTCTGCACATCTATAAGTCAGGGATATAAAAAAATCAGCAGTGCTGATTTTTTTAATCCTCGATGGGCAGTCCGTACATATGATGCAGGACAACGCGCCTGGTTGTTTCTTCTCCAAACAGCTGACGGAACTGATCCACAGCTGCGCCGCCTTCATCCACAAGGCGATGGGCAAATTCACTGGTGCGTGCTGTTTTGACTTCTGCAGGACATGGTTCTGCGATGCGGGTGCGCCGGATATATTCACGCATATATTCCCGGCATGTGCGGGATAAGCGGTTCTTTTTGCCGACTGCCATCTTTGCATAGGAATAGGGTGCCAGCAGGTCCGAATACCAGCGTGCTGCAGATGCATAGTCTTTCAGATCGGCATCCCGGTTCTTGATCCAGAGGTATTCCGCATCGCTCATGGCATCTTCTTCCGGCGCCGTGCGGTAGAATTCAACCAGCTGTGTATTGCGCAGCCCGCCGACAGAGATGCGGTCCATATTCAGCAAAGGCATCTGTATTCCTGCGGGACATAGAATGAATGTCTCCATTTTCATCAGACCTCCCATGCCGCTCATGGACAGCGTGCATACATGGCCGAGATTTTCTGCTTCATAGGTGTGAAGCCGGAAGGTCATTCCCTTCGCTTTCAGCAGGCTGTCTTCACCAATGTCATTCTCTGTAACACGATACGTATTCTTCAGCTGGGCAAGCAGTTCTTCATTCATTGTCATAGTAATTGTCCCCCATCTATATTTTATCATTATCATGGAAAACGGACGCAGTTTCCGTTACGATTATTTCATGGATGAACGAAAAGATCTGCATATGAAACAGGCCGCTTCGTATATATCGTATTTTGAAGAGGCAAAAGACAGGATCCATGATGCGGAGATTGAAAACGGAATCAATGAACTGCTCAGAAAACTGAGAGATCTCAGGGACCTGCAGTACTGGTTTGACAGCGGGGAAAAGGAACTGGACCGGTTCTATGAACGCTATCTGCCGTATCTCAATACCATCGTGGAAAACTATATCAAACTGGAAGGCAGCTGGAATTTCGATGAACTGCCAAGGATACGGGGAAAGCTGGCGGAAGCACTGCGGCAGTTTGCGGATATGATCACAACGATCATGAAGATTCTTCCGGAGGATGAGATCTCCGAAGCCAGTGCAGAGGCCAAGGCCAAAAAAGCAAAGCAGGAACTGGATGAAGCGTGGAAGCGCATGCATGTGACGGAAGAATAAGACTTCCGTCTTTTAATTTGAAAATGATTATCATTTTGGTCGACAAGCAGGATGGTCTGTGATAAATTGAGAAGCGTTCTCATTTTATGGAGGCAATATGACAAACAGACCGATCTATAAAACAAAGCAGCGGGAGATCCTGCTGCAGTATATGAAAGAAAACACCGGCAGGCATATTACCGCGGCGCAGGTATGCGACTATGTGCGTGCACAGGGGACATCCATCGGCCAGGCTACGGTATACCGGCAATTGGAACGGATGGTGGATGAAGGCATCTTAAGCAAGTATATGATCGATGCCAATACACCGGCATGCTTTGAATATGTCGGAGAAAACGGGCATGCGGATGCAGAGGCGTGCTTCCACTGCAAGTGTGAAAAGTGCGGGAAGCTCATTCATATGCATTGTGAAGAACTGGAGACGATCGCAGAACATGTACGCAAAGAACATGGCTTTGCCATTGATCCGCTGCGTACGGTCTTCTATGGCATCTGCAGTGACTGTGCCGGAGGAACGCAATGAAGCGGTTATTAGCTCTGGTATTGACTCTGGCAGTATGCTGTCTGCCGATGGGATGTGCAAAAGAAGATAACACTGCAGAGGACGAAGGCATACAGATCATCACAACGATCTTTCCGGCATATGACTGGGTCAGAGAGATTGCCGGTGATGTGAGCAATGTTCAGATCACATGGCTGGCAGATAATGGCGTGGACCTGCACAGTTATCAGCCGACGGTGCAGGATATACAGGCAATTGCTTCGGCAGACATCGTTATCTATGTCGGTTCTTCCTCGGATGCGTGGATCGCCGATGCACTGGCAAACAACGCGGATCCGGAACGCAGAACAGTATCCATGCTGGACGTGCTGCAGGAGCGTGTAAAGGAAGAAGAACACGTGGAAGGCATGCAGGAAGAAGCAGAAGAAGAGGAAAGCGAAGCAGATGAACATGTATGGCTGTCGCTGAAAAATGCAGAGATCCTGACCGGTGCGGTCACCGATGCACTTTGTGCATGTGATGAAGCCAATGCACAAACATACCGCCATAACCTTGAAACCTATCAGAAAAAGCTGGAAGAACTGGATGAGGCATACGCTGCTGTGACGAAGGCATCTTCCCGCAATACCGTTGTATTTGCGGACCGATTCCCGTTCCGCTATCTGCTGGACGACTATGGGATACAGTATTATGCGGGGTTTGCCGGGTGCTCAGCGGAAACGGAAGCGAGCTTTGACACAGTCGCATTCCTGGCACAGCAGGTGAATACACTGGATCTGGATGTGATTCTGCAGATCGAGCGGTCAGCCGGAAAGATCGCAGATACGGTGCTGCATACGGCTGGAAAAGCGGATGTGAAAGTCCTGACGATGGATTCCATGCAGGCAGTCACAGCAAAAGAAGTTGAAGAAGGAAGTACATATCTTTCCATCATGGAAAAGAATCTGGAAGTATTGCGGGAGGCACTGCAGTGAATAAGAAAGAAGAAAAAGAAGTCCTGCTGGATGTACAGGATGTTTCTCTTGGATATGAGGGAAGCTCCATCCTGGAACATTTGAGTTTTACCGTACATGCGGGGGACTTCCTGTGTATCGTCGGAGAGAATGGCTCCGGCAAAACAACATTGATGAAAACATTGCTGAAGCTGCAGGAACCTCTTGCCGGAAAGATCGTACGCTCGGATACACTCAAGGGTGCATCGATCGGCTATCTTCCCCAGCAGACGGTGATACAGAGAGACTTTCCGGCATCGGTGTATGAGATCGTTCTTTCCGGGTGTCTGTGCCGGATGGGCCGGTCTGTCTTCTATCGCAAAGAAGACCGCGAGCGTGCAGATGCCGCAATGGAGCGTCTTGGCATTACGCATCTGAAGGATACGTGTTACCGGGTGCTTTCCGGCGGACAGCAGCAGCGTGTACTGCTGGCACGGGCATTGTGTGCGGCAGAAGAAGTGCTTCTGCTGGATGAGCCGGTAACGGGACTGGACCCCCGGGTATCGGCGGAATTGTATGCACTGATACGGCAATTGAACGCCGGCGGGATCACGATCCTGATGATCTCGCATGATATTGCTTCGGCAGTGCGGGATGCCTCGCATATCCTGCATATCGGACAGAAGGTGTTCTTCGGTACAGCCGAAGAATACCGCACCAGCCGGATTGGGAGGTATTTTCTCGAGGCAGAAGGGAGTGAAGAAGAATGATCATGAAATTATTCCAGTATCTTCAGTATCCCTTTGTACGCTATGCGCTGATCGTCGGCGTATTGATCGCATTGTGTGCGGCAGAAGAAGTGCTTCTGCTGGATGAGCCGGTAACGGGACTGGACCCCCGGGTATCGGCGGAATTGT
>JAFYHC010000064.1 GCA_017539385.1 Solobacterium sp. | reverse complement strand
TTTCCAATGACGCCATTACCCTTCTGCTTCACCAGTTCATCGATCAGTTCCTGCGGGAATCCGATGTCTGTAAACGTGATAAACTTTTCCAGAATGTACAATCCCATCATTTCCCAGTGTCCTGTCATCGTATCCTTGGAATTGCTGGCTTCGCGCATCTTCAGATAATAGCCGGATGGGTTCTGTACGGGTTCGACATGACAGATGTGTTTCAGATTGAATGTTCCGAGTTTCTGCAGATTTGGTACGTTGAAAGAATCGACAGAGGATGCGATATGTCCTGCTGTATCGGCTCCTTCATCATCAAAACGTGCAGAGTCCGGAGCACTTCCGAAGCCCCAGGAATCGACTACGATCGTAAATATGCGGCGGAAACGGTAAGTATTCTTTTCAGGTATCATAAGTTCACCTCCTGTACCTCCCGGATGAAACCGGTCATAACTGTCAAATAGATGTCTGTTCTGTATATGCGTGTAGATCTCAGTTGTCTGGATGTCAGAATGACCGAGGATTTCCTGTATGCTTCTCAGGTCTGCGCCTCCCTGCAGCATGTGCGTGGCATAGCTGTGACGCAGTTTATGGGGTGTAATATGTTTGCTGAAATTGCATTCGATGCATTTCTGCTGCAGCAGTTCTTCTACATGCTTGGATGTGATTTTTCTGCCCAGGCGGTTGATGAAAAACAGAGATGTACGTTTCCTGAGGAACAGCGGGCGGACGGTATCGCGGTATTGCCGCATCAGCGGGATACTGCCGCGGGGAATGGGAACGATGCGTTCTTTCTCCCCTTTTCCGAGTACCCGCAGCTTAGCGCTTTCCAGATCGACCCTGTTCAGTGTCAGGGAACAGACTTCCGAAACACGCAGGCCGCAGGAATAGATCAGCAGCAGGATCGCATGATCAAGCAGCTGGATAGGATCCTGGTCGTCAAATGAGCCCATGAGACGGTCGATTTCTTCTCTGGTGCAGAATACCGGCAGTGTTCCGGGCCCCTTATGTACCTGCAGGTTCATGCTGGGATCTTTGACATCATACAGAAATGCATACCAGCGATGGAATGAGCGAATCGCTGCAGCCATGCGGGCAAGCGATGACGGTGCCTTGTGCAAAGACTGATCAACAGCGAACTCTTCGATCAAAGAGCCGGTGATGTTTTCCATTTCCGTAACATCTTCTTCTTCCATCCAGACAAGATACTGGTTCAGATCGGCCTGGTAGGAACTGACAGTACGGGGACTGCTTCCTTCATTGATCTGCAGATAGGCAATATAGCGCTTCAATGCTGCATAGGTATTCATGCATCCTTCTCCTTTTTCAACAGCGCGGAAGCACGATGGAAAGATGCGGTGCCAAGCTGCCGGTTCAGATCTGCGAGAATATCCTCCGTATTCTCATCGTCTTCCATATCTTCATTGAACAGATTCAGACGGGACGGGACAGCATTTTCATCGGAGAAGTCACTGACGGAGATGCCGATCAGGCGCACCGGGTCTCCATCCCAGTTGCTGTCAAACAGTGACATGGCCTGTACAAACAGATCATCACTGCGGCAGATCGGATGTTCCATCTTGGCGGAACGGTCAATATTGCGGAAATCAAAGTAGCATATGCGGATCTGCAGAAGACTTCCTGCTTTTCTGCTCTTTTTGAGCCGGGAAGACAGGCGGCGGGCAAGAACACGGAACAGACCGCGCAGTTCTTCATAGTCGGTCACATCTTCCAGCATGGTCTCGGAAACGCCCATGGAACGGGCATCGTATTCCCGCACCAGGACGCGGTCGTCATAGCCCTGCGCCTTGCGGATCATATGTTCGGTATTCTTTCCGAATATTTCCCGCAGACGGGCAGGATCACGCGGATTGGCCAATTCACCGATCGTATGGATGCCGGCTTCTTCGAGAAGCGGAACCGTGCGGCTGCCGATGCCGCGCAGGTCACCGATGGGCAGCGGCCACATTTTCTGCGGCACATCCCGCAGGCGGAGCACCGTGATGCCCATGGGCTTTTTCATATCACTGGCCATTTTTGCCAGCATCATATTCGGCCCGACACCAATGGAACACGGTATGCCCGTTTCACGCAGAATCGTCTGCTGCAGCTCCGTTGCAAGGTCCAAAGGGCGCAGATAGCGGCGTATGATCTCTGTTACATCTGCATAGCATTCATCCACAGAAGCCTGCTCTACATCGTCTGTATAGCGGTGTACGATGGACATGAAGCGTTTGGACAGCTCACTGTACCAGGTATAGTGGCCTTCCAGCAGTATCAGCTGCGGACAGAGCCGTCTTGCTTCACTGACCGGCATGGCACTGTGTACGCCATAGACACGTGCTTCATAGCTGCATGTGGAAATGACACTGCGGCGTGTGCTTCCGGCAACAGCAATGGGTTTTCCGGCAAGAGATGGATCCAGAAGAATCTCTGCATTTGCAAAGAATGCATTCAGATCAATATGAAAATATACACGTGACATATCAGGAACGGTTCCTCTGATACAACTCTTCCGCAGCACGCAGTGAGCTTTCCGTGACTTCACCACTGGCGATCAGTGCAAGCTGGCGGATCCGTTCCTCTTCTTCCAGAAGACGCACGGATGTATGCGTGCTGGTTTCATCCGCATCTTTATGCACCAGATACTGCCGGTCTGCACAGGCAGCTACCTGGGCAAGATGCGTAACGGAGAATACCTGACAGTCGTTTGCCAGCGTATGCATTTTGCGTCCGATCGATGTGGCAACAGGACCGCTGACACCGGTATCGATCTCATCAAAAATGACGGTATGTATTTTCTGAAGACGGGTAAAGATTACCTTCAGTCCAAGCATGAGACGCGACAGTTCGCCGCCGCTGGCAGTCCGGCTGAGCGGACGGACCGGTTCTCCCTTGTTCATGGAAATCAGGAATTCAACACGGTCACTTCCTTTTGCGGACGGCTCCCCTTCTTCGATCGATGTGACAAATACGGCATGGTCCAGCATCAGATCCTGCAGATGCGTGCGGATATCACGGTCCAATTGCGGAGCGGCTTCATGACGCTTTCTGGACAGTGCGCCGGCCGTCTTGCGGTATTGGGCAAATGCAGTGCGGATCTTCTGATCCATTGCATCGAGATATTCCTGCCGGTTGCGGATGCGTGCGATCTGTTCTTTCATCTCTTCTTTGCGTGCCAGGATGTCTTCGATCGTACGGCCGTATTTCCGCTTCATCTTCTGCAGAATATAGAGACGCTCCTGCATGGCATTGATTTCTTCTTCCGAGAAGTCCAGAGAGTCCATATACCGTTCCAGAGAAGACATGGCATCGGAAAGATCATAGTAGGTATCATTTACAACGGTCTGTATCTCTTCCAGTCTCTCATCCGTCTGTACGGAAGACATGGTCTTATACATATCATACAGTGAGTCAGATACAGATTCTCTGTACACACTTAATACACTGTTGATTTTGTCGTAATTTGCCTTGATCAGCTTATACTGACGCTCTTTATCAGCAAGTTCTTCATCTTCACCGGGATGCAGATCGGCTTCTTCGATCTCATCGATCTGAAACTGCAGAAACTCCAGATCGGATTCATTATAGGTTTCCGAAAGTGCCTTCTCTTTTGCTTTTAAAAGAGAGTCATACTTCTGATACGCTTCTGCTGTCTCGCTGCGCAGATCCTGCAGGGAGGCATATTCATCCAGCAGATCGATATGGATCGACGGCCGCAGCAGATAAGCGGTATCCCGCTGTCCATGGATATCGATCTCACCATCCAGACATTCCCGCAGGAAGCCAAGCGTAACGGTGCGCCTGTCGATGCGTGCGGCGGATTTGCCATTTGCATAGATCTCCCGCGTAAATACAACTTCTTCTTCCGGATCAAAGCCTGCTTCACGCAGGATGGTGCATACACGGTCATTGGGATCAAATACAAATGTGCCTTCCACGATTGCCTTCTCTTTGCCATGGGCAACAGAAGAGGCACTGGCACGGCCGGCACAAAGCAGAGAGATGGCGTCGATCAGAATGGATTTACCGGCACCCGTCTCACCGGTAAAAGCGCTGAATCCGTTTTCCAGATCCAGGCTCAGTTCATCAATGAGAACATAGTTTTTAATGTACAGATACTTCAGCATGTTCCAGGTCCTTTACGATTTCGTCAAAGACAGTATTGAGATCGATGCCCATCATGCGTCTGAGCTGGCTGATCGATCCCTGCGGCACATAGCGGTCAGGAATACCGAAACGGCGGATCTTCATATCCAGTCCCCTGTCGCTGCAATATTCCAGGATCGATGCACCAAGGCCGTTTTCCAGCATATCCGATTCATAAACGATCACGGGGAGATTTCTTGCGGCGATTTCTTCGATCATGGCTGTATCGATCGGCTTCATGAAGCGGCAGTTTACCACGGTCACCGGCAGAGAATTGACGGTGATCTTATGCAGCAGTGTATGTACATCCGGTCCATAGGTCATAACGATGATCCTGTTGTCCGGTGCGTCATTGAGCATCTGCCAGGTTCCGGTCTCAATGGTCTTCATTGTATAATTACCCGGATCTTTTACATAATCCCTTGGAAAACGTATCGCATAGGGATGATTTCCTGAAAAACCGGTATACAGCATGTCCATTGCTTCTTCGGCATCTGCCGGTTCACACAGGATCATATTCGGCACAGCCTTCAGCAGGCCGATATCAAAGACGCCATGGTGCGTATCTCCGTCTGCTCCGGACAGTCCTGCCCGGTCAATGCCAATGACGACCGGCAGATCCATTCTGCAGATATCGTGGTTGATCTGGTCATAGGCACGCTGCAGGAAAGAACTGTATACGGTAAAATACGGACGCTTGCCGGATAGTGCCAGCCCGGCACAGAATGTCGCCGCATGTTCTTCGGCAATGCCGCAGTCAAAGCTGCGCTCCGGGAAACGGGCAAAAAACGGCTGCAGACAGCTTCCGTAGATCATTGCCGGCGTCACTGCAACAATATCCGGATTCTCTTCCGCAAGCGAAAGAACGGTATTGCTCATGAGTGCGCTCCATGACAGATAGCCGGCCGGTGTCTCATGCTTTTCCCGTCCGGTATGAATATCGAACGGTCCGATTCCATGCCATTTGCCGTCCAGATCATTCTCACAGAACGGATAGCCCTTCCCTTTCTTGGTAATGACATGCACAACGATCGGTCCTTCGTGGCTGCGTGCTGTTTCCAGCGCTTCGATCAGATCGTGGATATTGTGTCCGTCCACCGGTCCGAGATAATCCAGATTGAATTCCCCGAAAATACCTTCATCGATGATCGTATCACGCACGGTATCCTTAATGGATTTCAGTCCGCTGTAGACAATGCGTCCGAATGAATTGGACCGCAGTCCCTTCTTCATGCTGCGCTTCAGATCGTTGTATCCGCGTCCTGCACGGAGCTTGGAAAATCCCTTCGCCATTGCGCCGACATTGCGGGAGATCGACATATTATTATCATTGAAAACAATGATCAGATTTCGTTTTTCCGAACCGATCTGGTTTAATGCCTCCAGAGCCATTCCGGATCCAAGCGCACCATCTCCGATGACCGGAACGACCGCATAATTGCGGTGATCCAGATCACGTGCCACAGCCATGCCCAAAGCAGCGCTGAGGGATGTGGAACTGTGTCCTGCTTCCCATACATCGTAGATGCTTTCACTGCGTTTCTGGAAACCGCTGAGTCCCTGAAAATGACGCAGCGTATCAAAGCGGTCCGCCCGTCCCGTCAGGATCTTATGGGTATAGCACTGGTGTCCTACATCGAAGAATACTTTGTCTTCCGGCACACTGAAAACACGGTGAAGGGCAATGGTCAATTCCACAACACCGAGATTGCTGGCAAGATGTCCGCCAGTCCTGGATATATTTTTTATGAGAAATTCACGAATCTCCTGTGCCAGTTCCCCGAGCTGTTTCTCATCCATGGTTCTTAGAAAATCAGGGTTACGGATTTCATTCAGATCCATACATACGCCTCCTATTTTCTGCGTTTCTGAATTGCTTCGATCATTTTCACAAAGCCTTCTGAATCAAACCCCCTTAAAGAGCGGACAATATCCAATCCCCATTGATACTGCCGTTCCATTTCTTCTTTCGATGCTTCGATCCCCAATATCGTTACACTTGTTATTTTAGCATTCTTTTCATCAGAATTCGATTTGCCGAATTCTTCCGCAGTCAGCTCTACATCCAGAATATCATCCTGGATCTGGAATGCCAGGCCAAGAGCCGTACCTGCCTTATGCCATGTATCTATATCATCTTCCCTGTCCGCGATCGCTGCAGCCATCATGAGCGGTGCAGAAAGCAGACAGCCGGTCTTATAGTTATGGACCTTTACGAGATCCTGCCATGCATGCTTGTCTTCCTCATCGATATCCAGTGTCTGACCCAGGATCATTCCATCCGGGCCTGCCATCCGTGAAAGAATGCGGATGCACTGCACAGCTTTTTTCGGAGCAAGTGAACTGTTGGCAAGAAGTGCAAATGCCTGCGTCAGAAGACCGTCTCCGGCCAGGATCGCAGTTGCTTCATCGAATTGTTTATGGCATGTCGGAACACCCCGGCGCAGATCGTCATTGTCCATTGCCGGCAGATCATCATGGATCAGGGAATAGGTATGGATCATCTCCAGTGCTGCAGCAGCTTCCAGACCCTGTTTTTCATCGATGCCATAGCCTTTCAGCACTTCAAACAGAAGCATCGGACGGATGCGCTTTCCACCTGCTGTCAGGGAGTAACGCATAGCTTCTTCCGTACGGGAGGCAGTCACTTCATCCATAAAACGGCTGAGAGCAGATTCAAATTCATCAATTGTCATGAAGGGAATTCTTCCTTACGATCTCATTGATCTGTGTTTCAAACGCATTCAGTCTGGTATTGCATGCATTGACAAGCTGCAGTCCCTCTTCAAACAGAGTGATCATCTCATCCAGAGGTTTTTCATTATTCTGAAGTTCTCTCACAATGACATCAAGACGTGCCATGGATTCTTCAAATGTCTTTGCTTCATTGCTCATACAGT
Source organism: Solobacterium sp. (assembly GCA_017539385.1). Taxonomy (GTDB): domain Bacteria; phylum Bacillota_I; class Bacilli_A; order Erysipelotrichales; family Erysipelotrichaceae; genus Bulleidia. The sequence continues at coordinate 8,341 of JAFYHC010000064.1, read as the reverse complement.
TTTTTTCCTTTCATTTCCGTGATCAGTTCCCCATCACTCATCCGTACGGTAAGTTGCTCCCCTTCTTGTGCATCTTTCACACTGCGCAGGGATGCGCCATCTTTCAAAACGACACCATAGCCGCGTGAGAGGATGGAAAGCGGAGACAATGCGTCCAGCAATTGTACAGAGGCAAGAAACTGCTTCTTCCGGCTTTCACCAGCCGCATATACTGCCTCTTTCAGCTTTTCTTCATACTGCGTGCATGCAGTTTTTTCACTGACAAGACGCTGCTGCACAGCACTCTGCAGTTCATAGGATGCCCGGCTCAGCTGCCGGTCCCATTCCTGGGTGTTTTTCTGTATTCTGCTCTGCAGGATCTGATAGAGCCGGTTGAGCTGTGCTCTTCTTTGCGCCGTCTTTTCACGCACACTCAGCAAGGCCTGCTCATCAGCGGCAAGACGCAGCCGGTATGGTTCATACATGCGCTGCGGATTCTGCCACAGCGGCATTTCCGTAATGCGTGCAAGATGTGTCTTTTTCTGCATCAGTGCATTATTCATGCATAAGCGCATCGTATCTTCCATCACGTGCAGTTCATGCAGGACTTCCTGCATATCCGGAACAGCAGTGACTACGGCTGCACTTGGTACATTGGCACGCAGATCGGCAACACTGTCTGCAATCGTCGTATCATCCTCATGGCCGATGCCGGTCACGACCGGTGTCTTCATTGCATAGATGCAGCGGGCTAGTGCTTCGTCATTAAAGCAGAACAGTTCCATGAAACCGCCTCCCCCGCGTACGAGCAGGATGATGTCATGATCGTTCTGGTCTGCTTCTGTGAGTGTACGGATGATATCGCGCGGCGCACTGTTACCCTGTACAACGCATGGATATGCCTGTACATGGGCAACCGGCCATCTTCTGGACAGCCAGTGCATGACGTCCTGATAGCCGCTCGTGCCGTCTCCTGTCACAACGGCAATGCGCATCGGATACTTTGGCAGCGGCTTCTTATGCGCCGGATCAAACAGCCCTTCTTTTTCCAGACGGGCGCGCAATTGCTGGTATTGCAGATAGAACTGGGCAAGTCCTGCCGGTTCCATCTTAACAGCATATAATTTCAGATCAGCCGATGTGTATTTGATCTCCACTGTTCCGGTCACCGTGATCCGGTCACCGTTTTTCGGCACATAGGAAAGGCGCCGCAGCGTGCTTGCCCATACGGTGCATCCGATCTCACCATCCCCCTGGGAATCTTTCAATGTGAAATACAGATGTCCGCTCGTTGTCACACGTGCTTTCAGCACTTCCCCTTCCACCGAAATATTCTGCAATGCCGGCTGACCGTTTACGATTCGTTTTAAGGCCGCAACAAGAGCATCTACACTGCGGTAATGCATTCCGCTCATATGACATCCAGTACGCGGTTAATGAACTTGTAGCTGTCTTCGCCGCAGTATTTCTTTGCCATGCGTACAGCTTCATCGATGATGACAGCAGCTTCTGTCTTCTTCTGATTGAATTCCGCACATCCTACCAGAAGGATCGCCTTTTCAATACAGCCAAGACGCTCATAGCTCCAGTTATCCATTACACGATCCAGATACCCGGCATATTTTTCCTGGTTTCCGATCGCATCATGAATGACAGCACGGAAGTATGGTTCGATAGCATCTTCCGGCATATCATATACGGATTCGATCAATTCCTGTGTATTCCGCGGCATCATCAGATACTGATATACCGTGATCATTGCTTTTTCGCGTTGTTCGTGTCGTTTCATAGTTTACTCCTGTTGATTATTCTACCATGAATACAGATGGTTTGCATTTGCAACAAAACAGCTGTTCCGTGCTATTATGTTTCCATGAACCGATTTACCGCACATTTGAAAACCGTCGCCGCACACCGGGCGGAAGTACGCCGCAATTGTTTCAAATGCGGCCTGTACAAACAGGGACTCACGCACGATCTCTCCAAGTATTCCCCGCAGGAATTCCTGGTCAGTGTTCGTTTCTTTCAGGGCTACCGTTCCCCTTATACAAGGGAAAAGGAACTGTACGGCTACTCGCAGGGATGGCTGCATCACAAAGGACATAACCGTCATCACTGGGAATACTGGTATGACATGCTTGACGGCAGATGGCAGCCCATTGAAATGCCGCTCCCCTATGTTGCAGAGATGGTCTGCGACAGAGTCGCTGCCTGCAAGGTATATGAGAAAGAAAACTATACGCAGGCCTCCGCACTTCGTTACTTCGAAGCCAAAAACGATAAGGAGTTCATGCATCCAAAGACTGCAGAACTGCTTCGCACCATTCTTACCCGCATCAGTGATGAGGGAGAAGATGCCGCATTCGCATGGCTGAAAGAACAGCTGAAAGCATGGCATTCAGACAGCCATCTGCTTTCTTCCTCACGGCAGTAACCTGCCGTTTTTTTATGGGATAAAAAAGAAGGCATGGAAGCCTTCTTGCAGATTACTGATTGAAATCGTGATCTTTGTTTTTGACGATGACATCGTGTGCGCCGCCTTCCACGATGGAAGTGGACGATACCAGCGTCAGGCGAGCTTTTTCCTGCAGTTCCGGAATGGTCAATGCGCCGCAGTTGCACATCGTAGATTTGATCTTATACGTCGTGACTGCAACATTGTCCTTCAATGTGCCGGCATACGGTACATAGGAATCAACACCCTCTTCAAAGGAAAGTTTGCCCTTGCCGCCAAGATCATATCTCTGCCAGTTCTTTGCACGGTTGCTGCCTTCGCCCCAGTATTCCTTGACAAAGGAACCATTGATCATCAGCTTCTGTCCCGGTGCTTCTTCAAAGCGGGAGAAGTATCTTCCCAGCATGACAAAGTCTGCACCCATGGCAAGTGCCAGTACGATGTGGTAGTCATATACAATGCCGCCGTCCGAGCAGATCGGTACATAAATGCCGGTCTGTTCATAGTATTCATCTCTTGCCTTGGCAACTTCGATCACGGATGTTGCCTGACCGCGGCCGATACCCTTTGTCTCACGTGTAATGCAGATGGAACCGCCGCCGATGCCGATCTTGATGAAGTCTGCACCATGTTCTACCAGATAGCGGAAACCGTCGCCGTCCACAACATTGCCGGCACCGATCTTTACGGCGTCACCGTATGTTGCACGGACCCAGTCCAGTGTTTCTCCCTGCCACTCGCTGTAGCCGTCGGAAGAGTCAATAACCAGGCAGTCCACACCGGCTTCTACCAGTGCCGGAACACGGTCTTTATAATCACGTGTATTGATGCCTGCACCAACCATATACCGCTTCTCTTCATCCAGAAGTTCATTCGGATTGTCCTTATGGGAAGCGTAGTCCTTGCGGAATACGAGATACTGCAGATTGTCATTCTTGTCGACGATCGGCAGTGTATTCAGCTTATGTTCCCAGATCAGGTCATTGCAGTCGCTCAGGTTGTACGACAGATCTGCAACGATCAGCTTTTCACGCGGTGTCATGAACTCGCTGACCTTTGTATTAACGCTCATGCGGGATACACGGTAATCACGCGATGTAACAAGTCCGATCAGCTTGCCGCTGGAAGAACCGTCTTCTGTGACCGGCATTGTGGAATGACCTGTCTTTTCTGCCAGATCAAGAACTTCACGCAGTGTCGTATCCGGTGTGACGTTGGAATCACTGACAACAAATCCTGCTTTATAATTCTTGACGCGTGCAACCATGGCAGCCTGTGAAGCAATTGGCTGTGAACCGAAAATAAAAGACATGCCGCCTTCCTTTGCCAGCGCTACACCAAGACGATCTCCTGAAACAGACTGCATAACAGCACTGATCATCGGAATATTCAAAGACATTGCAGGCTCTTCACCATTCTTCTTGTTATATTTTACAAGCGGTGTTCTCAGGGAAACAGCAGTCGGGATATTCTCTTTTCTGGTTAATCCCGGGACCAGCAAATACTCACTGAATGTATGACTGGTTGTATCATAATACTTGGCCATTAGCATCTTCCTCCCACATAATTGTTCATATTATAAGGACAAAAACTATTAAAGTAAAGTATGAGATATGATATACTTGCGTGGTCAGAGGATAACGATATGAAACTGAAAAACAGCTATTTTTTTACGCTTCGTGAGAATGTAAAAGACGAAGATTCACTGAGTTCCAACCTTCTTGTCCGTGCCGGTTTTATTAAGAAAACCTCGGCCGGCGTCTATATGATGCTGCCGATGGGATGGCGCGTCATGGACAAGATCATGAACATCATCCGCGATGAAATGAACAAGACCGGCTGCCAGGAACTGCGCATGCCTGCCCTGATTCCGGAAGACGTATACATTGCAAGCGGACGCCGTGCCGGCTTTGGCAGCAGCATGTTTGCATTGAAGGACCGCAAGGGACAGAACTATGTACTTGGTCCGACGCATGAGGAACTCTTTGCCATTGCCGCAAAGATGCAGATCCGCTCCTACAAGGACATGCCCTTCTCCCTGTACCAGTTTGAGACAAAGTTCCGCGATGAACCGCGTCCCCGCTATGGCCTGATCCGTGTCCGTGAGTTCATCATGAAAGACTCCTATACATTCGATAAGGATGAAGAAGGACTGAATGAGGCATATGCAAAGCAGTTCAATGCCTACAAGAACATCATGAACCGGCTTGGTCTGGAATATAAGATCGTCCGTGCCGATACCGGTGTCATGGGCGGTCTGCTTTCGGAAGAATTCCAGGCGCTTGCACCGATGGGCGAAGACATTCTGGTATTATGCGACAGCTGTGATCTGGCTTCCAACATTGAAGTAGCATCCTGCATCAGCGAGATCGCTCCGGAAGAAGAACACCTGCACTATGAAGAAGTGGAAACACCGCATTCCCGTACGATCGAAGAAGTTACAGACTATCTGAAAGAAGATGTTAAGAAGTTTGTCAAGACACTGATCTACAGTGTCGACGGCGTGCCGACAGCAGTCATGGTACGCGGTGACCGGGATGTCAACGAAACCAAGCTCAGAAAGATGTTCGACGCGAATGATGTTGAACTGGCAGAGCCGGAAGTTGTTGAGAAAGTAACCAGTGCGGAAGTCGGCTTTGCCGGTCCGATCGGCATCGGATGCCGTCTTGTCGCTGATGATGAAGTCATGCATATGCATAATTTCATTACCGGAGCCAACAAGACCGGTTATCATTACATCCATGTAAATACAGAAGACTTCAAGGTTGAAATGACCGGTGATCTGCGGAATATCCAGGAAGGCGACACCTGCCCCTGCTGCGGCGGAAAGATCCATTTCGCACACGGCATCGAAGTCGGAAATACGTTCAAACTTGGCACAAAGTATTCCAAGGCACTGGATCTGCAGTACCTGGATGCCAATAACAAACTCCAGTATGTCTGGATGGGAAGCTACGGCATTGGTCCGGCTCGCGCCATGGGCGCACTGGTTGAACAGAATGCGGATGAAAACGGCATTAACTGGCCGAAACATCTCGCTCCTTATCAGGCAGCGGTTGTACCGGTCGTCATGAAAGATGAAGCACAGGTCGCTCTTGCAAATAAGATCTACGATGAGATCGAAGCAGCCGGCATCGATGTTCTTCTCGATGACCGCGATGCCCGTCCGGGTGTCAAGTTCAAGGATATGGAACTGATCGGCATCCCCTGCCGTATCACCGTCGGACGCAAGGCAGCCGAAGGAATCGTTGAGTTCAAGACACGGACCGGGGAAGCTGTTGAGATCCCGGCCGAAGAAGCACTTGCCAAAGTACGCGAATTCCTCGCTGAATAAAACAGGCAAAAAAAAGCGAAATCATTGATTTCGCTTTTACTATGCTCAGCGGCGGGATGCGATCTCGTCGAGAATATCGTTGATGAAGTCGTTCAGGGAACTCTTGGCGGCTTCTTTTTTGCCATAGCGGCGTACTGTAACGGCTTGATCCGCGATCTCACCGTCACCGACAACGATTTCAACCGGGATCTTGTGGGTCTGTGCTTCACGGATCCGGTAACCGAGTTTTTCATTGCGGTTATCCAGTTCAGCACGGACACCATGTTTCTTCAGTTCACTGACAACCTTTTCAGCATATTCGCTGTGTGCTTCCGGAGAAACCGGGATCACAACGACCTGACGAGGAGACAGCCATAACGGCAGCGCACCCTTTGTTTCTTCCAGCAGGAAGGCAACGAAACGGTCCAGGGAACCAAGGATCGCACGGTGGATAACGACCGGACGTACTTTTGCACCGGTATGATCCACATATTCCAGTTCGAAGCGTTCCGGCAGCTGGTAGTCAAGCTGGATGGTAGAAAGTGTTACATCATGACCAAGTGCGCTGCGCACCTGAACATCGATCTTCGGTCCGTAGAACGCTGCTTCACCTTCTGCTTCATAATACGGAACACCCATCTCTTTTAATACTTCACGCAGTTCTGCTTCGCTCTTTTCCCATAAAGCATCATTGCCGAAGTACTTTTCGGTATTCTCTTTATCACGCAGAGACAGACGGAAGGAATAGTTTTCAAAGCCGAAGTCTCCGTATACATCCAGAATGAGCTTGGTAACATTCTTGATCTCCTGTGCGATCTGTTCCGGGGTGCAGAAGATATGGGAGTCATTCTGCGTAAATGCACGGGAACGTTCAATACCTGTTAATGCACCGCCTGCTTCAAAGCGGAAATCATTCGCGATCTCGGCAATGCGCACCGGCAGATCACGGTAAGAATGCAGGGTGCTCTTGTACATGATCATGTGTTCCGGGCAGTTCATCGGACGCAGGCAGTATTCATCACCATCCCGCTCCATGATCGGGAACATGTCATCTTTGTAGTGAGCAAGATGTCCGGAGATCTTATAGAGCTTGGTGCTGACAACGCTTGGTGTCATGACATGCACATAGCCCTGTGCCAGTTCCTTATCCATGATATAGTCGGACAGAATGCGGCGGATCGTGAAGCCATTCGGCAGCCACATCGGCAGACCGCTTCCGACTGTTTCGGAGAACATGAAGACAGACAGATCTTTGCCCAGTTTGCGGTGGTCACGCTGCTTTGCATCTTCCAGATCTTTCAGATGATCTTCGAGATCCTCTGCCGTCGGCAGGCAGACACCATAGATACGCTGCAGGACTTTGTTGTTCTTATCGCCTTTCCAGTATGCACCGGAATGTTTCAGAAGCTTGAAGTTGCGGCATTCCTTTGTACTGGATACATGCGGACCGCGGCAGAGATCGGTGAAGTCACCCTGTGTATACATGGAAATGTTTGTATCTTCCGGCATCCGTTCGATCAGATCGACTTTATACGGGTCATCCGCAAACTGCTCCAGTGCTTCTGCACGGGTGATTTCCTGACGGACGATCCGCTTGTCGGCTTTCGCACATTTTTTCATTTCTTTTTCGATCTTGGCAAGATCTTCATCACGAATGACCGCATCTCCCAGATCAATGTCATAGTAGAAACCTTCTTCTACGACCGGTCCGACCCAGAACTTGGCATTCGGATACAGATGTTTGACGGCCTGAGCCATCAGATGAGCACAGCTGTGATTCAGCGTATTCAGTGCAGCATCTTCTTTGAAATTACGCATAGTCTTCTCTCCTCCCGTAAAAAAAGCGCCCTTGTATGAAAGGACGCTGTATGCGCGGTACCACCTTACTTCCTGCACAAACTGCGCAGGCACTTGAGACTCTTTAACGCAGAGCAACGGTATCCCATTACGGAACTGCTGAACAGGTAGTAATCAGATCCTGCTTCAGATACCTTGCACCGACCGGTATCCTCTCTTCATCCGCATGGAAATGACCATGTCCTGCATAAACGCATTTACAAATCTTTTTATACGCTTCGCAGATCGATTTGTCAATCAGAACAGAGACATCTGATTGGTTTCCTGCATGCCGTCTAGGCATCCCAGTTTTTCCAGCTTCTTGATGGCTGTCTGGGAAAGCTGTGTACGCTTCAGGATATCCTGCTTGGAGATGAACGGCTGCTCATCCCGTGCCTTTTCCACGGACCGTGCAACGCCTGCACCAAGGCCTTCCAGCACAACGAACGGCGGAATGAAGCACATGGGGTCATCCGGATCGACGCGGAACGTTGTCGCAAGAGACTTCTCCATGGAAATGTTTCCGATCCGGTAGCCTCTGGCATACAATTCTTCGCAGATCTCCAGCGTATCCACCAGTGCTTCTTCTTTCGGGGTGACCGGATTGATCTTATCCCGTGTGCGCAGACGTGTATTGATATCATCCATGCGTTCCCGTATCGCTTCGAGTCCTTTCATCATGACCGGAAGATCGTACTGGTCACAGCGCAGCGACAATACCTGAATATAGAATGTTGTCGGCTCATGGACTTTGTACC
>JAFYHC010000063.1 GCA_017539385.1 Solobacterium sp. | reverse complement strand
CTCTTCCTTCAGATTCCCCTCGCGGTTAAGGAACAGTTTCCCATTCCAGGACACCCTTGAGTTTGGCTAAGCCTTAGGGGTTACCACCCTTGGCTGGAGGTACATTTCAGCCTCCGAGACATGTGCCATGCCCGGCACACGGAAAACCTTCTGCCCATTCATCCACAGGATGAACAGCAGAAGGTTCTTTTTTTACGTGCTCAGTGCTTCTTCCACTCCGTATATACAAGCGGCAGAGTGCCATCAAGGACGCTCTCTTCACACGGGATCCATCCATTCTGCAGAAGCAGATGACGAAGTGCATCTTTTTCTTTTAACACAGATGACAGGATCATGACGGGATCCATGAGCTTCAGTCTTGCAGTCTCAGAAAGATCTGCTTCCCCTTTTGTATAATCCAGTGTGATCAGGATACCGTCCCTTTTCAGCAGTCTTCCCGCTTCCAGCAGTACAGCATCATCATTCGGTGCAAATGTAAGTACATGATTCAGCAGCACAGCATCAAATGTATGATCTGCAAACGGGAGTGCATCGGCATGTGCATGTATATAGAATACATTCGCCGCTGCCTCTTTCCGTTTCACTGCCTTAAGCCGGGATTCCGATGCATCTGCTGCTGTATAGGATGCGGCAGATGCAGCACAATGGCTGATCATCAGACCATTGCCGCATTCTGCTTCCAGTACATCTTTCTTCTCGATCACAGCCCTTACACGGTCATAGACCATTTCCATTACAGCCTGATCTTTTTTCAGAAGAAGCGCAGTGATACGTTCAGATAATCCTTTCGGGAATAAGTTCATTATGCATTTTCCTCTCTGCATGCTGGCAGCAGTGCGATCGTACGCACTCTCTCCGGCTCATAGATAACTTCCGATGCATTGACCGCTTCAAGATCCGTAAAGATGCCGGCAATCTCTTCCAATGGCATCAGGACATCGTATCCCATATCATCACGGCGGTAATGCATCAGTATGGTAAGACGTGCCTGCACCGTATCGGCGATCTGCTTTGCCTGGTATGCATCGATCGTATAGAAGCCGCCGGCCGGGATCATCAGGATATCGGCTTTCTGCAGCAGAGCATATTCTTCACTCGTCGGAAGACGGCCGATATCACCCAAATGCGCAGCTGTAACGCCATCCAGATCCATGACTGTGATCTTGTTCATGCCCCGCTTTGCCCCGTTCACATCGTCATGGGGAACCGTCAGGAAACATACCGGAAACGGATCCGCATCCGGTGTTTTCTGTTCGATGCATTCTTTTGCATTATGATCACCATGTCCATGCGAGCAATATACACGGTCTGCCTTCAGTCCTTCCGGCAGTTCCATTCCCGGAACAGAACCGGGTCCGTACGGATCCAGGATCACCGTTCTGCCATTGCAGGATATGCCAAAGCATGCATGCCCGTAACAGGTAATACGAATATCTGACATGTTCTGCTCCATCAGACCAGACGGTCAAACAGACGGTACAGATGCTTGCGGCTTGCGCGCGGACGATTCAGTGCTTCTTCGATCGGCATGGAAGAGATCTGATTCTCAATAATACCGACACAGTGTCCGCCAATGCCTTCCATCAGAAGATCTACTGCTTTTTCACCCATGCGGCTTGCCAGCATGCGGTCTGTCGCGGTCGGTGAGCCGCCGCGCTGAATATGACCAAGAACAGTAGCACGGCCGCTGAAATTTGTCTGCTGGGATACTTTCTTTGCAAGTGCATCCACATCACAGATCTTTTCAGAAATAATCACGATTGCATGTCTTTTGCGTACAGCATCGCTGAGATAACGCAGTTTTTCAAGAACTTCCAGTTCGTTGTATCCAGTCTCCGGTGTAACGACAAGCTCAGCACCGCAGCTGATTGCTGTATACAATGCAAGGTCGCCGCAGTGATTGCCCATGACTTCCACAATGTGGCAGCGATGATGCGAACTGGATGTATCACGCAGTTTATCGACATTTTCCACACAGGTGCGCAATGCTGTATCAAAGCCGATCGTAAAGTCGGTTCCCGGAATGTCATTATCAATGGTCCCAGGCAGACCGATGCAGTTGATACCCTGCTTTGTTAATGCAAGTGCACCGCGGTAGGAACCGTCTCCGCCGACTACGACAAGTGCCTCGATACCTTCTCTGCGCATATTCTTGATGCAGGTTTCCTGAATCTCCGGTTCCTTGAATTCCGGCAGACGTGCAGAACCAAGCTTTGTTCCGCCGCGGTCCAGTATATCGCTGACATCCCGGCGGTCCATGGATTCAAATGTTGATTCGAGCAGGCCCCGGTACCCATTATGTACACCGACGACCTCAATGCCGTTATTTAATGCTATACGTGTTACTGCACGAATGGCAGCATTCATGCCGGGAGCGTCTCCGCCCGACGTCAGTACTCCAATTTTTCTGACCATGATCAATTGCCTCCAGTTATTTCTTATATAGTAGCATGCCCATCGGCATCCCTGCGATCTTTTCCGACAAGTTCTACAGGCATACTCATGCAGCGAATGCGCTCCATGATGCGCTCTGCCTTGATTTCTTCTTCTTTTCCGCGGTTATTGAACATCAGGTGCTGACGAAGAGACTTGGGATCTTCATTGGATGTAAACCAGGTCGTCAGTCCTTCTTCATAGCGTTCATTCAATAACGGCAGCAGAATCGAATCCCGGTTCCACTCCGTTACATTCTCTGCCCCGATATCATCGATGACAAGAAAGCGCACATATTCCAGACGCCGCAGCTCAGCTTCATATTCATTTCCGGATACGCTTCTGGCCATGCGTGCACAGAATGAGGGATAGTGGATGAATGCCACCTTGTCGCCGGCAATGGCACGCGTGTTGCATGCACATGCGGCAAGATGCGTCTTTCCCGAACCCATGGAACCATAAAGATAGATACCCTGTCCCTCACTGCACGCTTTCATGCATGTAAGAGCTGTCTGCATATACCGGGCATCCTGCGTGCCGGCATCGAGCGTATCAAATGTCACTGCGCGCAGATGGGACGGCAGATCCGATACCAGATACTGATCCATATGCTTTTCTGCCCTGCTTTTTTCTTTCTGATAAGGGCATGGCGATAACGCATCCAGCAGCATTCCTCCCTCATAGATCAGATCCCTGTAATGTCCTTTTACCGGCTGACGGCACTCTTTCAAAGATCTGCAGCCGCGGCAGGCTTCCGTCTGTTTCAGATACCGCAGAAAGGTATACGGCTTCTTCTGTACCAGTTCCATGGGAATCTGTGTCCGTTCGAGAAGACTGCGGATCGATTTATTCTGCAATAACTGGGATGCCAGTACGGATGGATCCTCTGCGGCATCCATTGCCGGAAGACTGATCTGCTTCATTTCATTCGTCATCCGCCTCTCCTTTCATGGACTTCTTCATCTCTTCAAATTTCCGGATCAGATCTGCATCTGCCTGTTCCTGCTGCGGTGTTTCCCCAGCCTGCTGTTTCTTATACCAGTCCGGTGTATCGATGCGTACATTGCTGCGTCTTGTTCTCTGCGCAGGCAGTTTTTTCTGTGTTTCGGCAATCGCCTGTTCTTTTGTGGCGATGCCGTCTCTTGCCCATTCGGATGCGACTGCATCCACAAATTTGCTGTTGAGGCGGTTGGATGAGATTTTCAGGATATATTCGATCATAACATTGATCACTTCATTGCTGAAATTCATATCCATGGACAGATGTTCGAGGATCTTCTTTTCAGCCCGTGTTACCTGAGCACCATTCTGGAAGGACTGCAGGAACGATACCGGTGACAGCGAATAGCGGTCAGCGGCAGGCTGTTCCTGCGGCTTTGCGCTTTCGGCAAGAAACAGCAGCTGCTCCGGATGGAATTCCATCGTATCCACATCCGTGCTCCGCTTGACCAGGATCCGCATCGTATCGGCACTGAGTCCATAGAATGTAGCGACCTTGCCGATGAGATTCATATTCTCGGTCGTACGCAGTTCTGCCGGAAAGACCAGCGTGCTGGTCGTTGCAATGAAATGCGCATAATCAAATACGATCGATGTATCCTCACTGAAGGCATATTTCGGACGTACTTCGGTATAATCGCTGTCCTCTGCTTCTTCTGCATAATAGCTGACCGGATGGGTCACATCACTGTAGCCTTCCAATGACACCTGCCCATCATCCAGCAGCGTGCGCGCCGTTTCCAGATTCTTTGGACCAACGGCTTTTTCATACCGTTTGCGGTTGATGCTGCTTTTGAAGAAATCCCGGCTGTGCATCGGTGATTTCAGCATATAGATGTAATGTGAGCCCTTGTCTGTATGTCGTACATATGTCTGCAGCAGCAGGTATTCTTCCAGCCGCAGCAATGCCCTTTCCAGTCCCCGTATATCAAGATCTGCCATCGTCATCAGACGCTGTATGCTCTGTCTTGCATTCAGTTCGGATTCCGCTGCCAGAAGCAGATACACCGTAAAGGCATCCCGGCGCAGAAGAGGCAGATACAATTCCGCAAGGGAACGCATGCCGGCACCGGAAAGACCATATCCGAATTGTACTTTATAGGTATCCCTTGCTTTTAATTCCATGCCAGTTACCTCATTTTCCGTAAGAAACGGTTGACTGCTGTATTCAGCTGCTGCAGTGTACCGTCGTTATAGATTACTTCGTCTGCCCTTTCGATCTGTTTCTGCGGATCGATCTGGGAGTCATAGCGGGCAATTGCCTCTTCTTCGGTATAGTCCCTGTCTTCCATCATCCGCTTTACAGCCGTTTCTTTGGAACAGGTCACGACCAGTATGAGGTCGAAGTCTTCTTCCATCCCGGCTTCAAATAGCAGCGGCACTTCCGCAAAGACAAGCGCTTCATCCCCATGGGATGCAAAGAATTTATGCATGCCTTCGCGTACATACGGATGAGTCAGGGAATTGACCAGTTTCCGTGCATCTTCATCATGGAAGATCAGTTCTGCCAGTTTCTTCCGGTCAATGCTGCCCTGTGCATCTGTGAGTTCCGCAGGCAATTGCTTCTTGAGCTGTTCGCAGATCACATTGCCGTTATGTGTGCACATGCGTGCGTACTGATCCGCATTGAATACCGCAAAGCCATGGCGTTTGAGTAAGATGGATACCGATGTTTTTCCGGAAGCGATCGTTCCGGTAATTCCGATTTTTTTCATGCTTCACCTATTTCTGACACACCGGACAGTAGTACGAAGAGCGTCCGCCGATCCGGCGCATATGCACACTGTTTCCGCATCTGCCGCACGCTTTCTTCCCATGCACCATGACAGACAGCTGAAACAGCCCTGTCACGCCCTCTTCCGGAGAAAACGTATGAATGGTCGTTCCTCCCTGTCTGATCGCCTCAGAAAGGATCTGACGCGTATTCTGAACGATTGCTTCGGCATCGCGGTGCGTAATGCGCTGACAGCTTCTGCCCGGTCTTAATCCGCAGGCAGACAAGATCTCATCCGCATAGATATTCCCGATGCCGGCAATAAAACCCTGATCCAGCAGAAGCGTCTTGAGTGCAGTCTTCCGCTTTTTTGCTTCGGCATAGACATACGAAGCAGTAAAGCTGTCCGCAAACGGTTCCGGACCAAGATCATGAAAATGTTCCAGATCGATATCTTTTCCGGTCACATACATCCGGCCGAATTTGCGGGAATCAACATAACAGAGATCCCTGCCATCCGACAGAGCAAAGATCACATGTGTATGCCGCGGCGGCTTTTCTCCATGGGAAAGCAGACGATAGCGTCCTTCCATGCGCAGATGGCTGACAAGCACGACGCTGTCCATAACAAACAGCAGATACTTGCCCCTCCGCATGAATTCCTGAAAGGTCTGTCCCTGCAGCTGCTGCACAAATTCCTGTGCATCTCCTTCCACTGTTTTGGCGTACTGTATGACAACTTCTTCGATGCACAGACCTTTGATCTGTGCTTCCAGCGTACGCAGTACGGTTTCTACTTCAGGCAGTTCCGGCATTATTTTGCCTCATACCAGTTCCTGCCAATACTGCATTCTGCCGAAAGCGGCACTTTCAGTTCCATGGCATGTTCCATACCGTCAGTTATGATCGACTTCATTGTATCGATCTCATCTTCCGGCACTTCAAAGATCAGTTCGTCATGCACCTGCAGGATCATGCGGCTTTTTACACCGGCCTGCTTCATGGCTTCATCAATGCGGATCATTGCGATCTTGATCAGATCCGCTGCCGATCCCTGCACCGGTGCATTCATGGCCGCACGCTTGCCAAATTCCCGTACCATCCGGTTCTTGTCACGAATCTCGGGGATCTCACGGCGTCTTCCGCACAGTGTTTTCACATAGCCGTTCTTTTCACAGAATTCCACCAGTTCCTGCATATACGTGCGGATACGGGGATATTTGTCATAATAACGTGCAATAAAGTCGCGTGCTTCCGCTACCGGAACACCCAATTGCTCGGATAAGCCGAAGTCACTGATGCCGTACACAATACCGAAATTGACGGTCTTTGCCTGTCTGCGCATTAACGGCGTCACGTCTTCTTCTGCGACATCAAAGATACTCATGGCAGTTGCGGTATGAACATCCGTCTCTTTGTTGAACGCATCGATCAGACCCTTTTCATCTGCCATATGTGCCAGCATGCGCAGTTCGATCTGGTGGTAGTCACTGGAGATCAATACGCATCCCTCATCTGCTGGGAACGCTTTTCTGACCTGTTTGCCGGCTTCATCACGCACACTGATATTCTGCAGATTCGGCTCACTGGAAGAAAGACGTCCGGTCTGGGTCGCACACTGGTTATAAATCGTATGAATACGGCCATCCTGGGGACGGATATACTTCTTCAGTCCTTCCGCATAGGTGCTGTACAGTTTCGCCACTTTGCGGTAATTGAGCAGATGCGGAATGATCGGATGATACTTTGCCAGCTTCTCCAGCACGTCCGCTGCTGTACTGCGCTTCTTTCCGCCGGGCAGAAGCAGTTCATCATACAGTACTTCCGACAACTGCTTTGGTGAATTCAGATTGAACTCATGTCCTGCCAGATCATAGACCGCTGCCTGCTCTGCTTCCATCACAGCTAATGTATCGGCTGCGATGCCATCCAGAACACTCTGCTGGCAGCGGATGCCTTCCCGCTCCATATCGCACAGGATCTTCGTCAGCGGCATTTCAATATCCTTGTACAGACTGCTCATGCCAAGTTCTTCCGTTTTGGCGGAAGCCTGTACATACAGCGTATAGATATTGCGTGCATTCTCGCAGGCATATGTGCATACTTCTTCTTCCATCGGCATCTTCGGCTTATTCGGCTTTCCATATACATCCTCATATTTGAGCGATGTGGACAGTCCGAATGCCTGCAGGATCTTATCCGGACTAGTCAGGGTGGAATCCTGCAGCGATGCCAGGATCATTGCATCATCCGCAAAATGCACAGGAACACCGGCATTACGGAACAGATGCATATTTCTCTTAATATCAAATCCGGCAAGATGATTGGATTCATCGGAAAGATACGCCAGCATGCGTGCATCCTTTACAGCATCCTGCCATGCAATATAATATGCCTTTTGCTTATTGCAGAGAGCCAGTCCATAGATGCCTGCATCCAGGAAATGTCCCCTTGTCTCATCCACGAACAACGCAACGGCATCTGCCTGATACAGTTCTTCCGGAATGACACGCACGCTTTCATAACTGCTTTCTTCCTGCACAGCTTCCGTCTGTACTTCTGCACCTGCTTTATCTTCATACCGCGCAGCCAGTGCACGCATATCCAGCGAATGCAGGAATGTCACAAGAGAGGCATAATCCGGACGGAAGGCACAGTCTTCTGCGGTAAAGTCCAGCGCCACATCCCGTTTGATCGTCGCAAGACGCTTGCTCATGAGCGCACTGTCATGGCCTTCAATGATCTTCTTGCCGACAGCGCCCTTCAGTTCACTTTCATGCGCCAGTACATTTTCTACCGTACCATATTCTGCCAGCAGCTTCAGCGCCGTCTTTTCACCGATTCCCTTGACGCCTGGGATATTATCGCTGCTGTCGCCCATAAGTCCCTTCAGATCAATGATCTGCGACGGAACGATGCCAAGCGATTCTTTCAGGGCATCTCTTGTCATGACATCCATATCCGTGATGCCTTTTTTCATTAACAGCACTCTGGTCGTATCATCGATCAGCTGCAGCAGATCACGGTCACTGCTGAGAATATAGGTATCATACTCCGGTGACTGCAGTGAGATTGATCCAATCAGGTCATCCGCCTCAATATCTTTCATTTCCACCCAGCGGATCCCATAGGCATCCAGGTAGTCCCGTGCCATCTGAAACTGCGGCACCAGATCATCCGGAGCCGGCTTTCTGCCGCCTTTGTACTCCGGATACAGTTCATGCCGGAAGGTATGCTTTCCGGCATCAAAAGCGACAAGAACGGCATCCGGCTGGACGGTATCGATTGCTTTCTGCAGCATATTGGCAAAGCCAAATACCGCATTGGTGGGAATACCCTGACTTGTTGTCATCGGCTTTCCGTAGGCAGTCGCATAATATGCACGGAACAGCATTGCATTTCCGTCTGTTACCAGTAATTTTTTCATAGTTTCCTCTTATTGTGGTCGGTCTTCTTTCATCGTTTCCAGCGTTGCCAGATTCTCATACATGATCGACAGATAATCCTGTCCGATCTCGGATTCATGACTTGACAGCGAGCTCAGATTGCTGAGTTCCACCCGGTTCAGATTTAATTCACTCTGCAGCCGGTCAAACAGTTCGATCATGTCCGGCGTCATATTCGGTTCATAGGCAATGTAATGCACCTGATCCTGACGGATCCTATCCATGATCACCGCCAGCTGCTGTTCATTCGGCAGGATGCCGTATTTCGACAGAATCACCGGATATACTTCAAAGCCGTATGTTTTCTGCCAGTTTCCAAAGCTTGCCGTCATGGAAACAAAACGGATCTGTTTCTGTTCCCTTTCCAGCGACGTCGAAAGTGCCTGGTATTTGGCATCCAGTTCGATCAGATCATTCTCCAGCTTCCGCAGGTTTTCCGTAAAGACAGCTTCCCGCTCCGGATAATTGCGCACCAGCCACTCATGGATATTCTTTGCCATGGAATACATGACGATCGGATCGGTCCAAAGACTCAGATCCTTTGTATCGGTATCGACCAGTGAGAACAGATCTCCCGGATAATACTCTGACTCTTCATACACGACTTCCCCGTCATAGACCGCACGGGTATAGCGTTTGAAATCATAGACGGCATTGATGCCGGAAAGATCATAGGAATAGACACCGTTCGTGCTGATCTCATGATCATAGACAGAAAGATACGGTTCTAACAGACCAATGTGGAAGAAAACGGCACTGTTGTCCAGAACCGTCTTATAGTCATCCCGGATCTGCGCACGCTGCACAAGCGTATTGTCCTTCTGGATCGAATTGTATTCGATCTCATTACCGGACAGGCGCTCGATCAGATACCGCAGCGGATATACCGTATAGGTGATTTTTGTACGGACTGCTGCACAGCCGCTGCTGACCAGCAGCATCGCCATGACCAGCAGACTGCATATTTTTCTACGAAGATGTTCCATTGGCTTCCTCTTTCTGTTCACCGAATCCGGCATCTTTACCATACAGTTTCAGCAGTGCCTGAATGCTCAGATAGACCGGGATTGCAATCACGATGCCAACCATGCCGAACAGCGTACCGCCGGCATAAATGCTGAACAGGGCCCATAGAGGCGTAACACTTGTCGTACGTGCCCGTAAGATCGGTGTGATCACATACTCATCCACATTGGAAAGGATCACGATCGCAGCAAGCAGGATCAGGATATTCGGCAGCGGCAGAGACAGCGATGTCAATATACCGAAGCAGTTGGCGATGATCGGTCCAATATACGGAACAATCAGACCGATCGATGTCAGAAGAGCAAGGATCAGCCAGTCCTGGTTGCCGATACAGAAGTACAGGATCGCATATTCCACAAACTTCACTGCCATCGACAGCAGCATGGAACGCAGATATGCCGTCAGTTCATCATTCACCAGGAACAGGCCTTCCGCAGTACGGCGGGAATGCCTGCGGCAGATGCGGATGATCCAGAAGCGGATACGGTCCCACTGAAAGCACATATACAGTGAAATCATGACTGTGAAAATCACATTTGTCACAGAAGACAGCACATTGGTGATCACATTCGGCAGATTGGCCGGCAGATTGGGAATAATCCCCTGGAAGCTGGACAATGCCGAAACAGCCTGCTGCACGATGGCATGGATCCACTCCGGCACACCGTTGTCCGCCATGGATTCATACTTGCCATACAGCCAGTTCACGCCGTTGATGATATTGGTGATAAAGCCGGTCGCCCGCGTCAGAAGCATCGGCACCAGAGATGAGATCAGCCAGTACAGGAAAATCAGGATCACCACATAAACCGCAAGGATCATCAAATTGCGCGGGATCCTATGATCTGTTCCCCAGCGGATCGGCTTACGCAGTACATATGCAATTGCAAAGCCAAATACAAACGGCGTCAGGATCACACGCAGCTTATGCAGAATACTGACCCAGATACTGCCTGTCATCTGTATGAGCAGAATACTTAACAGCACCAGTACGATTTTGATAAGAGAATGCAGAGGGAAATCATGTTCCAGTCTGTCTCCGAGACGTTCAAGAATTTTCATACCATTTATTTTATCATTGTTTCCATCTGCCTTCCACGTCCTGCACAAGAATTCCTGCTTCCCGGAAGCTGTAATATCCTCCCGATGTCACAATGATATGATCCAGTATCGTCAGATCCATGACCGCTGCAGCCCTTTCCAGGCGCTCTGTGATACGCTTATCTGCATACGAAGGTGCCAATGTACCGGCCGGATGATTGTGTACCAGGATCAGTGAAGTACTTCCGCACTGGAATGCTTCTTTAAAAATCTCACGCGGATAGACACCGGACGCATTGATCGTTCCCTTGAACAGGATCCGGTAACGCAGGATCTGGTTTGCCGTATCCAGATAGATGACCAGGAAATTCTCCTGCATCTCATTTCCGATCTCACTCTGCAGCCATCGTAAGAGTGCTTTTGGGTTATCTGCTGTCCCCTTTGTATGCACTTCTTCCCGCAATATCCTGCGCGACAGTTCAATTCCTGCCAGCAGCTGCAGTGCTTTTGCTTTCTGAATGCCGCGGATCCGGCAGAGATCCTCCAGCGTGATCCGCATCAGTCCCTTCACACCGTCTGTTTCTTTCAGAATTTCATCTGCTGTCTCCAGTACCGACATATCTTTACTGCCGGTGCGGATCAGCAATGCGATCAGTTCTCTTGCACTGAGTGATGCAATGCCATAGCGTTCTGCCTTTTCCCGCGGCAGTTCACTGACAGGCATTTCCCGTAATACAGCCATAGTAATATCCTCCTGCACGTATATAGGCCGATTACGCATGATCTCCCCGCAAAAAAATCAGAACAGTGATTTCACTGTTCTGACTGTCTCAGTTTTTCTTTCATGGAAAACGGAATGGTGCGCTCTTTGCCGGTCGCATCAAAGCGTACCACCCAATAGCCTTTCCGGTAATCCGTTTCCTGGATCACGCCGGCACCAAACCAGGCATGTTCAATGCGGTCTCCGTTTTTCAGTCCGACATCTTCCGGATCCTTCTGCAGCAGCTTATCTGCATTTACAGCATAGAGCGCTGCCTCTTTTACAAGGCTCTCCGGCAGCGGCACAACGCAGGAAAGATTCTCCAGGCCGATATCAAAGATGAACCGGGATGGATAGCGTACGGTTCCAAACTGTACGCCGCCGGCATCCGTCAGGATCAGTTTCTTCTCTGCCCGCGTGCATGCGACAAAGGCAAGCCGGCGTTCTTCTTCCATCTGCCGCTGCGAAGCGGTTTTCCGCGACGGGAAGATGCCTTCGCTCAGGCCGCAGACAATGACGATGGGGAACTCCAGACCTTTGGCGGAATGCACTGTCAGCATCCGCACACTGTCGCTGTTTTCCATGTCTTCGGTGCCGTTGAGGAATGATACCTGATCCAGATAATGATAGACATCCCTTTCTTCTCCGCCAGTCACTTCAAACTGCCGCACGGACTGTTTTAATTCTGCCAGATTATCAAGACGCTCCTGTGCCCCTTCTGTCCTGAGCATAGCCTCATATCCGCTTTCTTCAAGGATCCGCTGCAGAAACTCCGAAGCCGGAAGTGTATCCGCAAGCGGCGTAAACTTCTCGATGAGATCGATAAACTGGACGGTCTTTGTTGCCTTGAACAGTTCGCTGTCTGCTAATGCCTTCAGGGCTGTATAGAGCGAGCATCGGTTGTTTTCCGCATATTCTTTCAGTGCTTCGATGCGTCGCTTGCCAATATTGCGCTTTGGCCGGTTGACCACCCGCAGGAAGGACATATCGTCTTTGTACGCACAGATGCGCATCCAGCACAGTGCTTCTTTGATCTCCGTGCGTTCATAGAAGTTGATGCCGCTGTACATCCGGTACGGGATCTTTTTGCGTACGAATTCCTCTTCGATCGGACGGGTCACAAAATGGGAACGGTACAGGATCGCAATATCACGGTACGATCCGCCGGCCTGTTTATGCTGGGCGATGGTCTTTGCAATATACTGCGCTTCCTCTTCCGCCGAGCCGCAGTGATTATAGATCACCGGCCCCTGCTTTCCCGTCATTGGAATCAGATTCTTTTCCACCCGGTTGCGGTTGCGCGAAATCAATGCATTTGCGGCAGTGCAGATCTCTTCGGAAGAGCGGTAATTGCGCATCATCCGGATCTCCTTTACATCCGGGAATTTCTTTTCAAATTCCAGAATATAGGAAATGCGTGCACCGCGCCATGTATAGATGGTCTGGTCCGGATCACCGACAACGAACAGATTATTATGATACCCGCACAGCTGGCTCATCAGTTCATACTGCAGGGGATCGATATCCTGGAACTCATCGATCATGATGTATTCCAGACGCTTCTGCCACTTTTTATGAATTTCGGGATACTGATGAAAGATATGCAGTGTCAGGATGATCAGGTCGTTATAATCCAGTCCGAAGCACTTGCGCTGATAATACAGATACCCGTAAAAGAGAATGTCATTGATATTGACGGCTTCCCGGTATTTCTGAACAACAGCTTCGATCGACTGATCGATCAGATATTCATAATACATCGGTTCATCCACACACTTGCGCATTTCGAACATATCGCGTGCCTTGCCATAGGTGCAGTCCCGCAATGTAATGCCTCTTTCCTCATAGATCATATCCAGGATCGCATTGATATCGGAATTGTCCAGCACCATGAAATTCTTCGGATAGGATATCGCATGCGAATCCTCATGAAGCACTGTCACGCAGAAACCATGGAACGTATTGATCAGACCGGTATCGTTATCCTGTATCATCGTACGCAGACGCTCACGGATCTCATTGGCTGCTTTGCGCGTAAAGGTAATGCACAGGATATTGCCCGGCCGGATGCCAAGTTCATTCACCAGAAAAGCAAACCGGTGCGTCAGTGCTCTGGTTTTTCCGCTTCCTGCCCCTGCGATCACGGCGATATAGCCTTCCGTTTCCATGACAGCACGCCGCTGTTCTTCATTCAGTTTTGCAAAGAGATCTTCCATCTGTACTCCTTTGAAAAGGATCCGGCTGACCGGATCCTGTCTGTATTT
>JAFYHC010000006.1 GCA_017539385.1 Solobacterium sp. | reverse complement strand
GTGATCATCGTTGTGCCGTTAACGCTGCTTTTGCCGGGATTGGGCTTTGGATATAACGGTGTATTCCTGGCGGAGCCGATCTCCAACCTGATTGGCGGTCTGGCCTGCTTTATCACGATGATCCTGACGGTATACCGCAAACTGCCGCAGGATGGCGAAACAGCAATTCTGTAAGGAGGAACTCATGCTTGTAGTATGCTATGCAAAATGCGGCACATGCCGCAAGGCACTGAAATGGAAGAAAGACAACGGCATCGAGGCAGATGTCCGTGATATCAAAGAAGATAATCCCAGTGCAGAAGAACTGAAAGAATGGACAGCAAAAAGCGGACTGCCGCTGCGGAAACACTTCAATACGTCCGGAAAGCTCTATAAGGAAATGCATCTGAAAGACAGACTGAAAGACATGAGCGATGAAGAAGTCATTGCACTTCTGGCCTCCGACGGCATGCTGGTAAAGCGTCCGGTGCTTGTAAAGGGGGATACGGTGCTTGTCGGCTTCAATGAAGAGGCCTGGAAAGCGGCGCTGCTGTAACCATGGCAGTATTGATCACCGGCAGTACAGAGGGTCTTGGCTATGCCTTTGCACGTCTGTATGCCACAAAAGGGAAAACCGTCCTCATCCATGGCAAAGATCCCGCTAAGCTGGCTCATGCGGCTGCGTCACTGCGCAGGGAGTATCCCTTTGCGGACATACAGCCGCTGCAGCAGGATCTGGCAGAAAAAGACGGCGGAGCAAAGCTGGCAGATGTGAGTGGCAATTGGGACATAGAAGTACTCATCAACAATGCCGGCATTGGCTATACCGGGGAAGCAGTAGAAATCGATCCGAAGAAAGAAGCAGACATGGCACAGGTCAATATCGTATCCATGCTGCAATTGACGCGCATCCTGCTGCCAAAGATGCATGCCGGCGGCATCGTACTCAATATTGCTTCGACCGGTGCCTTTCAGCCCGGGCCGCTGATCGCAGAATACTATGCATCCAAGACATTCGTCGTATCCTATACAAGAGCACTGGCCAGAGAATGGCAGGGACGGGGTGTGATCATTGCATGTCTTTGTCCCGGACCATTGCGCACGGCATTCTATGACAAAAGCGGACTGTCCGTTCCGCACATGGCCATGGATCCCGAAGAAGCGGCTTCGTATGCGCTTTCCCATCTGAAAAACGGTGCTGTGATCATCCCGGATCCATTGAGCAAAGTACTGCGCTATGTGCCTTCCCGCATCAAAGAAGCATATGTATACCGTGCAAAAAAGAAGATGCTGAGAGGGAAAAAGTACTGAATTTACTGTATATTTCAGCAGAAATGATACATCTTAAGCCAAATTGCACGGAAATATGAGATTTCTGTTTGCATAAGCAATCGAAGAGTTATAAGATAACAACGTTGCAATAAGGAGGCATAGTATGAGCACACCAACATTTGTAAAGACAAAGAAAGATCTGGCTGACAAAGTCGCCGAGAAATTAGGCATTAGCAAGAAAGACGCTGCAGAAGCAGTTACAGTAGTATTTGACGAAATCACAGACACACTGACATCCAACGGCGAAGTTTCCATCAGCGGCTTCGGCAAGTTCACGGTTTCCGAGCGTCCGGCTCGCAGCGGCATCAACCCGTTCAACAAGGAACCGATCGAGATCGCAGCTTCCAAGTCTCCGAAGTTCAAAGCTTCCAAGACACTGAAGGAAAAGTTCTAATCGAACTGGGCAGCAGAAAATGCTGTCTTTTTTTTCGCACTGCATGGTTCTTCTGGTATTGTTAAGGTAACAGATAAAGGAGAATGATCATGAAACTGATTCCGGAGGAATTGAAGAATCGCAGCGAATGGGCAGAGAAGGGAATTCATACACCGGCCTATGACGTGGAAGAAGTACGCAGAAAGACACAGGAACATCCCCAGTGGGTCCATTTCGGAATCGGCAATATATTCCGGATCTTTTTGGGAAGTGCTGCAGATGAACTGATCGAAAAGGGATGCAGCGACAGGGGAATCATCTGTGCAGAGACATTTGACTTCGAAGTCGTCGACAAGGTCTACCGTCCGCATGGTGATCTGGCATTGTGCGTGACGCTGCTGCAGGACGGCACAAGCGTGCAGCGTGTGATCGGATCACTGTGTGAATCGATCGCACTGCGTAAACAGGATGAGCAGGCATGGCAGCGCATGCATCAGATCTTTGCGGATCCGTCTTTGCAGATGGTATCGTTTACCATCACAGAAAAGGGATATGCACTGCGCGGGGCAGACCGGAAGTATTTTTCCTTTGTGCAGGATGATCTGAACAATGGACCGCAAAAGCCAGCGCATGCGGTCAGTATCATCACATCCCTGCTGCTGACACGCTTTAATGCCAATCGTGCACCGCTCGCACTGGTATCGATGGACAATGTATCGCACAATGGCGAGATCCTGCGCAATGCCGTGCTGGAAGTCGCAGCAGCGTGGAAAGAAAACGGCTTTGTCTCAGAAGACTTTGTGGCATGGCTGCACGATGAAGATGCCGTTGCGTTCCCGTGGACAATGATCGATAAGATCACGCCGCGGCCAAGTGAAAGCGTGCGTGACATGCTGGAAGCAGAAGGCGTGGAAGATATGGATATCGTTATTACCGATAAGCGCACCTATATCGCGCCATTCGTCAATGCCGAAGCACCGCAGTATCTGGTCGTGGAAGACCATTTCCCTAACGGCCGTCCCAGACTGGAAGAAGCAGGCATCTATATGACAGACCGGGATACGGTCAATGCATGCGAGCGCATGAAGGTGACCGTATGCCTCAATCCGCTTCATACAGCGCTTGCGCCATATGGCTGCGCACTTGGCTATACCCGCTTCAGCGACGTCGTCCGCGATCCGGAATTATACAGGCTCATGGAACGCGTCGGCATGCAGGAGGGCATGGCGGTCGTCAAAGACCCCGGCATCCTGTCCCCCGAAGCATTTATCCGCGAATGCATGGAAGTGCGCTTCCCGAATGAATATATCCCCGATACGCCGCAGCGCATCGTGGTAGATACCTCCCAGATGGTCGCCATCCGCTTTGGTGAAACGATCAAGGAATACGTGCAGAAAGACGGCACGGCATCTTCTCTTGTCGGCATTCCGCTGGCGATTGCAGGATGGCTGCGGTATCTTCTGGCAGTGGATGAAAACGGGAAGGCGTATGAACTGTCGCCGGATCCGATGAACAAGGAACTGCAGGAGCTGTTAAAAGATGTACGCATCGGTGATCCAGAAAGCGTCAGAGACTGCCTGAAGCCGTTATTATCCAATGCGCATATCTTCGGCATCGATCTCTATGAGGCCGGCATCGGTGAAAAGGTCGAACAGATGTTCAAAGAAGAGATCGCATCGTTTGGGGCTGTGCGCACCACGCTGCAGAAATATCTCGCCTGACTGGCAGAAGTGCATACGGGTATGATATAGTACCCATGCATGTTTACAGAAGAATCCAAAAAGTATCTCGGTGCTGCCATGAAAATCGCTGTGCCGATCATGATCCAGAACGGGATCACGAATTTCGTGAACCTGCTCGACAACATCATGGTCGGCCGGCTCGGCACCGACCCCATGTCGGCTGTTGCCATTGTCAATCAGCTGATTTTTGTTTTTAATCTTACGGTCTTCGGTGCGCTTTCCGGCATCTGCATCTTTACCGCCCAGTACCATGGCCGCGAGGACAATGACGGTGTGCGCTATACGTTCCGGCTGATGCTTTGGACAACCCTGGCAGTGACGGCTGTCGGTGCGATCATTCTGAGCGTGTTCCGGGATCCGCTCATCGGGATGTTTCTGACAGATGACGGCGGAGCAGCCAGTGCCGCGGAAACGCTGCGCTATGCACAGACCTATATCGGTGTGATGCTGTTTGTTCTTGCGCCCTTTGCTCTGACGCAGGACTATGCTTCACTGCTGCGCACTGCGGGGGATACCGTTTCCCCAATGCGTGCGGGAATACTGGCGATGCTGGCAAACCTGTGCGGCAACTATGTCCTGATCTATGGCAAATTCGGTTTTCCTGCCATGGGCGTCGCCGGTGCGGCAGTCGCGACGGCTGCGGCACGCATCCTGGAGCTGACCTATCTGCTTGTATATACGAAGCGCCATCGGGAAAACTATCCGTATCTTGACGGGGCATGGAGTTCACTGTATGTGCCGCTGAAGCTGACGGTCGAATGCATCCGCAAGGGGACGCCGTTATTGCTGAATGAGTTCTTGTGGTCATTAGGGAATGCGGCAACGGTGCAGCTGTATTCCACGCTTGGTCTTTCCATCGTCGCTGCCTTCAATATTTCCAGCACGATCTCCAATGTCTTCAATGTGGTATTCATATCCATGGGAAGTGCTGTCGGCATCCTGATCGGCCGTCAGCTTGGCGCCGGCAAGACCGATACGGTACTGCACAATGCACTGCTATTAACAAAGTTTACCGTTGTGTTATGCGCAATGGTGGGTGCGGTGCTGTTTGTCAGTGCACCGCTGTTTCCGCGCTTTTACAACACGTCGGATGAGATCCGCAGCCTTGCCTGTCAGCTGATCCGCACATCGGCGGTATTCATGCCGGTATATGCCTGCTGCAACAGTGAGTATTTCATCCTGCGCTCCGGCGGGAAGACACTGATCACATTTGTATTTGATTCCATCTTCAGCTGGACAGTCGTTCTGCCGCTGCTGTGGGTATTGCTGCACTATATGCCAATGCCTCCGGCAATGCTGTATGCCTGCGTACAGAGCGCAGATCTGATCAAA
The DNA here is from genome assembly GCA_017539385.1 of Solobacterium sp. GTDB lineage: Bacteria > Bacillota_I > Bacilli_A > Erysipelotrichales > Erysipelotrichaceae > Bulleidia. The sequence continues at coordinate 1,713 of JAFYHC010000006.1, read as the reverse complement.
CTGATATCCGGTCTTGTCCTGGTGAAGAAAGGGGTCTGGATCCACAACATTATTCAGGGAATATCAACAGGGGGTTAATATGGTAGATAAACTGAATCTGTTTACACATGACGGTCTGTTTCACGCGGACGATGTCTTTGCAGCAGCGCTTCTTTCGCTGATCGCGGAAGAAGTCAACATTGTGCGCGGCAGTGATACCGAGATCCCGGAAGACACAAAAAACTGGATCATCTTTGATATCGGCGGCGGTGATCTGGACCATCATACACCGGAGAATAAAGTGAATAACGGAACACATCCCGGTACGAATGTCCCGTACGCGGCATGCGGACTGGTATGGCGCCGATATTATAAGGAGATCCTGAAGGAACAGGGATGCGAAGAGCGCTATATGGAAACAGCATACAGACGGCTGGAATCCTCGCTCATCCTTGGCATCGATGCGGCAGACAACGCCTATGATGCAGTCGTGGATGTGATGGGCTCCATGCCCAATATCACCGATGAGCAGAAGCAGACCATTCTGGAAGCTTCTTCGGTAGGCATGAGCGTATCCCAGGTCATCAAGGACTTCAATCCGCCCTGGAACAGCAATATGAGCTACTACGATGCCTTCCAGGATGCCGTATCGTTTGCCCGTGATATCGTCATCAACCGCATCGACAGCATTCTCTCGTCGCTGGACGGGCGTGATTATGTCAACAACTGCATCCGCTACTCCTCCGGTCATATCATGATCATGGATGAATTTGCACCATGGGAGGGCGTTCTGTACTCCCTGCATTATGACCAGAAAGCAGAAGATATCTGGTATGTGGTCTTCCCGGCTTTGCGGGGAGGATGGAATGTGCAGTGTGCACTTGTCTCTCCGCGTGACCGAACGGTATACCGCCATCCGCTTCCGAAGGAATGGTATGGACTGCGCGGGGAAGATCTGCAGAAGGCAAGCGGGATCAAAACCGCTTCGTTCTGTCACGCATCCGGTTTCCTGGCAAATGCCGATACGGAATCCGATGCCCTTGCCATGGCAGAAAAAGCGGTCCGCACACCGCAGCACTGACGCATGAAACAATACGCTTCCTGGTATGCAAATGGACCGTTTCGCCTGCGCATTGCAGCAGATGAAAAGGGGATCACCGGCATCTGGTTTGCCAATGCTTTGCATTTTGAAAAAGGATTGTCCAAAGACGCGGAAGAAGCAGAAACTCCGGTGATCCTGCTGGCGAAAAAATGGCTGGATATCTACTTCAGCGGACAGTGTCCGGACTTTGCGCTGCCTCTGCATGTGCAGGGGACACCGTTTCAGAAGCAGGTATGGCAGCTTCTTTCTGAAATCCCATATGGCAGTGTGACCACCTATGGCACACTTGCCGCAAAGATCCGTCCCGGCATGTCGGCGCAGGCAGTCGGTCAGGCGGTCGGTGCCAATCCGGTCTCGATCGTGATTCCCTGTCACCGTGTGATCGGCAAAGACGGAAGACTTACCGGCTATGACGGCGGCATGGAAAACAAGAGCGCATTATTGCGGATAGAAGGCATCATTCTGCAGGAAAGCAGGAAAGACACAGTATGGCTGAAGTGAAAAGTTAAGTTCCACTCCCAAGAGCGAAGCAAAACTGGTGGAAGTAAGTATTACAGAGACGGTGCTGAATTGAAGAAAACAGCACTGTTTTCTTGTAGAAATGAGTGATACTGGTAAAATGAAGATAGCAT
>JAFYHC010000062.1 GCA_017539385.1 Solobacterium sp. | reverse complement strand
GGATCGACCAGGTCTGATCGATCCGATGAATTATTATCTGAGCAAGTCGTGATGACAATACAAATGTAGCGCCGTATACGAGACCCGTACGTACGGTGCAATGGGAGGGGCGGGAGTTATAACTCCCCCTCTACCGCTATTGAGCAGGGTGATTGTACTATGCGGTGTTTTCCACTACGATGAAAGCATGGAAACAAAGCAGCGCAATCATACGATCGATGTCCTGAAGCTCATCTTTTCATTATGTATTATCGGAATTCATCTGAATCTCTTCAAAGACAGCAGCACACCTGCCTACTGGACCATTACCCAGTCCCTGTTCCGCATCGGTGTGCCGTTTTACTTCATTACTTCCGGATACTACTTTGCCTCAAAGCTGCACGATGATACACGCTCCAATGCCTGGCTGATGCGTCTTTTGAAGATCTATCTGGTATTTGAAGCCATTGATATTGGATTGAATCTGGCTGTAGGCAATCGTCTTCCAATTGGCATCATACTGCTTCGTGTGTGCACGACCGGCATGAACCGCATCTACTGGTATCTGGTCTCATTGCTTGTGACATGTGCACTGTGCCGTCCGTTATGGAAACGCGGTCATACAGGAATTCTCATCGGCATTGGCTTCCTGCTGTATCTGTTGACTATGACCTATGATTCCTACAGCTGGCTGTTTGCCGGCACAGTATTTGAACAGATCGGTGCATGGCATACATCCATATGGTCATGGCCGCAGGCAGGCTTTGGGGAATCCGTCCTGTTTTTATCCCTTGGTATATGGCTGCACCAAAAGCATATTCAGAGTGCGCATGCCGGAATGATCCTGTTCTGTTCCATGGTCTTCCTGCTTATGGAAGGCTGGCTGTGTCAGTCCCATGGTGCGGCAGATGCCAATTGCTATCTGAGTCTCATCCCGGTATCTATCTGTCTGTTTCTCTGGATACTGGATCATCCGCATATATGCAGGATCCCCCATGCCGGTGATATGAGTCTATATGTCTATATGATCCATACCTATTTCAACTATGTATCGTATATCGCGCCGGTATCACCGCTTCGTTTCCTGCTGTCCGCATCATTATCCCTGCTGGCATCCGCCTTGATCGTACGGATCCGTTCCATGAATAAGAGTGCATGATTTCTATGTGCACTGAAATACAATATGACGTCATGTATATGCATCATGTCAGTATGTTTTTCACAGTGTGATATTTGTCTGTTTTTTGAGGATATCTGGTTCAATTTTTATGGTAATTTACCAAATATCCCGAAAAATGTTCCTTTGTCACAGCGGGTATTGAATCATACTTTATTTTGTTTATCATGTGGGTAGATTACCAGTGATTGTTACAATAATGTTTTTCAAATATAAACACGATCTCAGAAGTATAAACATAGAAAGGATATCGTCATGAAACGAATCACGCTGTTCGTATTGCTGTGTATCATTTTGACCGCATGCAGCGGCAGATCTCCGGCTTCAGGCTGTGCTTCCGAACAGACGAAAACATACAGCGGAACCGGGACGATATTGCTGATATCGGAGGGAAGGGATTATGTATATATCTCTTCCCATACAAAAGAACCAATCCCGGATCTGATCACGGATGGAAACCTGCCGGATGAATACAAAGCAGGTGATGTCGTTACAGTCGAGTATGCAGAAAAAGAGGTACAGACCGAAGATAAGAAGGTAAAAGAATATCATCTGCTGCAGATTGAACATGGTAAGGAGACCGGTACAGGTATCACACTTGCACAATACATTAGCTTCACACCTGTCCGAATCACCCTCTACTACCATGATTATGAAAAGGATACCGATGAAACAAAAGTGATCGAAGAGTCATCAGAGATCCAGTCCATACAAAGCATATTGGAGTCAATTACCGTTTATCCGGACGGAACACCGGTACATGGTGCAGGATATTTTCCGTTTAAAGTGGAAATTACCGGAGAAACAGATACCGTCGTCATTACGGAGATGGATGCCATAACCGTAAGCATCAATGGTCAGGAAACAGAACTGTACTGCCATGAAGGGGAAATGGTGCTGGAGAAAGGACTGAAAGAATACCTGCAGAACAATTAAAAAAGGAGACAAATATGAATCCATATGTAAAACAATGTCTGATCGTACTTGGATGGTTTTTTCTGGGAATTGCTGTATATGTTATTATGGCAAGTATTTTTAAGGCAGAAGGCGGAATGTACATAGCAGGTGTATGTGCTGTGCTGCTCATGCAGGCGATCATACTGAGCCGTCAGAGACAATAATATACCCCCCTCTCAGGGGATACGAAGCAGTCATATATACTTTGCTCAGAAAAGGAGGAAAGTATATGAACCGTGCTTACCGTTATGAGATCCTGAGCGTTGGATGGAACTGGAAGAAGGCGAACTTCTCCCTGATTGCTTTCCTTCACTGGATCGCCAGCTGCCACTGAGCAGCTTTTTTTAGTTTGTTATGCGGGAAGACAGGCACCGAAGCATATCTGTTTACGTATATAGTCCTATATGGTACTATGATAGGCGAGAGGTGAAATATGTATCAGGGTGGATATCTGATCGGTCAGATCCATAAGAGGACCGGACGCAGGATCAATGAATTATTAAAAGAGAACGGCATTACGGAATTCAACGGGGCACAGGGCACCATCCTGTATTCCCTCTGGAATAAAGAAACCATGACGATCAAGGAGATCGCTTCGGTGACAGGACTGGCAAAGACATCTCTGACAAGCATGCTGGAGCGAATGAAACAGGGTGGTTTGCTGGAAATAGAAGAAAATCCCCAGGATGGACGCAGTAAGATCATTCGTCTTACTGCAAAGGCCAAAGAACTGCAGGACGTGTATGAGGAAGTCTCTGCGTCTATGACAGACTGCTGGTATCGGGGGATGAGTGAAGAAGAAATCGTGCAGTTTGAAGAAACACTGCAGAAAGTATTGAAGAATATCGAAGAATATTAAGAGGCTGTATGGCAAGAGAAGATAAACCAAGGAAAATACAGGTAAGAGGGGCAAGGGTCCATAACCTGAAAAATATTGATGTGGATATTCCCCTGGATCAGATCGTCGGTATTGCCGGTGTATCGGGATCGGGGAAGTCATCGCTGGCATTGGGCGTATTGTATGCGGAAGGCTCCAGAAGGTATCTGGAGTCTCTTTCAACCTATACAAGACGCAGGATGACACAGGCATCCCGGGCAGATGTGGATGAGGTGCTGTATGTACCGGCATCGCTGGCCTTGCATCAAAGACCGGGTGTGCCGGGTATACGTTCTACGTTTGGAACAGGAACGGAGCTGCTGAATAGTCTGCGGCTGATGTTTTCAAGACTTGCGAGTCATCGCTGTCCCAATGGACATTACGTAAAGCCGGGGCTGCAGGTCGCATCGATGCAGGAAATCGTGTGCCCGGAGTGCGGTGCGCATTTCTACGGACCGGGTGCGGAAGAACTGGCATTCAATTCACAGGGGGCGTGCAAGTGCTGCGGCGGTACCGGTACGGTACGTACTGTTGACCGCAGTACGCTGGTGCCGGATGAGAATCTTACTGTGGATGAAGGGGCAGTCGCACCATGGAATTCCCTTATGTGGTCACTGATGACGGATGTCGCAAGAGAGATGGGTGTACGCACCGATGTGCCGTTCAAAGATCTCACGGACAAAGAAAAAGAGATCATATACGACGGACCGATGGAGAAGCGGCATATTTTCTACCGCCCGAAGAACAAGGACAGCGTGACTGCGGCAGAGATGGATTTCACCTATTACAGTGCGACGGCGACCGTGCTGAATGCATTGAACAAGGTCAAGGATGAAAAAGGCATGAAGCGGGTGGAGAAGTTCCTCAAGGAAGATATCTGCCCCGAATGCCATGGCACAAGACTGTCGGATGCCGCAAGAGCACCGCGCATATTGGGCATCTCGCTGGCCGAAGCGTGTCAGATGACGCTCAAAGATTCGATCGAATGGGTAAAAAGCGTACCGGCATCGCTTCCGGAAGAAATGCGCAATATGGCAGAGAATATCTGTGAATCGTATCTGGAAGCGGCGAAGAGATTAATGGATCTGGGTCTGGGGTATCTGACACTGGACCGTGCGTCTTCCACGCTTTCCACGGGAGAGCGGCAGAGAATGCAGTTGGCCAGGGCTGTGCGCAATCGGACGACCGGTGTGCTGTATGTGCTGGATGAGCCGTCCATCGGCCTGCATCCCCACAATATCAACGGTCTGAACGATGTTATGCATGATCTGGTCAAAGACGGCAACACGGTATTGCTGGTAGACCATGATACGCAGATCCTGAAAGAAGCAGACTGGGTCATAGAGATGGGACCACAAGCCGGTGCAGCCGGCGGCCGTGTGCTGGCAGAAGGCACAGTGGAAGATCTTAAACATGATCCGGTATCGGTGATCGGCAGCTATCTTTCTGATCAGCACAAGATACAGAAAACATGCACGGAAGAAGACCTGTTTGCAAAGGGTACCATACACATGGAGACAGATACGATTCATACCGTAAAGCCATTATCCGTACAGATCCCGAAGAACCGCCTGACCGTGATCACCGGTGTATCGGGATCCGGCAAGACCACCCTGGTATTGGAAAGTCTGGTGCCGGCATTGGAATCTGCATGTGATGGAAAGCAGATGCCTGCACATGTGCGCACGATCGAAGCAGACGGCATTCACCATGTGAAGCTGATCGATGCCACTCCCATCGGCATCAATGTACGATCTACGGTCGCAACCTATGCCAATGTGCATGATGAACTGCGCAAGATCTATGCCCGTACCAAAGAGGCAAAAGAACAGGGATACAAAGCCGGTGATTTCTCCTACAATACCGGTTCACTGCGCTGTCCGGTATGCGACGGTACCGGGCAGATCTCCCTGGATGTGCAGTTTCTTCCGGATGTAGACATCCCATGTCCGGAGTGCCGCGGAAGCCGCTACAGCAAAGAAGCCAAGCGCATCCGCTATACCAACAAGGCAAAAGAAAGCAGATCCATTGCCCAGGTCATGGATATGGATATCCATACCGCACTGGAATTCTGCAAAGAGATGAAGACAGTAAGACCGCGTCTTGAAACACTGTGTGATCTGGGTCTGGGATATCTGACACTGGGTGAAGAAACACCGGGTCTGTCCGGCGGGGAAGCACAGCGTCTTAAACTGGCCAGTGAAATGGGCAGACAGCAGGAAGATACTGTATTTGTATTTGATGAACCGACCATTGGCCTGCATCCCCGCGATGTCGAAACGCTCCTGCAGGTATTCCATACACTGATCGCACACGGTGCCACGGTCATTGTCATTGAACATGATCTGGATGTGATACGCAGTGCCGACTATGTCATTGATATGGGACCGGAAGGCGGTGAAGAAGGCGGCAGGATCGTTGTCTGCGGTACGCCGGAAGACATCCGCAATGCCAAAGAAAGCCTGACCGGACGCTACATATAGGAGGATATATGAGAAAATCAACGATCTTTGAATATCCCCAGGATTCCCAGGCGTATGAGCCGCTTGCGTCCCGTATGCGTCCGTTGGATCTGAGTGAATTTGCCGGACAGAAACATCTATTGGCACCGGGAAAGCTGCTACGGAATCTGATCGAACAGGATAAAGTCTCCTCCATGATCTTCTGGGGTCCGCCTGGGGTGGGCAAGACCACCCTGGCGCGTATCATTGCCGAACATACTAAAGCAGAATTCGTGAATTTCTCTGCGGTCACTTCCGGCATCAAAGAGATCCGTGCGGTCATGGAAGAAGCTGACTACATCCGCAGCACCGGCCGCAAGACCATCGTCTTCGTGGATGAAATACACCGTTTCAACAAAGCACAGCAGGATGCCTTCCTGCCCTTTGTGGAAAAAGGCAGTATCATCCTCATTGGTGCAACGACGGAAAATCCTTCCTTCGAAGTCAATGCGGCTCTGTTATCCCGCTGCCGTGTGTTTGTCCTGCATCCATTGTCCCAGGAGGATCTGGAAGGAATGCTTCAAAGGGCAATCACGGATGAGCGCGGCTATGGCGGATATACCGTACATATGCCAGCAGGCATGCTTTCGATGATCGCAGACTTTGCCAAAGGGGACGGACGCACAGCGCTGAATACACTGGAGATCATCCTGATGAACAGTGAGGAAGAAGCCGGTACGATCACCGTGACAGAAGACGGCATCCGGGAATGCATCACCCGCAAATCCATGCTGTATGACAAGGGCGGTGAAGAACATAACCAGGTCATCTCCGCCTATCATGAAAGTATCCGCAATTCCGATGTCGATGCGGCACTCTTCTGGCTGGCACGCATGCTGGATGGGGGAGAAGACCCGGTGTGGATCGCCCGCCGTCTGACCCACGCTGCTGCAGAAGATGTGGGACTGGCAGATCCCAACGCCCTCAATGTGGCAGTCAATTGCTTTGAGGCGGTCCGCCTGATCGGTATGCCGGAGTGCGCCGTTCATCTGGCCGAAGCGACCATATATATCTGTCTTTGTCCTAAGTCCAACTCTGTCTTCCTTGCCTATGAGGAAGCACGCAAAGATGCCATGGTACATGATACAGATCCCATACCCTTTGCTGTACGTGCTGCTTATACGAGACTGCAGAAAGACCTTGGCTATGGAAAAGGCTATCAGTATCCCCACGATGCACCGGAAAAGATCACAAATATGCAGTGCATGCCGGACGCACTTGTTGGAAAGCACTACTATCGTCCGACGGAGCAGGGAAAAGAAGCTTCCTGCAAAAAACGCTATGAGTGGATCCTGAACTGGCACCGTATGCACGATGAGGATCCGTCTGTCAGCGTTCCCTATCCAATGCCCATGTCCTGGTCAAAGAAAGAGTGATATCCCCCCTCCTGCTTGAGGAATTTATGTCCATATATACTATGGTCGTAAACAAGGAGGAAATATCATGGAACGTATTAACCGCTATGAAGCAATGTCTCTCGGATGGTCCTGGTGCCGTCAGAATGTCTCCCTTCGCACATTCCTCTTGCATATCTTTCCGTTCTAAGCAGTAGAAATACTGCTTTTTTATTAAAATTGATTTTAATAAAAAAGAGCAGATCGTGTCTGCTCAATACCGTTTCATGTACTGTCTGGAAAAATGTTCAGCGATCCGGATACTTCAATGTATGCAGGGATATACCGTACAGGATGAGGGATCCGTAATAGACCAGTAATGCAAGAATGCGCATGAAGAGGGAACCATCCAATACGATATTCAGTATCAGCAGGATATCGGATAAAGCAAATACCATGGCGGACGCCCTGATGCGCTTTGGAAGCGGATAGGAAAAGATACAGGTGGATACCAGTATGGAAAGATAGCAGGCTGCCATGATAAACAGAGCAATGCTGGAGACCTTGTTCCGTACCAGGGTCAATAAGCCAAGTGCACATAATGACAATATGATCTATAACAGCAGTGCTCTGCGGTCAGGGCGCTGCTGTTTTACAAAGGCGATGTCAAAGAGAATGTGGCATATGCCAAACAGAATGACGTCGGCCGGTGTACTGATATTGATGTCAATGTCCGCTGCCATGGCAAATACCATCGCAAGGACGATCATGCGGCCAAACTGGTTACGATCATAGAGATACTGGTGCAGTGCCAGTGTAAGACATGGCAAAGAGGCAGCGAATTTCAATAACGCACCGTGCAGAAGGTCTGCAGGATATGCCTGCTGATAAAAACGCAGCGTAACAGCATCCATGGCACAGATCGCAAAGTGCACCAGAAACAGGACAATTGCAGATCCTTTCCGTACATGGATGCGCTCGGTCAGCGACCAGGCCGCAAATGTTCCTGCCAGGGACAAAGCACATACGGCATATACAATGATTTTCATCAAGCAGTATCTCCATGATACTTACATGTTTTCCGGGATCTGTATGGATAGAATGCCGGATAATGGGATCCTGTGACCTTCGGTGGTATACAGGATCTTTTCAACTGTATCGACTTTGCGCAGATGAACCGTTTCTGCTGCATAGGCACCGCCGCTTTTGCGCTCATCCGGAATAAACCATGTAATGACAGCAGCCGGGTGTTCCTGGATCCTGGATAACAGATACTGCAGTGCTTCGTTCAGCTCCTGCTGTTCATCTTCACTGAGGATATGTTCTTCCTCAGTGCGTCTTGCGGTCTCCTTGATCGCCGCATCATAACCGGTCAACGCGGCAAACGGAGAAAACTGGGCAGCACGCTCTTCCATGGACATGGGATGGTGACGGGAAGAGACAAAGTGAGGAAGCTCCAGCATGTCATCGTAGCGATGCGGGTCTTTCGCATTCATTTCCGGTGTCCTCCGATCATCTTGTTGCGTTCTTTGGCTGTCGCGCCATCCTGCAGGCTGGTGCCTTTTAATACAGCATTCTTGCCGTATTTCTTCTGGATATCGAGGATGGCCTGCTGAACTTTCTGCTCTTTTTCGGCTTCGACGGGATCCGGCTGTTTCTGTGCTTCCGGGGACGCAAACAGATCCAATTGTTCATAGGAAACAATGGAAGAAGCTTCTTCGCGGGGAAGGACGTTGACAGCAGTCACATTGAAGCGGCGTATCTTCAGTGATTTGTCGGTAATGCGGGCATAGAGCTTTAACATGGCATCCATGATCTCTTTGGAAGAGGACGTGTAATGCTTTAGTCTGGCAATGGAATTGGCAGGTTTGGGAGCACGCAGTCCCCAGCGGTTGGTGGTGATCGTACCGTTCCAGGAAGACGGTACAGAGGCATCGTAGCCGACAAACAGGGCAAGGGCATTGGTCATGAGGCCCTTGTCCACCAGTTCCAGTACAAGTGCATCGGTCATTTCCCGTAGTACGATCATGGCTTTCTCATATGTATAGGGTTCCATCAGTACCTGTCCGCTGCCGATGGAATTGTGCTCCGGCTTATAGGCTTTGATATCCCGGATCATGCAGGGCTCATAGCCCCACGCATGATCGATCAATAGTTCCGCATTGACGCCGAATTCACTGTACAGTGCTTCGCTTTGCGTCAAAGAGGTGCGTGCGACATCACCCATGGTATAGATGCCCATGGCATTGAGGCGCTTTGCATAGCCGCGGCCGACGCGCCAGAAGTCCGTTAGCGGCTCATGGGTCCATAATTGTTTCCGGTATGTATATTCATTCAGCTCGGCGATCCGCACGCCATCCTGATCCGCCGGCATATGCTTGGCAGTGATATCCATTGCTACTTTGGCAAGATACAGGTTGGTGCCGATGCCGGCAGTAGCGGTGATGCCGGTCTCTTTCAGTACATCCCGTATCATGGTCACAGCCAGTTCATGGGGCGTCTTGCCATATGTACGCAGATACCCTGTCACATCCATGAAGACTTCGTCAATGGAATAGACATGGATGTCTTCCGGGGCAATGTAGCGCAGATAGATGTTGTAGATGCGCGTGCTGTAGTCGATATACAGCGCCATGCGGGGTACTGCCACATGGTAGTCAATGCGCAGGGAAGGATCTTTCCGCAAAGCTGCATAGTCGCGGGAAGAGGCAGAGCGATGCCAGGGATCCCGTTCTTTGTTCAATGCACGCACACGCTGTTCCACTTCAAACAGACGCGGCCTTCCGGGGATGCCGAAGGATTTCAGAGAAGGGGATACTGCCAGGCAGATCGTCTTGTTCGTACGGCTTTCATCCGCGACGACAAGATTGGTCGTTAACGGATCCAGATTCCGTTCCCTGCATTCCACAGAGGCATAGAAAGACTTCAGATCAATGGCAATATACGTACGTTCAGACATCGCTGTATTTCTCTTTCAGTGTGACGCATCCATTGCGCATGGCAAATTCACCGCGGCACATGACATCGGTGATGCGCAGATGATCGTCGGTCAGCACAATGTCCGCATCATATCCTTCTTTCAGTTCTCCCTTTCTCTGTAACATCATGGCTTGTGCCACATTGCGGGTGATCAGGGAGATGGCATCGCTTACTGGTACATGTTCATTTGTGATGAGATCCCGTATTGTTTCAAAGAGCGTTACAGGCTTTCCTATGCCAAGACCGATCAGTTTATGATCTTCACTCCATTTCGGGAATGAACCATTGGAATCCGAAGAAAGCGTGACCTGTGCCAATGGCACCTGCTGCAGGACGCCTGCCAGTATATGCGCTGTATTTTCACCGGCAGTAAAGTCGATATATCCGCCCTTTGCGGCAAATACAAGTGCATCTTCCAATTGATTGCCGCAATGGGTGGGACGGAACTGGGCAATGGGGATATCGGTTTCTTCCACGATCTGCAGGATCTGCTTCAGACCTGCTTTCCCGCGTCCGGTGTGCAGATGCACGATGCCCGGCTTATGCGCCAATAGTCCCGCTGTGCGCGCTTCTGAGGCAAGACGGGCAAGTTCCTGTACGGTCGGAGAAGAGGACCGATGGTCACTGATCGCTGTCTTGACACCAAGGATCTCTTCCACAAAGACAATATCTTTTCCCACGGAGCCGGTCAGCGTCACGGTGGGAATGGCATAGGAACCGGTAAGGCACCACGCACTCATGCCTTCTTCCTTGAGTGCCTTGGTTTTGGCAACCAGTGCTTCGACGGACTTTGCATGGGCATCTGTACCAAGCAGTCCAATGACACCGGTCAGTCCATACTGTACACAGTCTCTTGTCCGGATGGGCGGAATCAATGAAGCAAACCCATCCTCTCCGCCGCCGCCAATGATATGAACATGCTGGTCGATAAATCCCGGAAAGGCAGTCTTCCCGCTTGCGTCAATGATCTCTGTATCTTCAAAGACCGGTTCAATTCCCTGACGCATGGCAATGATGCGGTCATTGCACAGAAGGATATCCTGTATGCCCCTGTCTTCCGGTGCATAGACATGTACATTCTTGATTAACTTCATAGGTGTCACCTCTGTATAATCATACAATCCCATTGTGTCTGCACAAAGTAAAAGACGCATCGCTGCGTCTTTACATTACTTCTTCTTTTCTTTGCTTCTCTTGTCGTTGATGATATCCATCTCTTTGGCAGTGATGGTAGTGACATTGTTTTCCTTTGCCCACTTGATGCATCCTTTCAGGACAGTAGGAAGGAAGATACGCGGCACATTGACGATCTTTTCGCAGGCATCATCGGTAAATTTGATCGATGGATCGATGCGGTCTGCAGCATAGCGGACACTTGCGACAGTTGTGGCACGCACCGGCAGTAATTCCGGAATCATGCGTCTGTGCTTGTGGTACCAGAAATTCTTGGAATCACGGTAGCCGTAATCGACCGGACACGGCGGGAAGTCTCTGCCTTTGACGCCGTTGATGATGGCATTGTAGTACTTGTCCTTCATCAGGATCTTATCCACGCGCAGGACAAAGTGTGCTCCGTATGGCGATGTGATGCCGTTGAAGTCATGATAGCTGTCCTGTACATAGTGGTCTTCGCCTTCTTTCAGAAGCGGGGTATTCTCACAGTTTTCCAGTGTGTCGACCCATGTGCATTCCATGGCCTGGAATGCCTGTTTGATCACTAACGGATAGGTTCCCTTCGGATCGGCTTCGGCACGCAGTCCCGGTTCAAAATCAAATTTGAAGTCTTTCATCTTTTCGTCCGGTGTATCACCCGGCCATCCGAGACGTACGATCTCCTTGAACGTCTTGCGGTCATCCGGCAGGAAGTTAATGACGCACTTTTTGCGTGCAATCAAATTCTGCGCGGTGTTGCTGGAATTTCTGCAGCACAGCATCATCGCATAGTAGTCCTTGCCGGCAATGTAGAACGGCTGTACCAGTGAGTACGGGCCGCATGTGGTCTTTCCGTCTTCTGTCAGTGTACTGACCAATACGACCGGCATCGGGAAAAACAGAGAGGTCTGGTAGAAGTTGTCTACAATACGTAAATCTTTAAAGCTGCTCATATGTTTACTCCTTCACGATATATGTGCACAGTGTGTGCAGTTCATCCCATGTAATACTTTTATGCAGAACGGATGTCAGGATGGATTCACTCAGCAGACGGGCCAGTTTCTGTGTCTGCTTTGGTGCAAATCTTGCCAACAGTTCTGATACGCACTCTTTGATCTGCAGGATCATCTGTTCATGGCGCTTATCCTGCATGGGGATATCCCGGGCAGAGCCGGAATAGCGCAGCCATATGCTTCTGTAGCAATTAACGAATTCCGACATGATGTCATACATACTGCGGATGCCTGCGGAAAAGGATGGTGCCTGCTGTACAGAAGCGTGCATGCGCTCCAGGATGTCCATCCAGTCATGCATCAGGATGGCTGCCAGCATGGAATCTTTTCCGGGGAAATAGTTGTAGATCGTACCGCAGGCGATGCCGCATCGCTCTGCGATCGAGCGCATGGAAAATGCACTGTCTTCTTCTTCCAGCAGGATGGTGCGGGCTGTCTGCAGTATTTTTTCCTGCAGTCCGGGAATGATCTTGGGCATAGGCAGTCCCCCTTAAATGAACGTGTTCATATACATATTCATCATATCCCAAAATATGTTCATAAGCAAAGAAAAAAGCATATCCGGAGATATGCTCTGGTTCAGGAATTGAGTGAGGGGAATCCGATCCCGCTGATTTTCCATTCCCGGTTTTCTTTGATCATTTTGATGGGAATCGTTCCGGACAGCTTGTCTTTGTACCGGAAGCGCAGGATGACCTGTGCCTGTTTCTGGGAACGGATGACATCGTCCCGTGTCCATTCGATCTGTTTGAATTCGGAAACGACTGCTTCAGCAACGTCATCGCTCACAGCTGCACCGACGATCATCTTTACAAACGCATTGCCGGAGATGCCTTCTACCAATTCGATCTCTTTCTTCAGCGTGTCTGTCACATGGTCTTTGAGGGCTTCCAGTCCGCGCTCTTCAATGTCTTCGTGTGTTTTGTGCAGGGCGTATTCCGGTGTGCTGGTGATATACAGCCATGCGCCGACACCGATGACAGATATGGATAATATGACACCTAACAGGATCTTGAATGTTTTTGACATAAGTCACCTCCGTTGTTATGCATATCCTACCACGAATGTATTTGTCTTCCCGATGGGGGAGTTATGTGTGTCCTCAGCGCGGCGTATAGGTGCCGAAACTGCGGTCGGATGAGTTGGCGACCCATGCATTGTCGCCGATGCGGTACCATGTATAGCCGCTGCTGTCCGGTCCGGAGATCTCATAGACGTCATACGAGCGTCCCTTGACGGCATATTGCTGGTCAGACAGCACCGGTGCAGCCGTAGATGGTCCTGAACGGCGGCGCAGGTTGGAGATGCTTGGCACAAATGTACCGAGTATTTCCGGCTGCGGTGCCGGTGTGGGAGTCGGTGCCGGGGTCGGGGTGCCGTCCGGGGATGGTGTCGGTGTTACTGCTGCATCCGGTGCAGGTGTAACATCAGCGGTCGGTTCCGGCGTGGTATCTCTGCCAAACCATTCCGGTTTTGCAAAGACCACACCCAGACCGCATAACAGCAGCACAAGAAAGGCAATGATTATGGAAAGCAGGACGGTCAGTCCTCTTCCTTCCAGGGGATCATCTTCCTGTACCGTTTCCTGCAGCGGTGCTCCGCAGTGCGGACAGTATTTCATCGTATTGCGGGGGAGTTCTGTCCCGCAGTATGGACATTTCTTTGGCATAAACGCGCCTCCTTAATGGTTGGAGAAGATCACCAGCTTGTCTTTTGGTGTCAGACGGACGATGTAATCTTCCTGGTGCCCATAGAATAATACTACTTTTTCGGTGTCGCGCGGTACATAGCCCAGTACGATTGATTTATTATTTTCCGGTGTGCGGTCATAGACAGCACGGATCAGCTGGGAAGCAGTGCACTCTTCCGGCCATGTTTTGAGGAATTCTCCCACGGTCTTGATATACAGTTCATTGCTGGAGAAATCGATATTATTGGCATCGTCATAGGTCAGGATGTCTTCATAGAAGTAATAGATGGCATCTTTGGCACTGATCTGTCCGATCATCTTACTGATGTAGCGGTTGGAGATCACGATGTTGTTTATGCTGTAGTTGGAAACAATGTCATAATTCTTCGGATCCTGGATCTCAACGATGACATCGATCCGGCTGGTATCGAATTCCGGATCCTTTGCAATACGGGAGCGGATAATATCATAGACATAGATGAGATAGATGAGCGCCGAAGCATCCAGGTCTTCCCGGGCTACGTGGTCATCGGACAGGATCAGGATACTGGTATCGTCTTCCGTGATATCCACAAAGCTGTTGATCATATCCGTGATCATTTCCCGGTCAAAGATATCGGCACTGTGGACAGTAACGAACGGATAGGACTTGTAGTAGTCGTGTTCCTTGAGGCTCTGTTCACTGTCGATGATGAAGATATTCAGAATTTCATAGCTGTAATTCTCTTCGATCTGTTCCTGGCTGATGAAATTCCACTCGTTGCGATAGGACATGTATCCGTCCAGGATGGAATTGATATTGCTGTCATGGCCGAGAATGATGATATTCTTGCGTTTCATCCAGAAATTTGGATCGATCTGCAGATCAATGGGTGCCGGTGTCACAGGGGTGCGAGCATGGATACTGTTCTGGGTAGATGCCATGTAGAAGACTTCGATGCCGTTGCCGTCGGCAGCAGGCATGGTATCCAGCGGGACAGCATCATAGTGGTTTTCCATGTATTTACTGCGGTATGACAGGATATCCAGATCACTTGTCTTGCTTTCACAGTAGAAGGAACCGCCCTTGTTGGAGAACAGATCACTGTAGACAGCGTTGAGCTCCGGCATGATGGTGAACTGGGAAAGCAATTGACCAAGCAGGCGGTTGACCCGCAGCGGTACGATATTGCACTTGCCCAGATTTTCTTTATGTTCAATGATCTTGGAAATGAGCCGCTCGGTATAGGGCTCAGTGATCTCCACAATGATGCGCTGGTTGTCGGCGGAGTCGTCTGCCCCGGTCAGTGATGCAACCTGGATCAGTGTTTTGACGATATTGGAATTGCCTCTGCCGTTGTCTTCTTTCAGCATGGCTGCGTTGTATTTGCATACATCGTTGGCGGTCTCCTGTCCCAGCAGGATGACTGCCTTGGCCTGTTTGATGCATATGTCAGTCAATTGCTTCGTGGAATAGGTGTTGCCTTCCCGGACAATGACCGTGACACGGTTGCGCAGGGAATTGCGTCTTGTGAAAAAGGTGTGCCTGCCGGTATTTTTTTCTTCGGCATCGATGGTGGACTGCAGACGTTCATGGATCTCGGAAAGAACGGCATTGCGGTCGGACGGCGTCAGGATGATGACCGTTTCCGGATCATCCGAAAACAGCAGGTCATTGACGATCTCCGATCCGCGGGAATTCCAGTTCAATATGATCGTGTGTCCGGAAATGTGCAGACGGTTGGCACCGTTGTTGGCATCACTGATGAATTCGGAAATATAGTTCGTAATATAACCGATGACCGCACCGGTGAAGATGACCATGCCGGTCAGTACGATCAATACGCATACAATGATGATCGTGACACTGGCTGTGCCGACTTCTTCAATGACATAGCTGATACAGCCGGCATCCAGCACCATGGTGATCGTATAATACACACATGCCCAGAATCCATGCGCATGCAGGGACTTCGGAGCCAGGATGGAAATCAGCAGTGCACTGATACAGATGAAAGCAATATTTGCCAGCAGGATCATAAACAGAATGACACGGCTTGGGTTCTTGGCCAGCTGAATGCTGAAGCGTTCTTTTAATCGGGACATCGCAATACTCCTCCAGGTTTCAATATACCATAATGCGTATGGACACGGACTGCGGGAGGCAGTGCATACAGGCTTTTTTGCTGCAAATATGTATATAATAAGGATTATGGAAACGAAAGAATACATTCGTATCCTGCTGCAGGCAGGAAAGCTGAAACAGGTCATGCGGCATTGCTGGACCATGGAAGGAAGACAGGAAAGCGTAGCAGACCACAGCTGGCGTATCGCTCTTATGGCCATGCTATTGCGCCAACAGGAAGAATTCCGTGACATCGACATGGACAAAGTGATACGCATGTGTCTGATCCACGACCTGGGAGAAAGCTTTACCGGTGATATTCCGGTCTTCCTGAAAAGGGAAGCAGATGCCGAAAAAGAAGAAGATATATATGCCAAATGGGTGGATACGTTCCCCCTTGAAGTGCGTACAGAGTGGCAGGCACTGATGCAGGAGATGCAGGAAAGGCAGACCCTGGAAGCGAAGACATACAAGGCACTGGATCAATTGGAAGCACTGATCTCGCACAATGAATCCGATCTTTCCACCTGGCTGCCATTGGAATATGATCTGCAGTATACCTATGGGAAAGGGAATATGGAATTCTCTTCGTTTCTGAAGCAATTGCGCAAAGAGATCGATGCATGGACGGATGAAAAGACAGGAGGACATCATGAAGATCATACTGGTGAGTGATAATCATGGCGATACCTACAGCATCAATTATCTGAAGAAGAAGTACAAAGACCTTGCATATCGTGTACATTGCGGGGATAATGCTCTTCTGCCGGAACAGATGGAAGGCTTTGAAACAGTGGCAGGCAATATGGACTGGTTCCCATACCCGGAAGAGATCATATTGGAGATCGAAGGTCACCGCATTCTTGTCCTGCATGGACACAGGCTGTTTCCGTCCTATCGTCCCGATCATGACATACTGGCGGTACGGGCAAAGCAGCTGGATTGTGATACGGTGTTTTACGGACATACGCATCTGTATTATGATGGTACGGTGAATGGCGTGCGTATGCTGAATCCGGGTTCCATCTACCGGAACAGGGATGAAAGCCCGCGCTGCTTCATGGAAGTGGAAATAACAAAAGATGCCATCACGGCAAAGAGAATACCATTTAATATGGCGATGGCATTGGGAGAGGAATAGATGCGGCTGAGTGAAACAAGTGACAGAAAAACATTTACAGAATATGTAGAAAAGCACCCCTATGGACACTATATGAAGACACCCATGTGGGGAGAATATAAAGCAAAGACAGAACATACCTCATGGAAGATGCTGGTGTATACGGATGACAATGGCATATGCGGCACAGCAATGGCGATCATTGGCCGGTGGATGACGCATAAGTATATCTATGTGCCATGGGGACCGTGCATTGATTATGAAAATGCGGATATTGTCAAAGAGGCATTTGCCTTGTTAAAAGACTATGCGAAGCAGGAAGGCGCTGTATTCCTGCGTACCGATCCGAATGTTGTGCGTATGCCGCATGATATCCATGGCAATGTGCTGGAAGGCACAAACCATGAATATGTAACGGAGCTGCTCAAAGAAGCAGGCTACCGGCATAAGGGATATGGCTATGCATATGACGGAAGCTGGACAAACCGGTATACGCTCATGGTCGATCTCTCCGGTACGATGGAGGACGTCAAGAAACGCTTCAGTGCACCGCGCAGACGGGCAATCAACCGGCATGAGTTATGGGCAGTATCATCCCGCATCGGCGATGCATCGGATCTGCCGGTACTGATGGAATTTGAAAAGCAATTGTCCGAGCAGGATGGCTTCAAGCCGCATTCCCGTGAATTCTTCCAGGGACTGCTGGATGCCTTTGGTGATCATGCAGTGATCTATGTGGCATCGGTGGATCTGGATCAGATGCTGGAGAATACGGCAAAGGAACTCACCAGCAAGAAATACCGCAAAGACCCCGAGGCAAGACAGGGCGTAGAAAAAACGATGGAAAAAGCAAGGGAACTGAAGTTGCGCTATGGTTCCCATGTGGATATCGCAGCCGGTCTGTTTATCCGCTTTGGGGAGAATTCCTGGGATCTGTATACCTATAACCACAAGGACTTCAATTTCCTGAATTCCGTGGATGCCATCCATGCCCTTGCCATGGAAGACATGCAGAAACATGGTGTACTGCACTATGACATGGTCGGCTTCTCCGGCGTCACGACGAAGGATGACCCGGAATACGGCCTGTATTTCTACAAGGCATCGTTCGGACCGGAGTATATTGAACGTCTGGGACAGTTTGACTATGTATATAACGAAAGCAGATATAAACGGTTTGATCTGGAGAGAAGGGGATTCAACAAGATCCGCCGCAAAGTCGTTCATACATTGTATGCAAAGAAGAAAAAAGGGGAAGAACATGAATAAGAAATGGATCAAGACACTGTGTGCAGCATTGTGCGTTACATCGTTTGCCGGCTGTAAGTCTCCACAGGGCGCTGCAGCAGAACCGACACCGGAACCAACACCTACACCCACACCGGAGCCTACACCGGAGCCGGTAAAGGTCTATGAAGCATCGCTGTTTCTGACCGGTGACGCGCTTCTGCATGGCACCGTATGGAAAGATCTGAACCCAGACGGATCGTACCGTTTCCATGATCAGATGGCAGATATCGGATCCCTGGCATCTTCGTATGATCTGCGCTATTACAACCAGGAAACGATCCTGGCTGGCGAAGAATTCGGTTATTCCGGTTATCCCATGTTCAACTCTCCGCAGGAATTCGGCAGTGTCATGGCAGATGACTATGGCTTCAACCTTGTCTCTACGGCCAACAACCACTCCTTTGACCGCTATGCAGCAGGCGTTCATGGATCCAATGCTTTCTGGCGATCGAAACAGAATGTACACATGGCCGGCACCTATGATTCATGGGAAGAGCAGAAGAACATTCCGGTCTATGAGATCAACGGCATTACCTATACATTCCTGTCCTGGACCTTCAGCATCAATGGTCTGCAATTGCCGGAAGGCGAAGAATACCTGGTCAACCTGTATGAGGGACGCGTCGAAGAAATGCTGGATCAGGTACGTCAGGCAGATGCCAAGTCAGATGTCGTGATCGCAGCGATCCACTGGGGTATTGAATACAGCATGGAAGCAAGTGATGAACAAAGAGAACTCGCACGCCAGCTTGTAGATGCCGGTGCAGATATTATCATTGGCAACCATCCCCATGTCATTCAGCCAATTGAACACATTGGCGATGCGATCTGCTTCTATGCCATGGGCAATCTGATCAGCGCCCAGCTGGAATTAAAGAATCTGGTCGGTATGATCGGAGCCCTGAAGATCACAAAGACCGTACAGGGTGAAGCAGTGGATATTGATATCTCGGATGTCAAGGCAGACCTCATCTATACGTACTATGATGGGAATTTCAAGAATTTCAAAGTCATTCCGCTCGCACTGATCGGTGATGACAAGCTGTACAACCACGAACAGGTGTACGAAGAATTCAAACAGAAGATCACAGAATACGATCCGACGATCCAGATCGGCGGATTCTGAGAACCATGAACCCGGAATGATCCGGGTTTTTAAGTGCCTGCAGGATGTAAAGCAATACTATACTGTATACCGTATTGCCATGGCCAGTCTTATGCGTTACTCTACTATTACAAAAAGCGGAGCACCCTGCCATATAGTGGGACCTAAAGCAGCGGAGCACCCTGCCATATAGTGGGACCGAAAAAGGGGAAGATTTGCACAATATCAATACTGCAAATCTTCTTTTTCTGTTTTGCAGTCTCAGACCGAGGGGATAAACGAAATTCTGTGTATATAAGGGCGAAAGGAGTATTTATGACCTTCTCGCTCTTTACTATTGACACAGATTATTGTGACTACTTGAGGAAGTGTGATTCTAAAGTTCCTTATAACAAAGAAGACAAAGAATCCAGACCGTTTCTAGTATGAGGTGATAATTATGAAAGAATACATGACGATCAAGGAAGCTTCTGAAAAATGGGGAATCGGGACCAGGTGGATCAATACCCTCTGTCACGAAGGAAGGATCGAAGGCGTCGTGAAATTTGGCGCATCCTTTGCAATCCCCTCCGAAGCGGAAAAGCCTGAAGACAGAAGGATCAAGAGCGGCAAATACATCAAAAAGAAAGACGAAAGGCTGTAATGATATGAGCGAAGTGTTTGATATCAGAAAGTTTGATAAATACAAGGAGGACAATCGCAGGGAAGTCAAAACTGCCAGAGATAATCTTCCTGTCAGCCTGTGGGATACCTACTCTTCTTTTGCCAACTGTTATGGGGGTGTAATCATCCTCGGGGTCAAAGAGCGGGAAGACGGTTCATGGTATACGACTGGTCTGAAAAATCCGGCGAAGCAGCAGAAAACCTTCTGGGATACGGTCAATAACCGAACAAAGGTCAGTATTAATCTGCTGAGCGAAAAAGAATGTCGAAATCTATGAAATGAATGGCGATACCATCATGGTGATCTATGTCCCGATGGCAAAGCGCGAACAGAAGCCCGTCTATATCAATAACGATCTCTTTGGCGGTACTTTTCGCAGAGACTGGGAAGGTGATTATCACTGCACTTCCCTGCAGGTCAAGGCCATGCTCCGCGACCAGACGGAAGACACTTATGATATGAATGTCCTTCCGAATACGCCTATGAGCGATCTCAATTATGATACGGTTCATTCATATCGAAACAGGCATCAGCTTCTGCGGCCCGGACATCCGTTTGAAGGCTATTCGGATGAAGAATATCTGCGCAGCATCGGAGCTGCAGCGATTGCGAAAGAAGATGGGCAGCTGCATCCTACCGGCGCAGGCCTTCTGATGTT
The DNA here is from genome assembly GCA_017539385.1 of Solobacterium sp. Classification (GTDB taxonomy): domain Bacteria; phylum Bacillota_I; class Bacilli_A; order Erysipelotrichales; family Erysipelotrichaceae; genus Bulleidia. The sequence goes on along the minus strand of JAFYHC010000062.1, from coordinate 1,094 downwards.
CGGAAATGAATTTAATATTATTCGTCAGTTCCCGGAATATTTCCTGGATTACAGGGAGATGCTAGACCTCTCTATCCGCTGGACAGATCGGCTTCAGTCCAGCTCTGGTGAATGGTCCGGAAATCTCTGCGATTTCTATTTCCGCGTTTATAACAAGCTTCAGAAGGATATTAAAATTCCCTTTGAAACCAGGGGCGGCGACCGCATCGATGATACGCCGGTGCATAAAGCAATACGCGAGGCCCTTGCGAACTGTCTGATCAATGCAGATTTCTTTGGAAAATATGGCGTCGTGATCAAAAAAGAAGCCGACACATTGACGATGGAAAACCCCGGATATATACGTGTGGGCAAGAAGCAGATGCTCCGGGGTGGCCTTTCCGATCCGCGCAATAAAGCATTGATGAAAATGTTCAACATGATCAATGTGGGTGAACGGGCCGGAAGCGGTGTGCCGAATATCCTTCAGACATGGAGCAACGAGGAATGGATCGAACCGGTAATCGATGAACAGTTCAATCCGGGCAGGACGATCCTGAAGCTGTCATTTGTAAAGAAATACAGCTTGGGTGGGGAAGATCTCACCCAAAGACCCACCCAAGTCACCCAAGGTACTAAAGAGACTCAAACGGTTTATAGTCTACCTGAATTTGATCTTGCAATCATCAGTCTGATGAAAAAAGACCCGACGATCTCACAGACAGCCATGGCTGCGTCTCTGAACGCGAACATCAATACATTGAAATACCATGTGCTGAAGTTGAGGGAAAAGGGCATTATTTATCGGGAGGGTTCTTCGCAAAAAGGACAATGGATCGTTAAACTGTAAGGATTTATCAGATGTATCTTCTGAATACCCATCTGGAAAGTATGACAGATAATGACAGAAGTTTTTAACGCCGCAAGCCCACTACTTCAGTGGTGGGTAAGGCGTTTCTTTTTGCTGCATATCGTGTGTAATAACGCATATATTACACACATTTGTGATATAATACAGGTATGAATAAAGACATTTACAGACGCACTGCTACGACAGTTTCCCTCATCCGATATCACTTTGTTTTCTGCACGTACAGAAGGAGAAAGATCTTTCT
>JAFYHC010000061.1 GCA_017539385.1 Solobacterium sp. | reverse complement strand
CTACAATAGTTTATGAAAGGCAGATATAGTCCGACTAAAGCGAAAACAGCAGTCCGCAATAAGCAATTTGGCGGTCCGGTTCGACCGAATCGTCAGTCCAACACAACCGAATTCAGCGGTCCGATGGACCGAAATTTACACTCCTGATGAACAAAAAACTCTTATTACGGACTTTCAGAATCTCGGATTATCTGAGAAAACTGCTGAACAGTTAACAATAAGGTATCTAAATGGTGAAATGTTAGATTGTATGAAAGATGACTATGATGATAAAGCTAAAATATCTGTCATAGATATCAAACAATTTAAACAGACCATTTATGATTATCCGGATGGTTCTAGAAAAATCGTATCAATTTCCGGAGGAGTAACAAAGTATATTTCTGGAGGAAACTATACAAGTGGTGGTAATTGGTATACATGGAATAGTGCAAACGTATTTGGATCCAATGGAATTATCACGGTCAGTTATAAAGTTAATATATCTGGATCTTTATATGATGGACATCTAATATCAATGTATTCTCCAACATATTCTCCTGACACTATACAAACAGCTTTCAGCATCATTTCTTCTAATGCGACAGTTTCTTCTCCTGCATTTGGTTATTTTCAAGGTAGACGATCAAAAACTCTAGTCAAATTACAGATTAATGTACCTATTGGAAATAATCCATCTGTTGAGTTTCAAATCAATACAATATCTTAAGGAGGATAAAATGAAAAAAACATTTTATACATTATTCTTGAGCACTTTAATTTGCTTGGGAATTAGCTGTATTTCTGTCGCTGCAGCAAATCATACCTTCATTGTCCCACGATTTGGAGGATGGACCTCACCATCTCCATCAGTATACAAAGGTGGCTCTCAGAACTCTGGGTATATGGTTCGATATAACGAAGCACTTCTCCCTCAATATGGAGATCTAACCGCGGGTGGAACATCTACGAGAATATCAAAAACAGAGTACTTTATCAGTAATTCTGATAACCTCAGTTATAGTGCACATGCTCGTTTGTATTACGCCAGCGGTCAGGATTATCATAGATATGTCAGTTGCAGACTGCGTAGTTCAAGCATTGAACCATCAAATGTTTCTACTGTAGTATCCTGGGGTCCAGACTGGTATTAATACATTAACATTTTAGGAAGGAAGATCAGAAGATGACACTGTTTAGAAAATACCGCAGAAACCTGTATGCCGTATTAATCATATTGGCTGCTGTACATATCAGTTTATTGTTAAATCCATACAATAATTACGATGAGCATATGGGAATAACGATATTTTTTGAACAAATGTCTATACACCGGTCTCTATTGCCCGCCGTTGTATATCTTCTGATATTTCCTTCCTTTTCCGTAATGCAGAAATACAGTGAGTATCATAATCACTTTGATTGGTTTCTGATTACAAGAAAGGGGAGAATCAAATATATCCTGCAGTCTTTATTCTCTGTAATGGCTGAGTCAGTATTATTTAATCTTCTGCTGCAGGGGATGATCCTGCTGACAATTCATCTGTTCTGGTCAGATCTGAATGCTGATTTTACATATGGTCTGTTTGAACTGATATCCACAAAACCATATGAAAATCTCTTCTGGTTTCTTATCACTTCCAACATTGGTGCAGCTTTGTATGCAGGATTGCTGTTCTTACTGATTCCGTGGTTCAATAGTCCATATATATTCCGTGCACTCAGTATATTCTTTGTACTTGCATCCGTATTGATTGCAAGCATTCTCTTTCCGCTCCTTGCTGTAGCTGCTTTTATTACCAAAAGCAAAATGACAGTAATAATGCTGAATCTGAATCCGCTGGGACTGCTGACTCCGGGCATCATGTCAGAATCAAATCTGTTTCTTTCCTTCGCCTGCGGAGCGATCGTCATTTTGCCGGCGATCGTGATCATGGCTTGCCTTTACAAAGGCAGAAGGGAGGAAAATGTCTGAACTATACAAAAAATCATGGGTATCCGGATGGACTATTGTCTATCTGTCTTCCGTTTTACTGGCATTTTACTACTACAGCCCTTTGAAAGAATACACATCTCCGGAACGCTGGATGATTGGTGCATATTACGTCCGTATTTATCTGAACAGTGCATTTCTCCTGCAGTCGATCCACAGGATCTCTCTGTATAAGCGCATGTACATTCCAATCTGCGTACGTTTTCGCAGGCATACCGCTGAGAAAAAACTGCTGTTAATCGGTATATATAACTGCTGTGTTTATATACTGACTGCAATACTTCCGATGATCCTGTTCTTTCATTCCCATGTACAGTCGATCGGATTACTTGCTGCATACACAGCACTCAATATATGCCTGCTGCTGATCTATGAACGACTGTTTCTGGAAATCATTGCCGGAAGACTTAAAAACCTGTATATGGTTTTGCCCTTTATTATCAACTTTCTCGTATCTACATATCTTGAAGACTTTTTTCAGCTCTTTATACGATAGGAAATACTATGAACATACAGAATATTACTAAGAGTTTTAACGGAGAACCCATACTTCGCGGCATCTCCCTGCAAATCAAAGATGGTGACATTATCTACATCAAAGGCGCTAACGGCTCCGGGAAATCCACACTGCTGAAAATTATTGCCGGTATCCTGGATGCGGATTCCGGTACGGTTGATATTGAACCCGGTAAAGATATTGGTGCCTTGATTGAAAACCCGGGATTCATAGAGAATGAAACTGCTGAATACAACATGCGGTTTCTATACGATCTGAAACATAAATATGATCCGGAAAAAGTACGCTATCTATTTGAAGAATACGAACTGAATATCAGCAGTAAAAAGACTGTTTCCAAATACAGTATCGGCATGCGGCAAAAACTGGGCATTATTCAGGCAGTGATGGAAGACCAGGACATTCTGCTGTTTGATGAGCCTACGCGCGGACTGGATGATACAGCAGAAGAAACATTCACGAACATGATCATAGAACTACAGAAACAGGGGAAACAGATCATCATCTGTGCACATGACGGTGTTGATGCAATCCCGTTTACTGCCCGCTATCGTTTAAAACATGGAACTCTTACGGATCTGGCGTAAGGTACGCTTCCTGTTTGCCGGGATACTGACTGCTGTTGTTATTATCTATGGTCTTCGTTTTCCGCCGGATATAGGCATGCGGATACTGTACGGGCAGTGGATCCCTGCCACAATGATGCAGGCTGTCCTGCTGATCGGCTGGATCAGTATGGATATCATCTTTCTGGAAGATGTCCTTACCGATTATCTGGAGCCAACAAATGAAATGAAAGTGCGCGGAATTCGCAGCCGCAGATACTTTTTCAGGAATGCGGCAATCTGCATAGCCGCTTTTGTACTGAAAGATCTGATCGTCATGTGCCTTTGTCTTCATCAGTATTCTGTCAGCTTATCTGCTCTGCATATTCTGCTGTATCTGGCATCCTTCCTGCTCTGTCACATCGTATTTCAGGAAAACCGGGATCATGCGGTCATTGCCTCCATCATCATGATTACAGCAACGCGGCTGCTTCTGCCGCTGCTTCAGCGCTGAGTTCAAAAATACGGAATTTTTCAACTCCGTATTTTTTCTTACTCAGCAGTTTCTGATGGAATACCATTCCAGAGACGGTAATAGGTTCCTTTATTCTTCAGCAGTTCTTCATGACTGCCTTCTTCTTCTATGCCTTCTTTGCCGAGGACGATAATTCTGTCCGCATCCTTGATCGTTGTGAGTCTGTGGGCAATTGTCAGAGTCGTTCTTCCCTGGGACAGTTTTGCAAGACTCTGTTCGATCAGTAATTCACTTTCATTATCCAGAGCAGATGTTGCTTCATCCAGCACCAGAATCGGCGGATTCTTCAGGAAGACACGGGCAATGGAAATACGCTGCTTCTGTCCGCCTGACAGCTTGACACCGCGCTCACCCACATACGTGTCATATCCATTCTTTAATTCCTGCACAAATGTATCTGCACCGGCAAGCTTCGCCGCTGCGATGATCTCTTCCCGCGTCGCTCCCGGTTTGCCATATGCAATATTCTCTGCCACTGTCCCCGAGAACAGATAGACATCCTGCTGCACGATACCGATCACAGACCGCAGACTCTTCAATGTCACATCCTTGACATCCTGTCCGTCAATCAGGATCCTTCCTGCTGTCGTGTCATAAAAACGCGGAATCAGCGAAGCCATCGTCGTCTTGCCGCCGCCGCTTTCACCGACCAGTGCCAGATTCTCACCGGGATGAATATCCAGACACAGATCATGCAGCACATGATTATGATCATCCGGATACTGGAAATCCACATGGTCAAATACAATATGTCCCTGATCGATCTTCAGTTCCTTCGCATCCGGCTTATCCACGATATCGATTGGTGTATCCATGATCTCCAGGAACCGTTCAATACCCGTAATACCGGAAGAGAACTGCTCTGCAAACTCAACAATTCTGCGAATCGTTGCAATCATCGTTGTCACATACAGGATATACGCCACCAGATCACCGGCATTGATCTTCTCATACACCAGAAACAATCCGCCCGCAATGATCGTCGTCACATACATCAGTCCGTCAAACAGACGCGTCGACATCGCATAATTCGCCATGGCATAATACCGCTCTGTTTTAATATCCCGGAACTTCTCATTCCCCTGATGAAACTTCTCGATCTCTACTTCTTCTGCCGTAAATGCCTTTACGACCTTCTCTCCCAGCAGAGAATCCTCCACCTGTGAATTCAGTTCACCGATCTGCACTCTCTGCTTCTTCGAAGCCGCTCTGAACCGGTGATTCAGATGAATCGACACCACCAGCATCAGCGGCACACACGCAAAGATGATCACCGTCAGCACAATACTCGACTGACACAGGATCACAAACGCTACAAGAATCTTGATCCCGGCAATAAAGAACTCCTCCGGACAATGATGTGCAAACTCCGTTACATCAAACAGATCACTCGTGATCCGTCCCATCAGCTGTCCGATCTTTGTATTGGAATAATAACTGTCACTCTGGTGTTCCAGATGATCAAACAGGTCCATCCGCATATCCGTCTCAATATGCACACCCATGATATGTCCATGCGATGACATATAGAAATACGCCGCCGCATCCACGATCCGCAATACCGTATATAACAATGCCAGACGCAGCACCAGTCCCACCGTCAACTGCGCCGCATTATACATCGCCGTATTCGTCAGCGTACTCATAATACGCGGCAAAGCGATATCACACAGCGTCGTCAATGCTGCACAGAACAGATCCAGATACAACATCTTCTTATAGCGGAATAAATAGGGGGCGAACCGTCTGAGCAGTTCTTTTGTACTGTATCCGTTCGTCTTGTTCATACAGCTCTCCTTTGACACTCCGCATATTATAAGGAAAATCCAGTCCTGTCGCAATTATGATAAATTTGGCTATAATGAAGGGTAGGGGAAATTTATGATCAAGATTGAAATGCCAATGAATGAATACACATTTCTGAAGCAGTACTACGATGACCTCGACCGGTACTTCGTCAATATGGAATACCACATCAAGGACATCGTTTTGCATATCCGTGAAGAACGATTCAACGAATTCCGCTTGGACTACAACTCCATGATCGTACGCAAATGCACCGAAAACGATGAGACCATCACTCCCGCAGGACTCCATCTCAATCATATTTACGAAACATACATACTGCCGTCAGTAGAGACGAGAAAGGACTAGAAAATGAATATACTTCTGGCAATCTTATTAATGGCTGTCACTTTCGTTCTCGGCTACGTATTCAACCGCTACATGGAACTGAAACGCAAAAAAGAAAGTGTCACCACCACACTCATCGAGTCCCGCCTCGCCGACTGCAGCGATCTCACCACCTGCAATATGATCTATGTCGACCTGGTCAAATACGAGAGGGGATCCATTCCGCTTGTGACCAAGAAATCCTTCTCCATGATCTACCAGGCCAACATCCGTGCCGGTATTGACCTTGCCAAAGCCGACGTCACTGTCTCACCATCCACCGTTACCATCACACTCCCTGAAACCGAAGTCCAGTCCATCGAAGTCGATACTTCCACACTGCGCTTCTATGACGAACGCCTGGCATTGTTCAACTGGTCCAACAAAGAAGACATCTCCGCAGCCATCGCTGCTGCCCGCTCCGATGCCGAAGCACACGCCAACCTTGAAAAGCTCAAAATGCAGGCACGCAGCCAGGCAGAAAGCGTTATTTACAAACTCATCCGTCCCGCTGTCGACGAAAGCCGCGACGTTGTGATCCGCTGATGCATTCCGATGATCTCGAAAAGCTGAAAGCACAGCTTCTGCAGCAGCAGGACCAACTCACTGCAGTTTCCCAGCAGACCCCGGCAGATCCGGCAGCCCAGGATCTTCGTGAACAGGCCGATGCCCTCAAAGAACCGGTACAGTTTGAAGACCCTGAAACCGAAGAAATGCTGCAAAAAATCGATGAGCTCATCCAATCGCTCACCGGTCAAAACCAATAGTTCATTCCCATACCCATTCGGAACCATTCCGAATGGGTATTCTTATTCTCCGATATATTTGAATCTAGGCACCTGCTGTCCCTGGAACTCCACCATCTCATTCCACATCACAGCCGGACGCACCCAGATATCCATATCTCCATACAAAGCCTGGTACACCACCATCTCTTCCAGTGTCTCACTGTGCTTTGCCACATACAGCACCCTGTATTGATTGCCCTTAAAGTGCTGATACAACCCCGGTCTTACTGCATTACTCATCCATATCCTCCCGTATATACCGGATATACTTTTCGCCAAGACGCTTCTTTGCCTCATCGATCACCGGCTTCATCTTATCCATCGCTTCATCATGCGTCCTTGCCTGTGTCGTAATACGGATCAGACATCCATCATCCTTCGCATACGTCGCTACCGTCGGATCACTGCTGTCCAGCAGATCACCCAGCCTGTCCGCCACCGGTGCTTCTCCCACCATGATCACCGGCGCATGTTCAAAGTCCAGCATCTTGATATTCACCGATACAAGCATCTTCCCGCTCTTCTGGTGCAGATACTCCATGCAGTATTCCTCAAACATCGGTTTCATCTCTTTCGGCGGTCCCGGCAGTAATATACATACTTTACCTTCATCTTCCATGATGATTCCCGGTGCCAGTCCATGATGGTTATACAGAATCATCGAATTCTCCGGCACCAGTGCCTGTTTCTTCAAACTCTGCAGCAGGCTCTCTTTCTGCACTCTCTTCAGCGCCACACCCATCATCTCAATGGCTTTCTGATCATATTCCAGTTTCCGGTGAAAATACTCCGCCAGCATTTCCTTGGTAATATCATCCTTTGTCGGTCCCAGTCCGCCGGTCATGATCACCATATCACCCCGTGTATATGCGATCCGCACCGCATCCATGATCCTTCCCGGATTATCTCCAACCACTGTCTGAAAATGCACTTCTATACCCACTTTTGCCAGTTTCTTCGCCAGATACTGCGCATTGGTATTTACGATATTCCCCAGTAATATTTCCGTACCTACACTGATGATCTCTGCTATCATCTTTATCCCCCTCAGTCTTCTCGGATTTCTCGAATCTTTTCTTTGAGTTCCTCACTGAAATCTTCCAGATCCTCCATCGTGATTGCACCTTCATTCAATAAGCTCAACAGATTCAATACCATCATGCTTCTTCGCATCTCTATAATTACACCGGTGTCTTTCTTATCATTTTGGATTCGTTTTTCCAATGCCCAGAACTTCTGTGACGGTGCCAGTTCCTCATCCTGCAGTATTTTCATATACTCCTGATTCAGCCGGTCCATATACGCTTCCTGCCATCCGCCGATTTTCTTTCTGAGTAATTTCCAGTCTTTTTCATTTACTCCGTACATTGTTCTGTCTCCTTTCTGTATTCTTCCAGATATATTTCCAGAAAGCGATGCCGCTCTTCGGCTATTTGTTTCCCGGTCTTTGTATTCATTTCCTCTTTCAGCAGCAGCAGTTTGTCATAGAAGTGCTGTATCGAATCTTCCAGGCTTCTGCCATGTTCCCCGCCAAATGCAAACGTACGTGCGATCCCCACGGCACCGATTGCATCCAGCCGGTCCGCATCCTGTACGATCATGCCTTCCAATGACTCCGGATGTCTTCCCCGGTTCTTCGAAAACGATACCCCGTTGATCACTTCGCACACCGCATCGATCCGCTCTTCTTCCAGTCCCACTTCCCGCAGGATCTTCCGTGCATTCGCATTATTCTCCGTATGAAACAATTTATGGTCATCCGCATCATGCAGAAGGGCAGCCAACTCTATGATTTCCCTGTCACTTGCTTCTTCCTGCTCAGCAATGTACACCGCATTCCGATACACCCGCAATGTATGATCCAGTCCATGTCCTCCGGAATTTCCCTTAAATAATTCTGTTATATATGCAATGATCTCTTCTTTCATATGTTCACCTGTCTGTATTTTACCGCACCTGACATTTCTCAGAAATATTTATACTTTTTTTATTTTCCGCAGGGGGATCGTTTCCCTGACGGGTATATATAGGTGAACGGATCCAAGGAGGAGGTGATCCACATGACCCGTTATATGGCAAACCGAATACGTATCTATCCAAACAAACAACAGACATCTCTTGCAGTCCAGACCCTTGGCTCCTGCCGCTTTGTCTACAACCTCTATCTCACTTCCTGGGCCTCCTGCCTCAGACACACTGGCAAAGCCCTCTCCTACAACGAATGCTTCACAAGCATGGTCGATCTCATGAACTGCCTTCCATGGCTCCGTGACGTCAACCTCTCCGCTCTGCAATCCTCCCTCCGCAATCTGGAGCACGCTTTTCAGATATCTCAAGGCAAGATGCCTTCCTATCACCGCCGCGGTCATACCGACTCCTGCACCTGCAAGAACTTCAACGGTTCTATTCGAAGGCTTGATCAGAATCACATTCTTCTCTCTCATCTCGGCAGAATACGTGCCCGCGGCATCCGTCCCATCAAAGGCAGGATCCTCTCTGCCACCATCACCCGTGAATCCACCGGCAAATGGTTCTGCTCTCTTCTCTACCAGACAAACGATGCCTCCCCATTTCCCCATACCGGTTCAACAGTCGGTATCGATCTTGGCCTCCATGACTTTCTTACGCTTTCCGATGGCATGAAGATTCCCAATCCCCGCTATCTTATTTCCCTGGAAAAACGCATTGCCAGAGCCCAGCGCTCCCTTGCCCGCAAGCGCAATGCCAACATCTCCGGCTACATCGATGTCAACGGTTCTCCCGTCCCTGTCTTCAAGCGTCCTCTGCGTGAATGCCGCAACTACCAGAAACAGAAACTGCGTGTCGCACGCCTCTATGAGAAACTGCGCAACTGCCGCCGTGACTTTGAACACAAGATCAGTATCCTGCTCATCAAAAACCACGATGTGCTCTGTATCGAAGATCTTGCTGTCAAAGACATGATCGGCGCACGGCGCCTCGGCAAGGCGATCAGCGACGTTTCGTGGAGCGAGTTCATCTGGATGCTTTCCTACAAAGCAGGCTGGTATGGCAAGACGATCCTCAAAGTCGGCCGTTATTTTCCCTCTTCCCAGATCTGCCACGTATGCGGTCATCTCAACAAAGATGTAAAGGACCTTGGCGTACGGGAATGGGACTGTCCTGTCTGCCATACCCACCACGACCGCGATATCAACGCCGCACTCTCAATCAAAAAAGAAGCACTGCGCCAATACAGCACAATGCTTCCTCAGTGATCTCTTTATACGATCACACGGTACCCGG
>JAFYHC010000060.1 GCA_017539385.1 Solobacterium sp. | reverse complement strand
TTGCGTATGATCGGATGATTGTGATCAAACATCCGATGTATAACGCAATGGTAAGTAACCGCAACAAACAGAAGAATAAGTAATCTGGATAAAACCAGATATGGGAGACGTGAATCCCCGGGAGTTCGTGAGAACTCCGTTAAAACCACGCGAGATTGCTTTGGCGATCACACGTGGTAATTCATTAAAGGTAAAAAGAGTAAGGTATGAAGAACTCCCCATAAGCCGAATAAGACTTATGGGGAGTTCTTCATTTTTGACGAAGGCAGTGTATATCGCAGAATTGTCTGTCAGAGATGATACGGCACCATTTTCTACCCCCTGTCCGCCTATATGAAATTCCCATGCTTTACTGATGTCATAAACAAGGAGGTACACACATGGCTGTACGTGATGGAATCATCACAAAAGATGAACTCAATCTGGCATTACTGCTGGACAACTCGTATTCAATGGTCAACGGGCGGATCGGCCAGCTTAACAGCGCGATTCCAACCGTCAAAAACAGTCTCATCAAGGTAGCGAAGGAGAACAACGTCGATCTGAAGCTGCGTATCATTGCGTTCAGCGATGATGCAAAGTGGATCGTCGGGACGCCAGAGGAAGGCGTAGACATCGAAGCCGTCACATGGAAAGACCTTTCCGTTGTCGGAGGAACCGCCACCAACAAGGCGATCCGTGAGATCAACAAGTCGCTTTCCAAGAAACACCTTGGTGCACATGCCTTACCGCCGGTCGTCATCCTGGTCACAGACGGCAACTGCAACCGCGAAGACCACGCTGACTATCTGAAAGCGATCGAAGAGATGAAAAAGAAACTTGCCGGCAATACCGGCAAGGAGAAAGTCACACGCATCGCGATCGGTGTCGAAGGATACAACCGCAAAGAGCTGGAAGAGTTCGCTTCCATCGGCCGTATCGCAGACGAAGAAGTACCGCTGATCTTCGATGTGGATAAGGCAACGGACCTTGGCAAAGTGATCAACTGGGTCGCAGTGACATCCATCCTGTCCAGCATCACCGAAGAAGATGACATCATCGATCTTGGTGATCCGGACTGGGGAGACGACGATACTGACGAAGACGACACAATTGCATAAGCGGACACACAGCAGACGGAAAGAGATCCGCCGGATCTCTTCCGTCTTTTTCAGGAAGGAGGCCCCATGGAACAGACCTGTATGAAATACGGCACAGCCGTATGCAATACCGCCCGGAAGCGCGGGAAAAGCCATATTGCAAAAGATACGCCCTGTCAGGACTACTGCCTTTGTACCAGGACCGATAACGGGCTGCTTTTGCTGTGTGCAGCGGACGGTCATGGCGGCGATACCTATATTTACAGTGATCTGGGTTCAGAGCTTGCCTGCACGATCCTGAAAGATACTGTGGCGTCTTTTCCCGGTCACCAGGATCTTTCCATCTTTACGAAGAAGGCCTTCAAAGAACAACTGCTGGGCAATTGGAAAAATGCAGTCCTTGCCTTCCATGGCGAAGACAGTGAAGAAGCAGAGCGCGTATTGCGGCGTTATGGCACAACATTGCTCTTTGTCATTGCCAATGACACGGACATGGTTGTCGGACAGATCGGGGACGGCGCTATCCTGTTATTCAATGATGCAGGATGCGGCCAATTGTTCCGCCGCCATCTGCCCAAGATCGGCTCTGCGACTTCTTCTCTGGTATCTTCCAGAGCACTCTATTCCCTGCATACCGAACAGTACAGCCGCTCGCTGTTTCCGCATGTATTGCTTTCCACCGACGGCATCTATGACAAGCTGGACAGCGGCGATGTGTTTCTGCGCTATGGCATGACATTGCTGCAGGATGTGCGCACACACGAACAGCTGCAGGAGCCCTTCACCATCGAAGGCATCGATGTTTATGAAGAAAGCCGGGATGACTGCTCGATTGCATTGCTTGTGTCCGATCTGCCATCTGCTTTGACGCAGGACACGGATCATCGCTTTGTGCGGGCATGGGATGGGATCCGACTGTATGAGCAGGATGGCAAAGAGATCCATGTGCTCTCTTCGCTTCCTTCCTGGGACCCGCCGGTTTCTTCGCTTTATACGCTGCTGTTTCCGTTGCGGAAACATCCCTGCACGTATGCCATTCCCAAAGACACGGTCATGATCAGCGAACTGCTTGAAGCAAATGAGCATCTTACGAAAAAGCACGAAGATGAAGATGACATCTATACCGGTACATACTGGCTGGGTGTATGGCTGCGGATGAAAAAGATTCGGGAATTCTTTCAGGATCACCAAATTCTTCCCGAAGACCATCTGCTTCGCACGGCACGCTTGTCCAGGGATGGCCGCATGTATTTCTTCGCCGATGCCTTTGGCAGCCGCCCATACGATGAAACAAAGCTGAATGCCCTCTTTGATGCATTCCTGGACCGTTTCAGCTTCATCGGCACCCTGCGCCTGCACGATGTCATGACACCATTATGCGCATGTTCGTCACACTCCCCTGCCTTCACGTATCGCAGCGAAAAGGGAAAACAGGTAACGCTCTGCCGTCTGGTGCGCAATCCATCCGGTTCCTATGGACTCTGGAATATATCGCCGTATCCATGGAAGATACCTGCACAGGATAAGACTGTCGCTCTAAACAAAGTGCTCCGATTGACCGGTGATATCACCATCGAAATACAGGATGAACGGCATACGCTGCTGGAAGCGGTGCTGTTTGAAAGGAAAGGAGAAGAGACATGTTAAAGAAAGGACAGATCCTGCACGCCAACAACGGCAAGGATTATACACTTCTGAAAAAGCTCGGTGCCGGCGGTCAGGCAGTCGTATGGAAAGTGCGCTGTCATAACGACGGGAAGCTGTATGCGTATAAGCATTACAAGCAGAACCGCATGAATGTCCGCGCCAATATTGAAGATCTGATCCGAATCGGTCATTTTGTCGATTCTGCCGGCAATGTTTTGGACAATGTCATTCTTCCCATCACGATCGTGGAAGGCGAAGGTGAATCGTTCGGCTATGTCATGGAATTAGTTGATCTGCAGGATTTCATCACCATTGCCGGGGCATTTAACGGCACCTATCCGGATGCGAAGATCCTGTGCCGGATCATCCGCAACTTTGCGCATGTCTTTGAAACACTGCATCTGACCTACGGCATGTGCTACAAGGATGTCAACGAAGGCAATATCTTCTTCCATCCGCTGACCGGAGAGATCCGCATCATTGATAACGATAATATCGGCTATTCCAGTAAATTCACGATCAAAGGCACCAGCCGCTATATTGCACCGGAAGTCTGGCTTGGCGAAAAGCCCAATCACAACAGTGACCGTTTCTCATTTGCTGTGTATGTCTTCCGCCTGCTTACCGGCGGATGGCCGTTCGATGGTCCATACAGCGAAGCCTATTGCCAGGCGCATAACATGCTTGCAAAAGATGCCGCACCGGTCATCTATGGCAGCGATGCCTGCTTTATCTGGCATCCAACCGATCATTCCAATTCGATCGAATCCAGCAATGATGCCCGTCTGCGCGGACAGGTGACGTTATGGAAGCGTCTGCCGCAGGAGTTCAAAGATCTCTTCCTGGATACCTTCGTGACCAATTTGTCCAGAGAACGGGCAGCGGAACGTCCGACGGATGCGGACTGGAAGGCAGCCTGCGATCATCTGGAAGCGTCTCTTGTGACATGCCGGCATTGTCATGCGCTGACATTTGAAGCACCGGTGTGTCTGGAATGCGGGAAGCGCCTGCGTCCAAAGCAGAACGCACCTGCACCGCTTCCGACACCGATACCGACACCGGCACCGGTCCCCGCCCAGCACCATCACTCGGTCACGCTCAAAGTGCTCAGCGCCGGGGAAGCAAAGAAAGAGATATCCCTGGCAGTATCGGAAAGACGCAAAGGCAGGGAGATCTCCATCAATCTCACCGATACCGATCTGCTTCATATTCTTTACAGCAAGAAGCAGAAAAAGCTCGGGATCCGCAATTGTTCCGATTCCCCCTGGATCATCATTGCCAAAGATAAGCAGAAAAGTATCTGTGCGCCAGGTGATGTACAGACACTGGAAGAAGGCATGATGATCCGCATCATTCCAAAGACCGCTCAGCTCAATGTGCTGCGCATTCAATAGGAGGCATTATGAACAGTCTTGAACTCTATCAGGAAATTCTCCATACCAGCTGGGATGAGCGGGAAGACCTGCGTGCAGGACACGTGGAGAAGCTGGTCCGCTGTATTCTGGCGGAACTGCATACCCCGCCCTTTCTGGTGAAGAATTCCCCGTTTCTGTCCGCCTGTGCCCAGGAGCGCATCACGATCGTGGATGCGTGGTTTACGGTTTCTGCCGTCGTGAGCTGCCTCAGGGATCCGTCGTATCATCCCGGGCATTCGCGCCATGTGATGTATCTGTTCCGCGGGGTACGCGTACGCAATGAAGACACGCTGCGCCATGAGACACGGCGATTGCTGCGGACGATCAAATTCCTGCTTCCCCGCCAGCCGGAAGAAATCCTGAACGAAAGCGAAGAAACACCGGTCTCCGTCTATGAGAAAGAGCGTCTGCGTCATGCCGAAGCACGCATGGCACATAATCTTGCGCTGTCCAAAGCACGCCAGAAAGAAGATGCTTCCCTTCTGCAGTCGGTATATTCCCTCGAACCGGCAGTCATGAAGCTGACAAAGGAATTTGAAAGCCTGCGCACATCGATCCAGTCGGAAAGCGAAATGCGCTTTATCCAGATTCTGATCCATCAGTATCACCAGATCGCCGATGCCCTGGAATACCACATGGCAAAGGCGTCTGTCTCAGACAATGAAGATTATTACAATGCCGTGCTTAACTATGATGACTTCCTCTGCGATATCGCCGATGCCCTTGCCTTATTCGGTGTGGAAGAGATCATCAGTGATCCCGGCACCCCGTTTGACGGATCGATCCACTCCGTCCGGGGCACGAAAGAATTCTCTCCCCGCCACACCATCGTGCGCAAAAGCCTGCGCAGCGGATTCCGCCGCGGGGAAGCTGTACTGGAGAAAGAACGAATTTTAACGGAGGTGGACCATGCGTCTCGGAATTGATTTCGGCACCTGCTTTTCCATGCCAGCCTTGTTTCATAATGACCATGCGGTGATCTTACTGCCGCCGGCTGTCTATGGCATTCCTTCGCTGTTTTACTACGATGAATGGGAAGGCATCCTGACAGGAAGCGCCGCGGAAAAAGCCGGTCAGGGGACCGATGCTGTCCATCTGAAGCGTGCGGTCAAGCTCTCGCTTGCCTCTTCGTTTCCTACTGATGGAAAAACATTTTCCGGCAGAGAGATGGCCGCTGCCATCCTGGCGGATGTTGTCCAGCAGGCCCAAAAGACTGCCGAAACCAAGCTGATCAAAGAGCCCATTGAAGGTGCTGTCATCTCTGTGCCGGCTGCCTTCACCCAGGTTGAAAAGCAGATCCTGCGCCAGGCCGCAGAAACACCTGTTTCCAAAGGCGGTCCTGGTCTTACCGTGCTTGGCTTTATCAAGGAACCGGTGGCCGCTGCATTGTCGTATTACAAAGATACGATGGAAGATACATCCCGCATTCTGGTTTATGACCTGGGCGGCGGCACGTTTGACATTGCCATCGTTGAAGCAGACAGTGCATTAAGGGAAAAGTTCACCGTCATCGATTCTGCGACACTGCGCATCGGCGGAAATGACTGGGATGCCTGCATCGAGCGCTATCTCGCGGATCAGTTGGAAGCACAATGCGGGATCCAGGTGACCAACGACGCCGGACTGATGGAAAAAATCCACCGGGAAGCCAACAGCGTCAAGCATGCCTTCAGTGAAAGCTATGGCGGTGTAAGCAGGGAACGTGTGCGTGCACGCATCGAAGTCAATGGCCGCAATCATACGATTCCCCTGACATCGGTATTGTTTGATGAGCTGACGATCGATCTGTTCCGTAAGACCGTGGAAGCCACGCGACAGCTGCTGGATGCCAACAAGGACCGTCCGGTCCATGAGATCATCTGTGTCGGCGGCAGTACGAACATGCCGCAGGTACAAAACGGACTGAAAGCAGAATTCCCGGATAAGACCGTCCGTTTCTATGAACCGGAAAATGCTGTCGCATCCGGGGCAGCCATCTATGCCCAGTACTGCGATGCGAAAGAACAGGTCCTTTCCGATATCGCGGCCTTCTCGTATGGCACCGACTGCTATCCGGATTATGAAAATGATCCATATACACGTGTTGTTGCCAACCTGATCCGCAAGGGCGACCGTCTGCCGATCACCCGCACCGACCGTTTCCGCACTGCCCTGAACAACCAGCGCCATATGTATTTCGATATTTTCGAAAGTGATACCGATGACAAGGAATACCCTTTCGATTCCAGCCAGAGAGCCATTCTTTCGGCCGAACTTGAACTGCCGGAAGGACTGCCCAAGGGCACCCGCTGCGTATTGGAAATGACATTGAATACAGATGGTCTCTTGGAGATCACTGCCACCTATGGAGACGATTTGAAAGCAGAAGCCTCCCTGCAGCTGTACAGCAACGATGGAACACACATATGAAAACGCGCTGGAATGGCGCAGAAAACAGGCACGCCGCACATGGCGGCCCTGCTGGCATGAAGAAACAGCAGAGCAAAGAGACTGCTACAGAGTGATCTGGAAGGGCCTGCTTGCCCATGGCACAGGCATATCCCTTCCATGCACAGATCCTGCCATTGCGGAAAAAGCACTGAAGGACTGCCTGCAGGATGAACCGCTGCTGTTTGATGTGGGCAGCGTGCAGCTCTCCCTTTCGCCTTCTTCCATGTCCCTGCATCCGCAGTATACGCTTACCGAAGAAGCCTTCACCGACGCAGTCTTTGCGGTACGGGATGCCCTGCAGTCGTTTCGCAAAACACGCAAAGGCAAACCAACCGCAGAGATCATAAAAGATCTGCACGACTGGATCGTCACGACGATCACCTACACACGCACGGAAGAAGAAGCGATCCACGAAGCCTGGCATGTGTTTCAGCACCATGCCGGTGTATGCGACGGGATCGCCAAAGCCGCTAAAATTCTCCTGGATGACAGCCGCATTCCCAGCCGCATCATTCACGGCACAAGCTCGCAGAATGACGAAGAGCCGACCGGGCATGCATGGAATCTCATTCTGGAAGAGGATAAATGGTATCACTATGACTTCACATTTGATACGACGCTGTCGGAAGGAAGCGATGCCATCCACTATGATTACTGCCGCTTATCCGAAGCACAGATCCGCAAGGACCACGACTATGATGCCTCCAGCATCAAAGATCTCGCGACGGATGACGCAGACTGGTTCCGCACCAGTGACCGCTATTTTACAAGCAAGAAAAAACTGCGGATCTACATCCGCAGCTGTCTTGCCGCAAACCAGTCAGCCATATCTTTCCGGCTGCCATTCACATCCGATCCCTGTCATACCAGGGATACGATCTGTACCCTCGTCCATGAAGAACTCTCCCGTGCACTGGCACCGGGATCGTCCTATTCCGTCTCATTCAACGAGGGGCAGATGGTCATGACTGTGTACTGTCACTAGCACCGCTTTCCTGCGGTGCTTCTTCTTTTGTCTCGACTTCGACAAATTCCCCTTCGATCACATTGTCATCTTCCTGCGGCTTTGCGGTGACCTGCGGCTTTCCGCCTGTCCGCTCATATTCCTTCAGGAATGCCGTGAAGCGGCTTGCCAGAAACAATGTCACAAACAGGTCCGATGCCCCGCAGAAGACCAGTCCTCCGCCAATGGTTCCAAACAATATATCCGCAGCGGTCCTTCCCGGCATCAAGAACATGACCACCAGTCCCAATACGATCGAGATCAGTGCCAGGATCAGATACAGCAGTGACTTCGAATAGCCGATCCGGTATGCCACAAGACTCTGCTGCAGCTTCACCATACCGCTTGCCACGATCACCAGTCCCAGCATAAACGGCACCAGTTCGATCAGAAGCGACTGCTTCGTCAGAATCACCGTACCGGCGATCACAGCCGTAAGACCAATCATAAATTCATTCCGATACAGGGTATCTTTCAGATCCAGCAGAAAATACGAAGCGGTATTGACCAGACCAAACGCGATCGCACCGATACCCAGCACACTGCAGATGACACTTGCACTCAGTTTCGGATACACGATCAGTAATACACCGGCAACGATCATTCCGGCAGATAAAAGAAGTGAACTCCATTTCAGCTGTTTCAGCATATCCATTCCTCCTAGAAAGCTACTTTATAATTCCGCACCAGTTCTTCTTCACTCTCATATTCCGGCATGCGTTCCAGATGGCAGGCTTCTGCCACAAAGTTATAGCCAAACTGTTCCAGCATCCGGTTATACTGCTGTGCTTCTGTATTGTACACCTTCGCATGCATCAGGACGATACTCATCGCCGCAAGCAGATTGCTGCGTACCCTCTGGTATCCTTCTGTTTCATAAATATACGGATAGGAATCCATCTGTATGCATAAGCCTTTCATAATAATGCCGGCAGCGCTCTCCAAAGAGATCTCCACCATCGGGTTATCATGCCGTTTCGGATATTCCAGCATCTCATAGACATGTCCGATCAGTTCCTTCTCCCGCACCGGATATGTACTGACATGGTCAAGATAGGCACGGATGGATATTTCGCGCTCTTTGAAAACGATGCGCAGTTGTTTCAGCTTCTCTTGACATGCCTTCTCTGCACACGAAAACCGATAACGGGCATAAGCGACACCCGCCAGGATCAGAATCACGATGATCGCCAGCAGTTTCATATACAATACCTGAGTTTATTATACATCACCCGGTGTCTGTTTCGTGTTACGATTACGGCGGAGGACACCATTATGAAACTATTATTTGTCACCCCGATCCCGGAAGAAAAGAAAGAACTTTTCACCTGTACGGACGGCGTACAGATTACCTTTAAAGACCGTGCTCAGGTCACACAAGAGGATCTTGAAGGCATCGATGCCGTACTTGGCAACCTGCCCGCCGCAATGATCAATGAAAATACAAGTGTCCGCTGGCTCCAGTTAGACAGTGCCGGTGCCGATCCCTACCGCTCATTACGCGATGACTGCATCCTGACAAACGCCTCCGGTGCCTATGGCGAAGCGATCAGCGAGCATCTTCTTGCCTGCACGCTGGCAGTGATGAAGCGCCTGTATCCATACAGGGAAATGCAGAGCAGAAGAGAATGGGAGAATCTCGGTTCCGTTGATACCATCTCCATGAAGAATGTACTGTGCGTCGGTCTTGGTGATATCGGCACGGAATATGCCCGCCGCATGAAGCTGCTTGGCGCACGTGTCAGCGGGGTACGCCGTACGGTCCACGATAAGCCGGAATTCCTGGATGAACTCTATTCCATGGAACAATTGCCGGATATCATCGGAGACTTTGATATCGTTGCATTATCCCTTCCCGGAACGCCGGAGACGGTCGGACTGTTCAATGATGCAATGCTTCGCAGGATGAAGAACGGTGCGATCCTGCTCAATGTCGGGCGCGGGTCTGCCATTGTCATGGATGCACTGGTACGCGTCATGCGCGATCATCATCTGTCCGCTGCCTGCCTCGATGTCACCGATCCGGAACCATTGCCGAAGAACCATGCGCTCTGGAATACCGAGAACGTCTACATCACACCGCATATTTCCGGCCGCTTCAACGCCGCTGTCACATATGACAAAGTACTCTCGATCTTCCATAAGAACCTGATGCACTTTGTGAAAGAAGAACCGCTCGAAAACATCGTAGACCGCAAACGCGGCTACTAAGGAGGAAGATATGGCATTTGACTGGCTTCATCTGGCGCAGGAAGAAGAAATGACACTTGAGGAATTGTTTCTCAGATTCCGTGACCTCTATGCCGGTCTTCTGCGCCATCTGTACAACAACGTAAAGGATATTCCGGACTTTGCCATTCATTTTTCGGCGGAGCGGAAAGAGCTGGCAGACGGGGAAGCCGACGGATGGCCGATCATGACCGTGACCCACCATTCTTCCCAGGTGACCAACAGTATCGTCAAAGATCTTAATGAGATCGGAAATTTTGAGAATTCCTATACATGGTTCCGGGATAATACCTTTGCGGTATTTGACTTCTGTGCGACCGGCATCTCACCATTGCAGTTTATTACGCCTGTCTTCTTTCAGGAGCTGCTGCGGCAGACGGAAGCGATGGGATTGCGCAAAGTAAAGATCACCCATATCTATGAGCCGCTCATCTCTTCCGGTGTATCAGAATTCATCTACAGCTTCTATCATCTGGATATCAATCTGCTTCATACCCTGTCGGGAATGACGTATGAGGGAGGCTTCATCAACTGTTCATTGCTGGTACCCCGCTTTGACATCCGCAATGAAAAGCGTACCCGGCGCAAAGGCCTCTCGGTCGCTTTTGATGAACCGGTGCAGTTTGCGGTAGAGAATCTGCGGCAGATCCGCAAAATGGTGGAGATATCCGATAAGTATCTCGCTCTTGTCATCAACCAGAACGGCAAGATCAGCGGTCTGACGGAAGATGACCCCTATCCCCATGAATGCAAGGTACGTTTGTGGGGACATCTGAGCTGGACGATCACCTATGAGGGAATTGAAAAGCTGTCTTACTACAATGGCAGCTATCATATCCATGTCCATGCCCGCCAAAGAGGCAATGTGCGTGCACTGCTGCAGTCCTTACTGCCAAGTGTTCCATCCGAAAAGCTGGAAAAGATCGAAGATGTCCTGCGCAGTGCCTCCCGCCAGCGCCATGGCACGATCATACTGATCGGCTCGGAAGATACTGCCCGCAATGAAGCAGACCGCCTGTGCGATGTACGCAGTGCCATCGGCATCTCCGATACCAACCTGGCGGATAACCTCCATCTCATTCCGCGCCTGACTGCCATTGACGGCGCCGTGATCATGGATACCGACTGCATCTGTTCGTGCATCGGTGCGATCCTTGACGGGGACATGGTATCCCGCGGATCCCCTGCCCGGGGCTCCCGTTTCAATTCCACCGTCAACTATGTACGCCGGCGCGGACAGCTCGGTCAGAAATTCATCGGTATCGTCTTTTCCGAGGACGGAACGGTGGATGCAGTGAGCGATGCCCGTGTACAGCGGCTTGATCTGACAGACTAAGCGGTGCAATGCACCGCTTTTTACATCTGTTTTACAAAAAACTGGTAGTATTAATACGATAGTATCCGGAGGTGCAATATGATCTATTGTCTCGAAGATGACAGCAGTATCCGCGACCTGATGACCTATACATTAAATGTTGCAGGTTTTGATGCCGAAGGCTTTGCGGAAAGCGCAAGCTTCTGGCAGGCACTGCGTTCCCATCGGCCGGATCTGATCCTGCTCGATATTATGCTGCCGAAGGAAGACGGACTGACCGTCCTCAAGAAACTGCGCAGCGAACCCCGTACAAAAGATATTCCCGTGATTATGGCAACTGCCCGCGGCAGTGAATATGACCGTGTGATCGGTCTGGACCTTGGTGCCGATGACTACCTGAGCAAGCCGTTTGGCATGATGGAGATGGTTTCCCGCATCCGTGCGGTATTACGCCGTACCGGTGCAAGCGGTGATTACAGCATTCTGGAATACCGGTCGATCCGGATGGATCCCTCCCGCCGCACCGTCACTGTCAATGGCGAACCGGTCACCCTGACATTAAAAGAGTACGAGCTATTGCATGTATTCCTCGAACATCCCGGTATTGTATTCACCCGTGACCGTCTGCTGTCACTGGTATGGGATATCAGCTATGCCGGGGAAACACGCACAGTCGATGTACATATCGGTACATTGCGTACGAAGCTGAAAGAAGCCGGTGAGCTGATCCGCACGGTCCGCGGCGTCGGCTATCGGCTGGAAACTCTATGAGCCGTAAGATTTTCTGGTCCATCTGGGCAGTGGCCCTGGCAGTCATGGTACTGTGTCTGTCGGTTGCCATGTTTGCCCTGTATGGCCATTTTACAGATGAACATCTGAAACAGTTGTGGAATGAGACCAGACTTGCCCAGCAGGGTGTCAGCCAGTCCGGTCTTTCGTACTTTGAAAATCTGCAGCCAGATGATTTCCGCATTACCTGGATCACAGAGGACGGCCGCATCCTGTACGATACCAATGCGGAATACTCTGCCATGGAAAACCACCTGGCGCGGGAAGAAGTACAGAATGCACTGAAATACGGCACCGGACAGAGTGAGCGCTATTCCGCTACCCTGTCTGCCCAGCAGCTCTATACTGCAGTACGCATGCAGGATGGCACGGTATTGCGTCTGTCTATTACGATTGCAAGCATGCGGGAATTATTCCTCAGCTTCCTGGTGCCGGGCTTTGCGGTGGGACTTGGTGCCATGCTTGTGGCATTGCTGATCGCAGCACAGCTTTCCGCCCGCATCGTACAGCCGATCAACACACTGGATCTGGACCATCCGCTGGAGGAACCCCATGCCTATCCGGAGATCCGCCCGTTGCTGGAGCGTCTGGAAGCCCAGCATACCCAGATCAACAAAGATAAAGAGAATCTGGAGCGCATCTCACTGATGCGGCAGGAATTCACTGCCAATGCATCGCACGAGCTCAAAACACCGCTCCATGTCCTCTCCGGATATGCCGAACTCATTGAAAACGGCATGGTACGTCCCAATGACATCCCTGTCTTTGCCGGACGCATCCGCTCTGAAGCACAGCGCATGACCAAGCTGGTCGAAGATATTATTGATCTTTCCCAGCTGGATGGAGGCAGCGGAGACCGCACATGGGAAGAGACTGATCTCTACCGCATTGCCGTCAACACTGTTGAAAGCCTGCAGACAGCCGCAGACGAAACCGGTGTTGAGATCACCGTTACCGGTGTGCCTGCCCGCATCTATGGCCTGCAGGACATCCTGCACAGCATCGTATACAACCTGTGCGACAATGCCATCAAATACAGCAAGCCGGGCGGACATGTCCATGTACAGGTCGACGATGCGCCAGACAAAGCCATCCTCATCGTGGAAGACGACGGCATCGGCATCCCCAAAGCAGACCAGGAACGCATCTTTGAGCGCTTCTACCGCGTTGACAAGAGCCATTCCAAGGAAGTCGGCGGCACCGGTCTTGGCCTTTCCATTGTCAAGCATGCCGTACTGATCCACAATGCTGAAATCAAGGTAGACAGTGAACCGGGCAAAGGCTCCCGCTTCACGATCACCTTCCCGAAAACACAGCCAGAGAACCGGTAAAACAACCGGTTCTTTTCTTTGCACAGAATTTACATTATTTTTACAATTCTATCCCAGAGATTTGACATACTTCCGATATCATGGAGCCAAAGTATACTGCCTGACAGTATGGAAAAGGGGATACTATGACTATCTATGATACATTTACGCTGCTGGGAGGGGTAGGACTATTCCTGTATGGAATGTCCCTGCTGTCTACCGGCCTCAAAAACGCCTGCGGTGAACGTCTGAAAGTCCTTCTGGAGAAAGCCACATCCAATAAGTATATTGCTGTGCTCTCCGGTATTCTTGTGACTGTATTCATCCAGAGTTCTTCCGCTACCGACGTCATGGTCATCGGTTTCGTTACATCCGGACTGATGCACCTGACACAGGCAATCGGCGTCATTATGGGTGCCAACATTGGTACGACCGTTACCGCCCAGATCACCGCTTTCAATATTGGTGCAATCGCTCCGTTTATCCTGTTCCTCGGTGCTGTTGTCTGTCTGTTTGTCAAACACCGCACCATCCAGTATTCCGGTATGGTCGTCCTCGGCTTCGGTATGCTCTTCCAGGGCATTACCCTGATGAAGTCCGCGATCATCCCGCTGTCTGAGACACCTGCCTTTATGACATTTATGTCAACACTGTCCAATCCGTTCATCACCGTTCTCTTCGGTATTGCATTTACTGCATTGCTGCAGAGTTCCTCTTCCGCTACTGTTATCTTCCAGGCATTCGCCATTGAAGGACTGATCTCCTACAATACGGCTGTGTATCTGGTCATCGGTGCTGCAGTCGGTTCTGTTACACCGAACCTTCTGGCAGGACTTACTGCCAACCGTGCCGGCAAGAGATGCTCGGTATTAAACCTGCTGTTTAATCTGCTACGTGCTGTTTTGATCTTCACGCTTGTAACGGTCTTCCCGCAGATCCTCAACTGGATCTGTGCGCTTTCCCCGGGAAATATCGGACGTCAGATTGCAAACACACATACGATCTTCGCGATTATTGCGGTAGCGATCCTGCTGCCGTTCTCGGATTATATCGTCCGTCTTTCGGAAAAGCTCATTCCGAAGGACAAATCCGAAAAGCAGCGCGAAGCAGACCGCAAGCTGCAGTTCCTCACACAGACCGACAGCATCCCGGCAGCCATGGCAGTCGACCAGGCACACCGCGAAGTCTCCCGCATGGCAGAGCTTGCTGTCCGCAACCTGTCTGACTCTGTAGAATGCCTGTTCAATCCTTCCAAGGAACTGCGCAGTAAAATCGAAGAGACCGAGGAAACGGTTGACTGGCTGTCTGAAGCCATTGTTGAAAAGCTGATCGAGATCCGCTCTTCCGGACCTCTGCCGGAAGTGATCAATAAAGTCGGCCGCATGATCCGCGATGTCGATGACCTCGAACGCATCAGTGACCACGCCATCAATATCCTGCGCTATGAAAAGATCATGTCCGACGGACAGGCTGCCCTCTCTGAAGAAGGCCGCAAAGACCTGCAGGAACTTGCTTCCCTGACGCTGGAATCTCTGAAGTTCTGTCTGTTTGTCTATAAGACAAACAGTGTCCGCGAAGCCGGTGCTGCTGAGCTGCTGGAAGAGCGTGTCGACCAGATGAAAGACAAAGTTGTTTCCCGCCATGTAGAACGCCTTGCCAAGCGTACATGTGATCCGCGCGGCGGTGTCATCCTGACCGACATGGCTGTCGACCTGGAACGCTGCTCCGACCACGCCATCAACCTTGTTGAAGGACTTGCCGGATAAATGACGAAACCCGCTGTATTTGATCGTACAGCGGGTTCTTTTAGTTTTTTTTGCTTTATGTATTGCGTTCAGGCAGCCGGTGCAGAAGCACGCTTCTTCCATGCGCCGCTGACCAGATATGTGCCGCCGATCAGGAATGGTACCAGACCAGACAGTGCATTGCCATACCAGAATCCCCGGATGCCCCAGTTTAATGCAACACCCAGCAGAAGAGCCAGACCGATGCGGCATACAATGCCATCCAGCAATGCCACTGCCAGATTCAGCCGTGAGTTTCCTGAGCCGTTGATCAGTGCAAAGCTTGCCGGACGCAGTGTTGCGCCAAGATACTGCACCAGTGCGATCGGGATATATGTGATCGCCATTTCCAGCACTTTGGTATCGCTGGAGAACAGCCCAAACAGCCATTCCGGATGCGAGACAGTGATCACTGCCATGATCGCTGCCGGGATTGCTACGATCCACAATGCATGGAATACGACCTTGGGCACACGGTCGATTTTTCCTGCACCAAGTGCCTGTGCCACCATGGCACCGCCGGCCGAAGAGATTGCCTGGGAAACGACACCGATCATCGTTTCCAGTTTTCTTGCCACACCGGTCACGGCTACCGCCGTTGTTCCATATGTATTGACATAGGAATTGACAAACAGCATGGAGAAGGTGATCGCAGCCGACTGTATGACCATCGGTATGCCCAGTGACAATAACGGCTTAATAACGCTGCCATAGATCCGGAAATGCTTCGGCTGGAAGTCGAACTGGATTTGTTCACGGTTATGATACAGCAGCCGCAGGGCAAAGACGAAGCTCACTCCCTGCCCGATCACAGTTGCAAGCGCAGCACCCATCGGTCCCATATGCAGCGGACCGACAAACAGGATATCCAGGATGACATTGATGATGGAAGCGATGGCAATAAACTGGAACGGATGTTTCGAATCCCCCATCCCGCGCAGTACCGCTGACACCAGATTATATCCATAGATGAAGAAGATGCCGTAGATGCACGTTACACTGTACTGCCGCGTGTATTCCCATATATCTTCCGGTGTATTCAGCCAGTTGATAATACCCTGGTAGCTGAGCAGAAAGACGATCATGATAATCACCGCAAGACTCATTAGCAGCGTAAACAATGTACCGACCATCTGTCCGACTTTATCCCGTCTGTTCTCTCCGACATAGCGTGAGATCAGGATCTGTCCGGCATTGGAGAATCCCATTGCCACAAAGGTGATCAATTGCAGCACTTCGCCGCCGATCGATACCGCGGACAGTCCCGCTGTTCCTACAAACCGGCCGACAACGATCATATCGACCATGTTGTAGATCATCTGCAATAATCCCGACAGCAGCAGCGGCAATGCGAAGCGCAATAGTGTCCCCGGCACGCTTCCCGTCGTCAGGTCCCGAATCAGTTCTTTTTCTTTTGCCATATCACTTCTCCCTGTACACCTGTTATTGTAATGGACATTCTGCGAAATAGCAGAAAAAAAAGCATGCAGGGACGCATGCTTTCCTGTCAGTCAGCGGTATGCCTCACTGCTGGCATTGCTGTCATATTTTGCAATCTGCATCAATGCCGAGAGTGCATTCGGGAAACCGGTATATGGAAGTGCCTGTACGATCGCTGCAGTGACTTCTTCCAGTGTGTTGCCTGCCTTGATGGCACCGGCAATGTGCGGACGGATCTGCGTCGCCGCACCAATAGCGACAAGTGCGATCAATGCATACAGTTCTTTATCGGCATCGCTCAATACGCCTCTTGTGGCATAGTCACCAAAGCCGCCTGCTGTAAGCATATGCGGAACGAATGCACCGAATTGACCCGGCAGTTTTGCAAAGACTTCCTTTACTTCATTGCCATAGCGCGGAATCTGGATCTCTGCGCCTTTTTCTTCCCGCTCTTCGTATTTTACCGTTCCTGCATTCGGAAGCGGCAGTGCAATGCCCCGCTCTGTAAATACTTCATTGATCGTGCTCATTGCATTGAGCGTACGCGGATAGCCGATATACGGAGCGATCTGATAGACTGCTTCACGGATCACGATCGGTTCATTTCCGATATTCAATGCCGCATTGGTATGTGCCTTGAGCTGCGGAAGTGTCTGCAGACTGGATAATACCACCACAGTGATCAGTTCACGCTTCTTTTCGTCGATCACACCGGTCGAGAAGACTTCGTCAAAGATCTGATTCTGCAGAATTTCATACAGTTCCGGATCCTGCGGATGCGGTGCCGGTTCCCTTCCAAACAGTTTCGTCAGTGTGCTTTTTGCTTTTTCTGTCAATGCCATTATTTTTCCTCCTGAACTATGAAATGATTCTTTACTTCATTATATCAAATGAATTCCGTCATATAGAAGGAAACCGGAGCATAAAAAAACGTGGAGGCTACAGGACTCGAACCTGCGACATCACCCCTGTGAAGGGTGCGCTCTCCCAACTGAGCTAAGCCTCCGTGCCACACTATTGTAGCACACTTTTTCTATGCGGGCGGAAAAACCGTCACTCACTGTATACCAGCGTAAATTCGGTCGTAAGTGAACTCTTTTCCAGTTTATATTCCCCGGAATCGATGTTTAAAATGCCATTCAGAGGACATGTGACGGTAACGGATTCCTGCGGCGGCAGATCATATGCGATCATGATCCAGACCGGTTCATCTTCCCATTCCACCGGCAGCCAGGCATCACCCTCTTTCCTATAGAGTGCAAATGGTTCGCCATAGCTGAAGGATGCATCGGTCTTGTTGGTGATCAGAGCCGTCAGCTGCTGGCTGTCATAGCCGGTCACTTCAAACAGAATGCCGTCGTTGTCCACTGCCGGATGGGCATCCAGCATCAATACCGGTTCAATGTCACTGACCGTCTCTCCCATCCAGATATTGATTCCGCCGATCTCCAGTATATTGGTATATCCCATGTCTGCCAGTTTCTGCGCTGCCTGTTTGGAGCGGTTGCCCGTGCGGCAGTAGATCAAGATCAGCTGGTCTTTGTCGGGCAATTCCATCGGCGGTGCATCGGTGATCGTTTCATTGGGAATACAGATGGCACCGGGAATATGTTTCTGGGCATATTCCTCCTGTGTGCGTACATCCAGCAGGATGTAATCTTTTTCTTTCTCCATGATCCGTATCGCTTCATCCTGACTGATATGGCGATAGGAAACAGCGCTGCTGGCTGCTGTGCATCCGGTCATCATCAGTAACACTCCTGCCATGATCCTTCTAAGCATTCTTTTCATGTGCAAACTCCTTCTGCAGGAAGTACCCGATCCCGTCTTCATCGTTGGAACCGATCACATACCTGGCAGCTTCCTTGACCCTCTCATCCGCATTACCCATGGCAACACCGACATAATCCCGGATCATCTCATAATCATTCATCATATCGCCAAAGGTCATCACTTCTTCTCTGGACAGTCCCAGTTTTTCACACAGGATCGCGATGCCTTTTGACTTTGTCAATTGCGGATCCACGCACTCACTGCGGTCATTGGCCGAGCGGAACATGCGGTAATACCGGGGCGGCGTCATGGCTTCGTAATATGCCGTGATGCGGTCCAGTTCTTCCGGTTCTGCGGTAAGCAGTGCCTTTGGCAATTGCTTTTGTGCATACCCTTCAAGGCCATCCACGACATACGAGAAACGGTTGCTTTCTGCAGTCTTGCGGGATCTCTCATCATCATAGAGCACATGGTAGCTTTCTTCATCATAGATGCCAAGATTGAACTGGAACTCTTGGAAATTCTCCTGAATCTCATTCAGTGCCTGTCCGGACATGGATAATACCGACAGCATCTCACCGCTGTGACAGTCCATGACCATGGCACCGTTGAAGCCGACGATCAGATCGACTGCTTCTCCGATCCCCCATTCATAGATCAGATGGCGCACAGCATAGGGAGAGCGTCCGGAAGCGATGCCGAAGCGTATTCCCTTCTCATGCAGGGCATTGATCTCTTTCCGTGTGACGGGCATGACCTGTTTTTTCGAATCTACCAGTGTGCCGTCCACATCTGCCAGCATCAATCGTATCTGTTCTTTTACCATAGCGTCTCCTTTTGCATACGGATCACACATTGCCCAGAAGCACCGTATCCAGATATCTTTCGGCGATCGTTTTCATGCGTACCAGTGTATCTTTGTCCGTTGCCGGTATGGTATACCGGTAGCGCGGGAAGTAGCGTGTCAGATGCAGTACGATCGAAGGATCCAAAGAGGCAAGCCATCTGCTTTCCGCTTCGATCCATGCATCACTGTCATTTTTGCCGGGAATGATCAAAGAAGTCACTTCCACATGGCAGCTCTTTGCGGCAAGCGCAATATTTGCCCTGACTGTATCGTAATCCCCCTGCAGCTCCCGATAGAAATTCACAGCCCCTTTGAGATCGATATTCATCGCATCTACATAGGGAAGCACTTCTTCCATGACCCATTCAGAAACGCAGCCATTTGTAACAAGCACGATCTTCTGCCCATGGGGTCTGAGCAATTTTGCTGTATCGCGTATGTATTCCCAGCCGATGAGCGGCTCATTGTAGGTGAAAGCAACGCCGATGCTTTCTGGGTGCGAGAGAGCGATGTTTGCCAGTTCCTGCGGCGATACATCATATACCGTGCTGTCTTCTTCCCCATGCATGGAGATCGTATGGTTCTGACAGAACGGACATGCCAGATCACAGCCAAAACTTCCCACGGAAAGAATATACGATCCCGGCATATAACGGGCTAACGGCTTCTTTTCGATCGGGTCGATGGCAAGAGATGTCAGTTTTCCGTAATTCAGGGACACATTCTTCCCATTGCGCGTGCCTCTTGCCCGGCAGAAGCCATGCTTTCCTTCCGGTATGAGACACTGGTGCGGACATACGGTGCAGCGCACATCACACATGGCGGATCACCTCAAAGCGCTGTAATTCCAGATCTTCATCCAGCGGATCGATGCCGCCCTTGCGGCAGGCAATATCGATCTGCTCTTCCACTGTATCCACACCTTCCAGATCTGGCAATAACAATCCCCGGTGTCCTCTGCAGGAGCAGATAACGCCATAGCGCTTCGGATCAAGATACGACGCATCCGGAATGCGCTCCGGATCGGATAATACATCCACATTGATACGCAGCCAGGGAAGCTCCTTCGTCATTACCGGTGAAAAGCGGGGATCCCGGGCACATGCACTGATCGCATTGCGTATGATCTCTTCGGCGATGCATTCCTGCACCGGATAGATCGTTCCGATACAGCCGCGCAATTGCCCATGCATATGCAAAGACACAAAGACACCTGCTTCTTTTGCAAGCATTTCTTCCGGCAGATCACGCGGCACCGGCAGTACCGTACGGGTATTCACCCACCGTTCCACCGCCTTTCGTGCCAGCTGTACATAGGCATCGCTGTTATCTGCTTCTTTGCGCAAAGATGCCAATTGCTCTTTTTCATATGTCTGCAGGAAGTGCCTGTTTTCATCCTGTCCCAGTATGTCATACGTCACGATGCCATAACCGACACCAAATGTCGCTTCATGGGACAGTACATGGGGCATCACTGCCCTTCCATCCAGGATGCCTGCCAGTATGACAAAGGCACGATGACCGCATTCCTGTGCTTTCTCCAGGAATTCCGGGGCATAGGAAAGCAGTTCGCCAAATGCGCCGCTTCCCATCGTATGCATGATCTTTTCATCATATTCCGGACCGGCGGGATCCAGTCCATATGGTCCGTCTTCCTTCTGACAGTGGGCAAGATCACCGCTGGCGATCACAGCAATACGCCGTCCCAATTGCTCTGCTGTTTTGGTGATCATCTGTCCAAGACGATAGTGATCCATTAACGGCAGACCGCTCAGTCCGATCCGCACCAGCTGAAAGTCCGTATACTGCTTTTCCAGGAAATACAGCGGCACCATCGTTCCATGATCCAACTGCGGCTGACGGTCATAGTCCGTTCCTCCGGAAATACCTTCTTCTTCCAGCAATTGCGATAATACCTCTGTAAACTCCGTATCGTAGTATTCATGGAAGCGCACCTGTCTGGCATCGAAGCGGCCCATGTTTCCAAATGCCTCATGACCGGAAGAAATCTGGAAATAGTCCCTGTACATGATGGCATGGGGAGACAGTACGATCACCGTTTCCGGTCTGGCGTCTGCGATCTCTTTGCAGGCTTTCTGATACGCATCCAGGGTAGCCTGTATTTCCTGTTCTCTGCCCTTTCCCACCTCATGCAGTGCAATTGGGGGATGGGGCACCATAATTGCTTTTACGATCATGTGCTCACCTTGCTTTCTTCTTTCATTGTAGCAGGAAGCGGACAAAAAAGGCATGGACCTGCAGCCTTACAGGCTGTGGATCCATGCCGCGATCTCTTCGATCACATTGTCGGGAATATGCTTTTCTTTCCGGGATTCTTTACTCGCTTTCAATATGGTGCGTTCTTCAGAGGGTACGAAGAGATGGCTGAGTCCCGGAAACTGCCGGTAGGTGACATTTTTTCTGTCTTTCAGCACGTCTTTCCATGCTTCAAAGTCTTCCGTCAGTGAGACCTGTGCATCGTTTTCGCCCTGCATGATGAGTACCGGCTTACTATGTGCATTGAGGTAGTCCGCTGCCGGATGCATACCCATTTCCCTGAAATACCAGAGTGTCGTTCCGCCGCCGAATTTCTTCTGCTTCGCCGTCTGTTCATCCATGTCATACAGGCCACCCAGCTGTTTTTCCATCTTTCTGAGCTGTCTGCCAACGATCCACTTCACAAGGCCTCTGCTGTCCCGATGTACTTCGTTCAGTTGCCGCAACAGAAGATCTTCCATCCGGTTTGGTGTGCCTGCCATCATGATGATTCCGGCAAAGTCACCGCCTTCCGCATCAATGCGTCCGGCAAGCATCGCGCCCATGCTGTGGCCGATGATGAATACCTTCTCCGCGTCGATCCGGGGATCGTTTTTCAGCATCTTGGAAGCCAGTACCGCGTCTTCGATCGTCTCTTGGCGGACTGTGATCAGGCCGTCTTTCATCATGCGGCGGGCATGTTTGTACGGCCGCTTATCATACCGCAGCACGGCGATGCCATGACGCGCCAGTCCATACGCAAGGTCTTTGAACGGCGTCAGTTTGCCGATGCGTTCATCTTTGTCGCTTGTTCCGCTGCCATGTACCAATACCGCAGCAGGAAACGGTCCCTGTCCGTCCGGCAGAACCAGTTCCGCTGAAAGCGGGTAATTCGTCCCTTCACCGACGATCCGTGCTTCCGTTATCATCGTCTGTTACAAAGCGTACCGCTGTTCCGTACGCAATCACTTCCGCAGCACCCTGCATCATCTGTGCCGAACCATAGCGCACACCGATGACTGCGTCTGCTTCCAGCTCCATTGCTTCATCCACCATGCGCTTTACAGCGATCTGTCTTGCTTCATTCAGCATTTCCGTATAGGCAACGATCTCACCGCCGACCAGTGTCTTCATGCCGGCCATGAAGTCCTTTCCAAAATGCTTGGTCTGTACGACCGCTCCTTTTACCATTCCGATGGCTTCTATTTTCTGTCCCGGAATATAATCAATACTTAGCAGCTTCATCTTCTTCTCCTTTCCGGATCTCACGGATCCTCTGAATCAGTACAGCGATCACACCGCCGGCAATCACTGCCGGGATGCACAGGAATACTACCAGCACCGGAAGCGGCAATGGCTCCTGGGAATTTCCAAACAGGATCAGCACTTCCGCCAGTCCCATCAGCACGATCATGATCAGTGCCCCAATCACAGAACCAAGTGTCTTCTTCCGGTGGATGTCTGTTACATTTACATCCATGAATTCCATTCCTTTCTTTTCCATACGGATCAGATCTTCCAGACAGGCATCGATATCCAATTGTTCCAGTGTCTTGCCATGTTCGGCCTGTTCGATCAGACTGTCCGTCACAGCACAAAGCCCGTCCAGATTCTTTTTCTGCTGTTCATAGGCGTGTCTTTGTTTATGCAGGCACACTTCCAGCGTCTCACTGCCCTCGAGGACCCGGCGGATCTCTTCGATCGGCACAAACAGCCTGCGCAGGAATTTGATCTGTTTGAGCCGCACGATATCTTCCGCATCGTATTCCCGATATCCGTTATCCGCACGTTTTACTGTCAGCAGCCCTTCTTCTTCATAGAAGCGGATATTCTTCCGGGTAATGCCGACAAGTTCTTCTACTGTCCGTATCTTCATATCCATGCCCTGTCTTTATGCTTTTTATACAGCTTCCACCAACGGGAAGGTCAATACTGTTCTTAAAAAATCATAGCAAATAATGCAAAACACATAAACAGCATACCGGAATACACAAAAACGTGTGTTCATTGACTCTGACGCTTCAGTGTATTAAACTGAAACCATTACAGCCGGGAAAACCGGACAGGAGTATCGCATGATCAACAACACTATGAAAAACTACGGAAACAACCGTTCTGTCATTCGTGATCTCTTCGAATTCGGCAACCAGCGCAAAGCTGTCGTCGGAGCGGACAATGTCTTTGATTTCAGTCTTGGCAATCCCAATGTGCCTGCCCCTGCCAAAGTCAATGAGACGATCAGTGAACTGCTGGATTCCAGAAATGATATCTACCTGCATGGCTATACATCTGCACAGGGTGACGCAGCCTGCCGCGAAGCCGTTGTCAATGATCTGAATAAGCGCTTCGGCACTGCCTTCCGCAAAGAGAATCTGTATATGACTTGCGGTGCAGCGGCTTCGCTGAAGATCGTACTGACGGCATTATATACACCGGGTGACGAAGTCGTTGTCTTTACCCCGTATTTCCCGGAATACCGCGTCTTCATTGAAACGACCGGTGCCTATGTACGGGAATGTGCATGTGATCCGGATACATTCCAGATCGATTTCGAAGCCCTGGAATCTGCGGTCAATTTCCAGACCAAGTCGGTCATCGTCAATTCCCCGAACAATCCCTCCGGCGTTGTCTATACGGAAGAATCTATCCAGCGTCTTGGTGCCTTCCTGCAGGAGCGCGCAGAGGCATATGGACATCCGATCTATCTGATCACAGATGAGCCATACCGTGAACTGGTATACGATGATATCAAAGTACCGTTTGTTACAAAGTATTACACGGATACGATCGTGTGCTATTCCTATTCCAAATCCCTGGCACTGCCAGGCGAGCGCATCGGCTATGTGCTGGTGCCGGATGATGTCACCGACAGCACGGATGTCTACGCAGCTGTATGCGGCGCAGGAAGAGCGCTGGGCTATGTATGTGCGCCAAGTCTTATGCAGCATGTGATCGAGAAGTGCACCGGTCTGGTCTCTGATCTCGATGAGTATAAAGAAAAAAGAGATCTCATCTACAATGCACTGACCGATATGGGCTTCACCTGCATCCATCCGGACGGAGCGTTCTATCTGTTTGTGAAATCTCCGGTCAAGGATGCCGGTGCCTTCAGTGAAAAAGCAAAAGAATTCGATCTTCTGCTTGTTCCGGCCGATTCTTTCGGCACACCGGGCTATGTACGCATTGCCTACTGTGTAGCGACAGACATGATTCGCCGCTCTCTGCCTGCCTTTGAAAAACTGGCAGCCTTCTACAACAAGTAAGCCGTTCATAAAAGATGCCGTATGCATTCCTGCATACGGCATCTCTTTTATTTTGCGGATTAGTCCAGGTCCTCACCGTTGGACTTATAGACTTTCTGCATGTAGTAGAAAGAATCTTTCCTGCGGCGGGAGAAGTCACCTGTGCCGTCGTCATAGCGGTCAACGAAGATGAAGCCATAGCGCTTTCTCATTTCACCGGTGCCTGCCGATACAAGGTCGATATGACCCCATGGCTGGTATCCCCACAATTCTACACCATCCAGTTCAATGGCATCTTTCATGGCTTTGATATGATCGCGCATGTAATTGATGCGGTATGGGTCATGGACGCTTCCGTCTTCTTCGACGGTATCCAGTGCACCAATGCCGTTTTCTACGATCATTAACGGCTTATGCCATCTTTCATACATCTGGCACAGCGAAATACGCAGTCCCATCGGATCGATCTGCCAGCCCCAGCGGGACGCTTCCAGATACGGATTCTTGCCGGCTGCGGTCTGGTTGCCTTCGGTGCGGGCAGCGTTTGGATCTGCCGATGCCGTACCGGACATATAGTAGGAGAAGCCGATATAGTCGACGGTTCCTTTGCGGATCCAGTCCATATCTCCCTCTTCCATCTCGATCGTTACGCCATTGCGCTCAAACCACTTCAGCTGGTAATTCGGATAGTAGCCATTGACCTGTACATCGATGTAGAAGTCTTTCTTCCGCATCTCTTCAATTGCCTTCATGACATCATCCGGATGACATGTCAGAGGATAGACTGGTGCATAGGCGACCATCATGCCGATCTTATTCTCCGGATCGATCTCATGTCCGCGCACCACTGCCTTGGCCGAAGCAACGAAAATATGGTGGTCTGCCTGGTAGCGTACCTGCGGCTCTACAGAGTGAATGCCCAGCTGCATCCATGAGCGCAGAATATTGATCTCATTGAATGTCATCCAGTAGTGGATACGGCCTTTGAAGTGTTCAAACAGGACTTCCGCAAAGTGTACGAAGTAATCCACCAGCTTGCGGCTGTGCCATCCATCCAGTTCATCTGCCAGTACCATCGGTACATCAAAGTGGGCAATGGTAACGACCGGTTCAATGCCGTATTTGAGGCATTCATCCACAACAGCATCATAGAATGCCAGTCCTTCTTCATTGACCTTCTCTTTTCCATCCGGAATGACTCTGGACCAGGACATGGAGAAACGGAAGGAGTTCATGCCCATTTCTGCAAACAGTGCAATGTCTTCTTTGTAGTGATGATAGAAGTCTGTCGCCTGATGGGAAGGATAATAGATATCCGGAATGATATAGCCTGTTGCGCCTTCGGGAAGGGATGCTTCTCTTGGCAGTTCCAGGATTTCCCCTTCTTTTGTCTTTACCGTATACATGCGGGGATGATCTTTGTCACCGCCCTTGATCGCATCGGATGTCGCAAGGCCTCTGCCGCCTTCCAGGTAACCGCCTTCGTACTGGTTTGCGGCTGTTGCCCCGCCCCAGAGGAAATTCTTCGGAAAACTCATATGCATTCGCTCCTTTCTGCTTTCGCGTTTTTCCAGTCTGCATAGCGCAGTATATTGGTCACCGATTCCACATCGGTTTCGTATATGTTTTTGTGCATCGTGCGCCGATATTCCCGGAAACCGCACTTCTGCTGCACACGGGCAGACTGCCGGTTGGAGGCATAGTGCCGGCATACCAGCAGATCCAGGTGTTTGTCCTCAAACAGCCATCGTATGACTTCCTGCAGTGCTTCCGGCATCAGTCCCTGTCCCCAGTACGTACGGGACAGTACAAAGCCCAGCTCCCGGCACCGGTAACTTTCCAATTCCGGATATTCTTCTTCGTCGTATTCCTCTATGCCAAGTGAACCGATCACATGGTCATTGTATTCCAGTGCAAACGTCTTCTTCTGCCGTATGAAACGCTCCAGTACATTCAGGGTATCTTTCCTTGTGACATGAGGAAGCCAGCCGGCCATCTGTCCGACGCCGTCCGCCGATGCATATTCATAGAAATCGTCCAGATCCTGCCCGCGCCATTCACGCAGCACAAGACGCCTTGTATGCAGGACGATCCCGGTAATATCAATTGGAATGTTCATACAGATTGCCTCTTTTTCATTATAGCGTTTTCACAGCTGTTTTTTGTAAAAGAAAACCCGGATCACTCCGGATTTACAGGACATTCTGCACTGCGCTCTCTTTGATCGCACGATGCAATAGATATAATGCAAAGATTGCCGCAAGACCTTCCCCTGCCGGCAGAGCCATCGCCAGTCCCTTTTCGCCAAGGAAATGGTCCAGCATAAACATCAGCGGGATATAGAAGACAAGCTCACGGACAAAGGCATGCAATAAGGTTGCCCTGCCCTTTCCCATTGCCTGCATGCAGTAGGATGTATGATAGTTGATCAATTGCACCGGGGAGGCAAAGCAGCGGATCCGCAGGAACAGCGATGCATAGCCGACGGTCAGCAGTGCTGCTTCGGCATCCTGTGACT
Source organism: Solobacterium sp. (assembly GCA_017539385.1). Taxonomy (GTDB): domain Bacteria; phylum Bacillota_I; class Bacilli_A; order Erysipelotrichales; family Erysipelotrichaceae; genus Bulleidia. The sequence continues at coordinate 28,137 of JAFYHC010000060.1, read as the reverse complement.
TCGTGCTCAGAAACAGACGCACGAACGGATCAGCCATCAGCGTGAACAGCACGATACTGCAGCAGGAGATGAACAGACCGGCATTGCGTCCGGTGCGGATCGTTTCCTTCATGCGCTCATGGTTTCCGGATGCATAGTTATATGCCACGATCGGCAGCATTCCCTGACAGATGCCGATATTGACCGCATTGGGGATACGTTCCACCTTCATGACAATACCCATACCGGCCAATACCATGTCACTGTGCGAAGACGCAATGATATTGACGCAGATATTCGCAAGATCAAACAATCCTGTTAATAATGCCGAAGGGATACCGACCGCAAACAGCGATTTTCTTTCTTCTGCCTTGACGGTCAGTGCCAGTTTTGGCACCAGGCTTAACGGTGCCTGCTTTCCTGCTTTGACATAGGCAAATACCAGATAGGCACAGGCAATGGCATTGGACAATGCCGTAGCGATCGCTGCACCGGTGACTTCCATCCCTTTTGGCAGCAATACAAACATGAATAACGGATCCAGGAAACAGTTCAGAATACCGCCCATGCTTAAGCCGGTGCTTGCTTTTCCCGAGAAACCCGCATTCCGCAAGAGATGCGCCGCTGCCAGTGACAGGATCGAAGGAATACCGCCGATCACAATGACGATCAATGCATAGCTTTGTGCATAGCCAAGCGTCGCTTCCGATGCCCCAAGGAACTTCAATATCGGTGTCAGAAACAGACCGATCAGAGCCGAATACAGCGCTGCGATGCATACCGCACCCCAGAAGCTGAACGAACTGACTGCCTTAGCTTCTTTTTCTTTCTGCACACCCATCAGACGCGCTACCAGTGAACCGCCGCCGATACCGAACAGATTGGACAGTGCCACATTCATCATGACCATCGTCAGGGTGACGGAGGTCGCTGCCATCATATAGGAATTGCCGGTGCGTCCGATGAAGAACGCATCGACCATGTTATATACCAGATTGATCACCTGGCTGATGATCGTCGGGATCGCCATGATGCGCAATGCCTGCGGCACCGGTGTCTCGGCAAACAATTTCTGTTTATCGATCGTTTCTTTTGCCATACTGCTCTCCCCCGGGAAATGTCTCATCCCGTTTTTACCGGACAATCATAGCATAAAAGACATTTTCTGACATATGCAGATTACAGCAGTCCAAGATGGGCAAAAGCATTGTACAGACCGTCTTCGTCCGTTCCGGTCGTGATATAGTCCGCTGCCTGCTTTGCACTTTTATTGCCCGATCCCATAGCCACCGATGTCCCGCATAATTCAAACATCGGCACATCCACGGCTTCATCGCCAAATGCGATCGTATCTTCTTTCTGTGCACCCAGATACTCCAGCAGGAAGCGAATCGCTTCGGCTTTGTTGATGCCTTCCGGTGATACATCGCCATGCGAACAATTGGGCGCATCCCCGCCCCAGCAGCCTACATGCAGATGCGGAAAGCGCTCTTTTGCCGCAAGATAATCTTCCCAGCTGTTCAGACGGAAACTGATCTTATTGACATCATCTCGGTATGGGGAAGCGCCATAGATCATGCGTTCAAAGAATTCCCCGTACTCCGGATCTTTTCCGAATTTTCTGCGGTATGCCGCATACGATACTTCTTTATATTTCTCTGATGGATAGAGTCCGCTGTTGCATTCCAGATAGAATTCCATATTGCGCTCTCTGCACCAGTCCACAACATCCCGGCACTCTTCTTCCGTCAGTTTCTTATGCAGTATGACTTTGCCATGATCTTCCACATAGCAGCCGTTTCCGCCGATCATCCCATCCAGACCAATTGCCCAGATATCTTCATATACTTCCGCTTTGGAGCGTCCTGTGCATATATATGCCAGATGCCCGTTCTTCCGCGCATGACGGATCGCTTCCACAGCCGAATGCGGCGGTTTATTGTACACAGGCGAACACAGTGTTCCATCTACATCAATGAACAGTATTTTACGCATATTCCCTCTGTCCTGCCTTACCATGGCAAATTCTTTATGATCATCGCACACCCGGACACGATCAGCACCAGTATCACTGCCTGCCGTGCCTTTGCGCTGTCCATCTTTTCACTGCACCATATTCCGCACAACAATCCCAGCGCACCCGCCGGCACCAGCAGACATGCTTTAACAAGCACATCCTGTGTAAGGATGCCCGTCCAGCCATATGTCATGATGCGGAATGTATTCTCCAGAAAAAATATGGCAGATATATTTGCCCGGAATTCCCGGATATCTCTCGATGTACGCTGCAGATATGCCGCAAGCAATACACCAATGCCAAACATTCCGCACAATACCCCCGATAGCACACCCAGTACGATCTTAACAGCCGCAGGATCTTTCCTTACGGTCCCCTGATCTCCTTCTTTCCACATGCCGATTGCCACCACAAGCACGACTGCGCCGAAGATCATCTGCACCAGTGCTACATTTGCCCGCTTCAGAAACAGCGCACCCGGTATCGCCCCAAGGACCATGCATACCGCACATGTCAGAACTGTCTTATAATCCAGTCCTTTCCGGTTTCTGTATGCCATATATAAGTTTGCCGGATACCCCAGCAGCAATTCCACCGGTGAGATCGATTTATTCGCTTCCGCAAATGCCATGACCGATGTAAATACCAGTGTATTTGCAAACCCGCACAGCCCTTTAATAAAAAATGCCGCAAATGCAGCAATCATCCACAGAATCACCCTGTCATCCTCCTGTATGCCTGCATACAGCCGACAGTATAACATACCTCTCTCTTTCCTGTTCTTCTATGCACCATGATCATGCGGCATAGAAATATACTGCTTTGCGTGCTATACTTATTTACGCAGATATATTCTGCAGGGATCACCAATACGGTGGCGGTTGTCCTTCTCTGATTATTTTATCTGGAGAAGGTATGGAACCTTCTCCAGCATTTTCTGCTGAAAGGAGGTATACCATGTGATTCGTATTGATACTGTCGTTGCAATAATAACACTTGCAATTACAGCTGTTGGCCTCGGCCTGCAGCTGGCGACATATATGAATACGAAAAACGACCGCCCATCTTCCAAAAAATAGCGATCGTTTTCGTAACTATTGGAGGACAACCGTCACTGGTGATCCCTCTGTATTTATAGTAGCACAATCAACTGTTTTTTCAACCACAATATACTGCTTTGCGCATATACCCCACAAAATCACTCATACAGCGGCGGTTGTCCTTCTCTGATTTTTTATCCGGAGAAGGTATGGAACCCTTCTCCAGTGTTTTTAGGACAGGAGGGGTACATATGGAGGTGGTCTATTTGTTGGTATTCTTTCACTGGTTATCACTTGTATAACTTTTGGAATGCAAATATAAAGCAAAAGCGAAACGAAAAAACAACCGCCCCTCTTCCAAAAAGTAGCGATCGTTTTCGTAACTTTTAGAGGACAACCGTCACTGGTGGTCTCTCTGTATTTATAGTAGCACAATCAACTGTTTTTTCGGTCGCAATATACTGCTTTGCGCATATATCCCACAAAATCACCAATACGGTGGCGGTTGTCCTTCTCTAATTATCTTATCTGGAGAAGGTATGGAACCCTTCTCCAGCATTTTCTGCTGAAAGGAGGTATACCATGTGATTCGTATTGATACTGTTGTTGCAGTAATTACTCTGATAATTACAGCTGTTGGCCTCGGCCTGCAGCTGGCGACATATATGAATACGAAAAACGACCGCCCATCTTCCAAAAAGTAGCGATCGTTTTCGTAACTATTGGAGGACAACCGTCACTGGTGATCCCTCTGTATTTATAGTAGCACAAGCATCTGGGTTTTCAACCAAAAATATACCGTTTTACGTATATGTCATTTTGGAATCAATGCTCCGCTGACGGATTCATATATTTTGTCTGTGGATTTTTGCGGGAGTATACTGCATCTGCACCGTGATAAGATGTATATAAAGCATTAGTCATCAGAAAGATGAGGACCAAATACATATGAGTGAGCAGAATTCTATCATTATTGAAACGGCAATGGGCAGAATATGCGGAAAGATCACAGACGGATGCCGGGAGTTCCTTGGCATTCCCTATGCAAAAGCAGAACGATTCCGCTATGCTGTACCGATCCACCGCTTTGAAGGGACACTGGATGCGTCTTCTTTCGGCAGTGCATGTCCGCAATACCGGCAGTTTTTTCCGCATCTGGACAATCCGGAGCGGCTGTTCTATCACCGTGAATTCCGGGAAGGTCTGGAATTCCATTATGATGAAGACTGTCTGAATCTGAATATCTTTGCACCGATCGATGCAGTCCATTGCCCGGTCATGGTATTCATCCATGGCGGCGGTTTCAACTCCGGCTGTAATCAGGAAGAACCATTCCGCGGTTATGAACTGGCCAAACGCGGTATCATCACTGTATTTATCAATTACCGGGTCGGGATATTTGGATATCTGACGCATGAAGAGATTCAGAAAGAATATGGAAGAGATGGAAACTTCGGACTGGATGACCAGCTGACAGCATTGCGCTGGATAAAGGCGCATATTGCAGATTTTGGCGGTGATCCGGACAATATCACACTGGCCGGACAAAGTGCCGGTGCCATCTCCATCCAATATCTGTGTCTGAATCAGAACAATGCAGGACTCTTCCAGAAAGTGCTGATGATGTCCGGCGCCGGTCAGTTTCCCAAATTTGCTTCTCCAAAACGGGCAGAGGATACCAGAGAATACTGGCTTGCATTGATGGAGTATGCCGGATGCAGAAATCTGCAGGAACTCAGAGCACTTGGCATTCCAGCACTGCTTGCGGCACAGGAACATTTCAAGCAAGAGCGCAAAGATACGACGTATGTTACCATGCCGGTCGTAGACGGATACCTGATCACTGCACCAATTGACCAGCTGATCCAGAAGCCTCTTACGCTTCCGTATATGATCGGCTATACATCCAATGATCTCTATGCACCATTGATGGCATATATCGGCAATCAGTTCGGTACGCAGAACAATGCCTATCTCTATTATTTCGACATAGATGCGCCCGGTGATACGAATGGGGCATTCCACTCCTGTGATCTGCGTTATTTCTTCGGACGTCTTACGCAGTCATGGCGTCCCTACCGCAGAAGGGATTACGAAGTATCTGCACAGATGATGGATTATGCGGCTGCCTTTGTAAAAAGCGGTGATCCAAACGGAGAAGGACGGCCAAAGTGGCACCCCTGTCATAACGGGAAAACAAACATACTCTGCTTCACCAAAAAGAAGACTGCTATGGGGAAGCCCTCCTATCTGAAACTCAGCAGGAATATGATCACGAAAGGAAATCCGAAAGCACAATGAAATTCCGTCATGCATTTGAATTAAAAGAAAACGGCGGCTATTACGTGGAATACGAAGCCGACGGTGTAATCATGCGTCTGGATTTTCTTAAGGATATCCTGCGCATTTCCCTGATCAAAGACAAAGAGGGACTGCTGCCAACGTGGAGCGTTGCACCAAATGGCGCATGTCCCCGGGAAGGAAGAGCGCGTATTTCCGTTGATGGCTTCCCATTGGAATTCCCATGGATCAAAGAACAGGCAGATACGCTGTCCTTTGAGCACTGCGGCCTGCACTTTCAGATCGAAAAGATGAACTTCCGCATCACTGCCAGAAATGATAAAGGAATCCTGTACCAGGACAGAAACGGTCTGGCATATAACTTTGCCGGGGAACTTGGAGACGGAACGGTGCATTTTACACGGCGCGAAGAAGACCAGAAGATCTATGGTCTTGGCGATAAGAGCGGACATGTCAATAAAAACGGCAGAAGCTTTGATCTTGGGACCGGGGATGCGATGGGTTTCAAGGCAGAATACTCCGATCCCCTCTACAAGCACGTACCATTCTATATCTGTGAAAACAGTGCCGGATCCTATGGCCTGTTCTATGATACCTGCAGCAATGGACGGATCAACTTCGGCCAGGAACATGATAATTATTTTGAACCGTTCAATTCCATCCGCTATGAAGAAGAAAATATGATCCTGTACCTGATCCCCGGTACGCCCTCTGAGATCATTTCCAGATTCATCTGGCTGTGCGGAGGCATTGCACCGGTGCCGAAGTGGGCATTCTCCTATTGCGGCAGTACGATGGAATATACCGATGCGGATAATGCGGATGAACAGCTGCGCGGATTCATTGCACAGTGTGAAGCACACCACATCCATGCCGGGGGCTTCTATCTTTCCAGCGGCTACACCCAGATCGGGGATAAGCGCTGCGTCTTCCACTGGAACAGGGATAAGATTCCTTCTCCCAAAGATCTTGCGGATCACTTCCGCAGTCACGGTCTTGAGATCATGCCGAATATCAAGCCGGCATTCCTGAGAGAACATCCCCTGTACGAACACATTGCTCAGGAAGGATGGTTTCTGCACTACGCCGACGGCACACCGGCTGTCTTCCCATTCTGGGGCGGCTTTGCCAGTTATCTGGATTTCACCAATCCCGGTGCATATGATTTCTGGAAGGAATGCATACAGGAGAATCTTCTGAAATTCGGATACCGGAATCTCTGGAATGACAACAATGAATACGATGTATGGGATGAGGATGTACTGGCACATGGCTTTGGTACGCCAGTAAAAGCCAGGCGCATCCGTCCGCTTTTCTCGTATTTGATGTCAAAAGCATCCCGGGAAGCGTGCATGGAGGTAGTCGGTCTGCAGTATGGCGATCCCATGATGATCTCACGCTGTGCCATTGCCGGCACACAGAGAGAAGCTACCACATGGACCGGTGACAATTACACCAGTTTCCGTGATCTGCGCTTTAACCATTACCAGGCAATGACCATGTCACTGTCCGGATTCTGCTACTTTGGGCAGGATATCGGCGGATTCAGCGGCCCCAGCCCGTCGCGTGAACTGTTCATGCGCTGGCTGCAGTATGCCCTGTTTACACCGCGCTTTGTGCTGCATTCCTGGAAACCGGGGGAACCCTCCACCATGCCATGGCTCTATGAAGACCTCATGGATGCCATCAGGCGTCTGTTTGATCTACGGGAACAGTTCGTCCCGTATCTCTATGAACAGATGCAGCAGTGCATTAAAGAAAACAGGCCGCTGATCACGCCTGTCTTCCTGAAACAGCCGGACTATGACCGGGAAGCAGACTGCTATATGTGCGGAGAGCGCATCCTTGCATGTCCGGTCTTTGATGAAGGAAAAGACAGCGTTACTGTAACACTTCCGACGTTTGTGTCCGGATGGAAGCTGCGCGGTAAAGGAGACATCATAAAAGGAGGTATAGAGCTGACTGTGCCCTGCACCCCCACGGACTTGCCGGTATGGTTTGAAACGGTTTAGATATCAATTTCTTTCTTCTCGTAGGACTCGCGGAGTTTCTGTTCCTTCTGGACCTGAAGCTCTGCGGTTTTTTTGAGATTCAGCGGATAGCATACAAACAGCAGGATCGCCATAATACCGAACATGACGGCCGGAATCAATGTGCCCATGTTATACATGATCTTCAGATTGGACAGTGTCTGTACCGCACCCTTTTCATATTTGTAATGCATGCCCAGCAGCGCGCCGTTGACGCAGATCGCTGCAAGCACCTGTCCGACTTTGCGGAACAGGTTGAAGACGGAATATGCCGTGCCGTCGTCACGGCTGCCGGTCTTGACTTCGATATCATCGATGGCATCTGCTACCATTGCCCATAACTGCATGACCAATGTTGTTAAGCCGCATCCGCTGATGAAATTCATTGCCAGGAAGATCCAGAGCAGCTTCGAAGGATCCATGTCCTTCAGAAAGAACAGTACCAGATTCGCCAATGCTGCAACGGTCATGCCGATCTGCGTGACTTCTTTCTTGCCCTTCTTGCCGGTCAGCTTCGGCAGGAAGAACATGAAGATGATCATCGGTGAATACGTACATGCCTGTGTCGCAAGATTCATCCAGTTGGCATGGAAATAGTCATCAAACAGATAGGTGTAGAAACTCTGTGTGAACATCTGACCTGCCAGCAACAGCATCGATACCATGGTAATGGCTACGAAGGAACGGTTATGGAACAGCATGCGGATCGCTTTGGCAGCTGCACCTTTCTCCGGCGGCTGCGGCTTTGTCTTGACGCGTTCCTTGTTCATTGTGAAGCTGATCAGCAGCATTACACACGACACAATAGCCATGATGATAACGCCCTTGATGACCGGCGGATACTGCATGTCCGTGATCACCTTGCCGTTTTCACCAATGACCGGATTCCCGGAGGCATCCAGACGCGGTGCATAGGCAAAGCTTGCAATGAGCAATACCGGGATGGAACCAAGCGCAGCACCGATGGAACGGAAGACGGACAGTCTGGAGCGTTCCTGTGCATCGGTCGTCACAACGGACGCCAGAGATCCATACGGGATCTGCAGCACGGTATATGCCATGCCGAAGAAGATATATGTGCATGTCGCATAGACGCATGTGGCGAAATAGTGACCTTCTTCCCCGATTCCCGGCAGCTTCAGAAACATCAGTATCGCTGAGATGGAAAGCGGCACTGCCGCATACAGGATCCATTTCCGATACCGTCCGTGTTTTCCCGGTTCCACCGTATCACAGATTCTTCCCATGATTGGATCATTGATACCATCCCATACTCTCGCAACGATAAACATGATCATGATGAACAATGGGCTTAAATGGAAAATGTCGGTGTAGAACTTCTGAAGCAATGTCGTGACAAGTGCGAAAACAAGACATCCGGCTGTATCGACCATCGCATAGCCAATGTAGTCTTTCGCCTTCAGACCGCTGGTGCGGCTGATGTAGCTGTTATTATGATCTGTCATGATATCCCCCTGAACGAAAGAAATTATTGTATAGAAATATTGTATCACAGCACATATTGAACAACTGCGCCGATTTGTAGAATACCCTTTTCATTCACGCAAAAAAGCAGTTCCCATAAGAGAACTGCCTGTTATCCTGTTTATTTCATATGCGGGTTGAACAGCAGTTCGACCATATGCACCGGCCGGCCATCACCAAGGCGCAGTCCTTTTTCACAGCCATTGCAGTATACGATCGTTTCTTTCTGCGGAAGCCCTCTGACATAGGCTTCCATTTTTTCTTTCTGCTGCAGCGGGCTGAGCAGATGGCGGTGCTCTTCCAGCATGGCAAATGTCTTTGGTGCTTTCTCTATACAGTCGGCCGGTGCCGGATTATTCAGCCACACGCCGCAGAAATCTGCTTTTTCCCTGTTATGTTCCAATTCCGCAGCATGAATGTTCATGTTTTCAAGACAGCGCCGGATCGCCGTATGCATCGCAGAATGATCACGCATACGCCAGCAGTCCTGAAGAACCATTTCCCTTCCATGGTAATCCGGCCATACAAAATCAGAATCATTCAGAAGGTATTCATAGACAGTCATCTGCTTTGACTCAGGAACTCGTTCTCCAAAGATCAGAGTGCACTGCGTGCATTCTGTGATCAGAACATCCCCCTTCTTCAGAACGGAAAGATCCTTCCGGCAGCACGGTCCTTCCGGTATGTTTCGCTCTTCGAAGAACATGCATGCGTTCCGGACGGCTTCCGGATGGTTTTTCCTCACATCGCATCCGGGAATAAAGTACATCATAGAACGATATTCTCCAGACACATGCCGTCCGTATCAATGATCTCTCTGTAGGTTTCAAAGGAGTCTTTCTTCCGTCTTTCCATGGTACCGTTGCCCTCATCGTCCATATCCACATACACAAAGCCATAGCGTTTGCGCATTTCTCCTGTTCCTGCGGATACAATGTCTACCGGTCCCCACCATGCATAGCCGAAGCAGTCCACCAGATCGATCTCACAGGCATCTTTCACTGCCTTGGCATGCGTACGCAGGTATTCACTGCGGTATGCATCATGAATACCGTCTTCTTCTACTGTATCGATGGCACCCATGCCGTTTTCCGAGATGAATACAGGTATCTGATAACGGTCATAGATCTCATTGAGGGATGTCCTTAAAGCCAGCGGATCGATCTGCCATCCCCAAGCGGTCGTTTCCAGATACGGATTCTTCCCGCCATCGAGCAGATTTCCATCCGCACTGTATTCGATCCTGCGGCCTTCCACCATGGAGGCATAATAACTGAAACTGAAGAAGTCCACGGTTCCCTTCGCCAGGATCTCCAGATCCCCTTCTTCGATTTCAAAGCACGCATTCATCTTTTTCTGGTAGGCAAGACATGTATTTGTATATCTGCCTCTGACCTGTACATCGCTGAAATACCAGATCGGCGCCATCTTGTCATGAACCATGATCGGATCATGCGGATCGCATGTCATCGCATAGCAGCAATTATACAGAATCATGTTTCCGATCTTGAATTCCGGATTGATTTTATGTCCTTCGATCACCGTCAAAGCACTGCATACCAGCTGATAATGCGCTGCCTGAAACATCACATTGGTCCTGTCTTCATCATCCCGGTAAATGATGCCTGCCTGATGCCATGGCGTTTTTGCAATGAACAGCGAATTGATCTCATTGAATGTCAGCCAGTATCTGACTTTATTGCGATAGCGTCTGAATACGGTCTTTGCGTATGTTACAGCCAGATCGATCAGCTTCCGGCTTCTCCATCCGCCGTATTTCTTCACCAGCTGCAGCGGCAATTCAAAGTGATGCAGCGTGACCATCGGTTCGATGCCGTATTTCAGCAGTTCATCGAAAACACTGTCATAGAAGGCAAGACCTGCTTCGTTTGGTTCTGCATCATCCCCATTGGGATAGATCCGTGACCAGGCAATGGACATCCGGAAGACCCGGAATCCCATTTCCGCCATAAGTGCAATATCTTCTTTGTAATGATGGTAAAAATCCGTTGCCCTGTGGGATGGATAATACACACCGGGGTGAATGCACTCATGTATTTCGCGTGCTTTGCCATGGCAGGCACCCATCTCTACATCATTGATGCTGAGACCTCTTCCGCCTTCCAGATACCCGCCTTCGTATTGGTTGGCAGCTGCTGCGCCGCCCCAGAGAAATTCTTTATTCATAGCACTGCTCCTTCATGAATATTCTAAAGCAGAATCACATGCATGTCTTATCAATATCCACTGCAGCCTCAGAAGAAAAGACATGGTCTTCCGCCTGTCTGCATCACTGCAGCAGGCACAGGACCATGTCTTTCATAATTTTCAGGCAATTTAACTCTCCAGTCCCGGAGTAATTTCCATTCTTCTCGGGTTTGTGATCGTAATCAGTTCTCCGTCAAAATAATTGTCAGTCAGTTCAAACGGCATACCATCTACGTTCCACATTATTCTCTGATGCATCAGCGCAATGTGGTCCGTTCCGTAAAAAGGCACAAGATCTTCACCAGGCAGACATGCCTGCAATTCAGAATACCCATCTGTTTTATGGATGCCCATATCATTTACATATTCATCCAGTGAGCTCTCGAGTCTGGTCACATCCACGACCGGAAGAACTTTCTGAGAAAGGTAGGCTTTGGTTACGCAGATCAGTCTTTCATTTCCGTATTTCAAACGGATGATTTCATGAATGAATTGATCATCCTCCGTTTTGAGAATAGCTGCAATTTCCGGTATTTCTTTTCCTTTTCGAATTTTGTAGGATACCAGTTCCGTACGGGGTGTCATTCCTGTTTTGGTGATAATCTGGTTGATTCCTTCCTTTTGCATTTGTGAAGACTGTACCGCAACTTTGTAATCCTTACATGCAAAGGTACCATATCCCGGCACACGCCGGATATATCCCTGCTGTGCCAGAAGCGTCATGGCTTTGTTTACCGTCATATGCGATGCTCCGAACATGGATATAATATCTGCTTCCTGAGGAAGCGGTTCATCTGTCCTGATTTCCCCTTCACGGATCTGTTTCTTGAAAAAGTGATAAATTTCTTTGTATTTTGGTTCTTTTCCCATAAATATATACCTTCACAAGAATTATATCATAGCGAAGAAATGAACTGAAAAGATATATTTATATTTTATCGTTTCCATCCTGTTTTTTCAGTTTGCGATACATGATTTCCGTACTTTCCTTCAATTCACGAAAACCATTCAGCGCGAGAATCTGTTCATAGCATGCGTCTGTACGCGCGGCATCCCTTTTCTCTGCATAGAAAGGCATTGCATGGCTGTAAAAGGACGCTTTCTGCACAGTATTCATGCGGACTTCATACATTGCATCAAAAATCCGGTCTGCTTCCATTTTCCGATTTCGCAGGATTGCTTCCGTAAATGCCAGATACGACAGGTTGTAATTTGACAGATTTACCCGCGTCTCTCTGTCATTGAGAAGTTCTTCAAACTCTGCATATCGGCCTTCCATCAGCAATTGCAGCAGCCGGTCAGAAAGTGTTTTTACCACCTGTCTCTGGCGGTATTGAAAATACATCAGTACTGCAGCTGAAGACAGGATCAATACAATGAACACGGAATTCATAACAGCACCTGTCTGTATGCATTTCGTCCATATGCCACAGCAAGATGGCCTTTTGAAGCCTTTAGTCCGCCATTCCCATAGAGTACGATACCGTCTTCCTCTGCTGTATATTCACGCAGAACATTGCCAAAACAGTCTTCTGTATGACCAAGGACCTGGCCTTTCGCAATCTCTTCTCCCGGTTCTGCCTTTCTGTACCACAGACCATCTTCTTTAAACCGGAGATAACAGACACTGCGGATCATTTCTTTCCTGCATGTCTCACACTGCTCGCACGAGAGAATTCCCAGAGCATCCATTGCCAGCCGAATATCATTTTCAAAGGCATGGATCCACGCTTCATCACAAAGACCTCCGTATCCTCTTTCCAGCAGTAATCCAGGTATATTCATAACATGAGCTGGGTAAGAGAATTGTCCCTTTTTGTTCTCAGAAGCCACAAGCCATGGTATATCCAGTTTCTTTGCCACAGTCAGACTTTCTTCCGTTGCCGAAAGAGAAGGATAAAACAGGCATGGTGTCAGCGGTTCTGAAATGCCCCCGCTGTGCAGATCAAGAATGAAATCTGTTTTTGGGAAGACCTCTTTTATGAAGAATGATGAAATACTATCTGTGACCGGTTTACCTGCATACGGATAATCCGTATTCAGGTTGCCGTTATCTTCCGGAATCTTTGCATTGTATCCGCTTTGAAAGCCGCTCAAATTGACACACGGCATCAGAATCACATTTCCGAACACATTCACTGGATCAATATTTTTCCCAATCCGTATTACTGCAGGTGTCCCGGGATATTCCCCGCTGTGGATCTGTGCAGTAACTAACAGCGTCTTTCCTTCTTCTCTGCCGGCAATCAGAAATGCCGGCATCGGATACCCGGACGGTCCGATATATACCTCTTTCTTTGTTCCGTTTTCCACACGGATTCCCTGTATTTCCAGCATTCGATGGTCCTCAGTAGATATAACTTCCCATTTCTCTATGAAAATCCGGATCAGCGGATACTTCACAATTAATCCCCTGATCAAGAGAAATACGTCTTGCACTGACCTGCAGAGGGACAATGTACTGCATGAACGCAAACAGCGGATCATTGTCAAACGGCCATACAAAGCAGTCAAAGCCATCTGCCTGCACATCGGTGATCAATACAACATGAGCATGCTTTTTCTCCTGAAGGTACTGCATGAGCCTGCGCAGACGCTCTCTTTGTGCATCTGGTGCATCCAGTGCAAAGATATACGTGTCCGCATCAGCAGAATGATAAATTCCATGCATGAACTCTTCCATTTCATAACCCACTGCACTGCAGCGCATTCCTTCCAGCAGCTTCAACGCTCCCTCATAAACCGCACCAATACCGGCAGAATGTCCAACAACGATTACCCGGTGCGCCGTGTTCAGCTTCTCTGCATTCTGTCCATACCAGGCTTCAAACGCATCCTGTACGTCACTGATTCGGTCTGTTACCGCGATCATCCTGCTGATATAGTCCTCCGTGTTTTCTTCCTTTGCATACGCACAGGCAAACAGCACCAGCAGAACAACGGAGCAGAAAAAACCTTTTGTTTTCGGCCCGACATTTTCTTCACCGATGTCCAGGAAAATACCGGCATCTGCCTGCTGATACACGGGGGAAGTCTTTACAGCACTCATGGCAAGAACTGCTGCACCATGTTCTTTCGCATACTGCATTGCCTTTACCGTAGAAGCACTTTGCCCGGCCTGGGAAATACCGATCACAAGCGTATATTCATCCACAATCGTTTCACGGTCCGCAAAGGAAACAGGATACACTGCATTGACACGAATTCCCAGTATCTTTTGCATGGGATACGATGCCGACAAAGCGGCGTGGTAACTTGTACCGGAACCGCACAGAACGATCTCCCGGATCTCTTTGCCATTTATTCCATTCAAAGCATCGCAAAGAAGTGATTCTTTACGGGAAATCATGCGGCGGACCGCATCTGGTGTTTCATGAATATATTCCAGAATTCCCATTATCCTTTCCTCCTGATATTCTCCTTCATCCAGTTCAGTGCTTCATACATATCTTTTTCAATACGCAGAGCCATTTTCCTGTCTTTTTCAGAAGCCGGATTGACCGAAGGGATCATGATCACTTCACAGCCGGCCAGCCAGGCTGCCTCCACCCCAAACCCGGTATCTTCAATGACCAGCATCTCCTCCGCTTCTGCATCCAGCAGCCGTGCCATTTTCTGATAGATTTCCGGATTTGGTTTTTTCCGTTCCACTTCGTCCCCGCAGATGCTGAAAGAAACATCTTCCCATATACCGTTTCTTTTCAGGCGTTCTTCTGTCAGAGAGCGCTCTGTCGTCGTAGCTATGCACAGGGTGAATCCCTGTTCCTTCAGCCATGCAAACATTTCCATGACTCCGGGCATCAGAGCTGTATGTTCCCTGATATAGGAAAGTCCGATCCTGCGTGCCTCATTCAGCATTTCCTCTTTTTCTTCTTCCGGAACGCCTGCCAGCTGCCTGTCCATAACAGCCCGCAGAGCAGCACCGCTGATTCCTACAACTTCATCATGGCAGAAGGACGGATGACCATACTTCATACCAACCATCTTCCAGATTTTTCCCCAGATAAACTCGGTATCCAGCAATGTTCCGTCGACATCAAAAACGATATATTTCTTTTCTTTCATATGCATCCTTCCTGTAACGAATAGTTTCTTTTCCGCTGTACCGTATCTGCAATGTCATATCTTCTGTAGAAGAAGAAAGAAAGCAGCAGCCGGATCCACTGATCAATATTGAATACCCACCATACTGCATATATATTCAAATGCAGTACACTTCCAAACAGCACTACCAACGGAACACGCACAGCCCATAAACCAATCAAATTTGTAAACATGGTTGTCCGGGTATGACCGGCTGTGCGGATAAAACCGATTTCAATCTTCTGACGGTGCTGGGGATACTGCGACCATATCATCACGTGCATGTACCCCGCCGCTATAGCGATCAGTTCCGGCTTATCCGTCATCAATGACAGCGTTGCCCGTGTAAAAAAGGTAAGAAACAGCATCGTGATCAATGTAATGATTCCACAGAAATAGCAAAGTCTCTGAAACGAGAGGTTATAGCTTTTTTCATCCTGTGCCCCGATGGCATTGGAAGAAAGAGACATGGCAGCCGTCATAAAGCCGGCTGACATCATATTGCAGAAGCCTTCCCCTTCCAGGCCGACCTGGTACGCCGCATAATAATCCTGACCATAGGAGAGTATCACTGCACTGATCACAATATTTGCCAGCTGCCAGAAGGAATCCTCAAGAGCAGCCGGAATACCGCTGGAAAGCATTTCTCTGACATCTTCCTTCAAAGGCAGTTTCAGCAGATTCTTTTCATACTGCGCAAAGGGACCGTTTTTGCCATACAGCAGAAATGCACCGGCAAGTGCCATGACAACAAAAGAGAGATTCTGTGAAATAACTGCACCGTTAATTCCCAAAGCCGGAATAAAGCGGAATCCAAAGATCAGCATATATCCAAAGACGATATTGACCAGATTGCCCAATGCGGCAATGACCATTGGTGTCCGTGTATTGCCATTTGCCTGGAAAGCTGCCGCATTGAGATGGATCACTGCAAGCAGCGGGAAGAAGAAGACCATATTCTTCAACAATTCTGTACCGGTATCCAGAAGTCCTGCTTCACCCGTCATCGATCCCAGCAGAACACGTGCGTACAGAAAAATCAGAAATGCAGAAAGCGTGGCAAGCGGAACGAAGAGAAAATAACTCTCCTGCTGCAGACGTGCGCATTTCTTTATGTCTCCCTGTCCAAAACGTTTGGCAACTGCGATCATCGTACCGACCGACAGGCCTTTGAATACGGAATAATAAATACCGTATATACGGCGTGTTATGCCATAGGCATTGATTTCAAACACAGACAGCCGGCCGATATATGCAGTCAATATCATTGTGGAGCACGTCATCAATGCATTTTCCAATATGACCGGAATCAGAATATTCAGAATTTTCCGGTCTGTCGAAATATCCGTCTTTCCCATATTCATTCGTCCTTTCTGCCATTGATGCAAGCAGCCTGCAATAAAGTAATGCAGGCTGCTTATGATTCAGTATTCTCAGTCGTGAGGATTAATAGTTGAACTTCCACATGTATTTGCGCCAGGATAACGGATGCTGGCGGCGGTCAGCAAGCAGATGGTTGTAAACGCCAAGCAGTTCGCTGTAGAAACTGTGGTCGAAGTATTCGCTGACTTCTCCCAGTTCCTTCATACCATAGTCATAACCGTCAATGATGGTTGTGTGTGCATTGAACTTGTTGAGGAATGCGATTGCTCTTTCGTCCACTTCTCTTGTCTTGCCAGTGCTCTTCAGAAGCAGATATGCTGTGTTATTTTCGGTGATTTCAAACGGTCCGTTGAAGAATTCATCGCAATGAATGACGGAAGAGTTGATCCACTGCATTTCCATGAAGATGCAGATCGTCTGCTGCTGTGCTGCAGCCCATGCTGTACCTGTGCCCATTGTATAGATGATGTCATCCTCATTGTAGGAAACGGAGAACTTTACTGCTTCCGGTACAACTGCGGTCTGTGCAGCCGGAACAATCTCATTCATCTTCTTCATAGCTGCGTTCATCTTCTCATACAGAGCATCATTGCCTTCTGTCTGATGAACGATTTCATTTGCAATGGCCAGGGCATATGCGCTCTTGCTTTCCTCATACAGAGCACCGTCAGCACCGGTATCTTTGAACTGGATCGTATAGTCAGCAACTGCTTCAAGAGGTGTATTTTCTTCCAGCTGCAGAGCAATCACCGTTGCGCCAAGTTCTTTTGCCTTCTTCGCTGCTTCTACTGTCTGCGCAGTATTGCCGCGGCGGGAAGCACAGACTACAACAGAGTGCTCATTGACATTCTTCGGTGTGTCGTGGCTGAATTCGTTTGCATTGCCATAGTTCGCAGACAGTGCTGCAGATTCACGTGTAATGAAATAATACGGTGCATAGAAGCATGCCAGGGATCCGCCACAGCCAGTGAAGCTGACATTCTTGATTTCTTTGTTTGCACAGATTTCGCTAATCGTCTTTTTTACGTCGTACATAATATTCTCCTCCTTGTTATTTATATACGTATGGTTTCAGGTTCAGATCGTTATGCGGCAAGAATGCCGAAGTAGTTAAGAATAATACCGGCAACGAAGCATCCGATAATGACTGTCATAGGCTTAACTTTTCCGCTCTTGACGATGTAGTACATCAGCCATGTCATTGCCAGCGGAATTGCTTTCGGCAGGATCCCATCCAGGACATTCTGCAGAACGAAGGCATCTCCGAATGCAATCGGTGTTGTCAGATTGGAGAGTGATGCGCTCATGCCGCCGATAACAAACAGACCGGCAATGGAGCAGACGAACATCACTTTTTCCATAAGATTGGATTCACTCATCTGTTTGACGAAATCCTGTCCTTTTGTATAACCGAGTTTGCCAAGATACCATGTGATCGGCGCACTTGTGCAAATTGAGATCAGGGCAGCGAGGATCGGTCCGAGAATGCTTCCCTGCTGGGCAAGTGAGATACCAATAGACATTGCAATGATGCGGATCGTGCCCTGGAACAGAGAGTCACCGATACCGGAAAGAGGACCCATCAGTGCAACTTTGACTGCATTGATAACAGAAGGATCAAAGTTTTCCGGATCAGCCGCATATTCCTCTTCCATTGCGGCAGAGATGCCAAGTGTCAGCGCAGCGCACTGCGGTGTAATATTGAAGAATTCCAGATGTCTTCTGTATCCTTCCTTCTTCTTTTCGATTTCTTCCTCTTCCGGATAAAGGCGGTCAATTGTGTGCGACATCGCATACATATATGCAGTGTTCATCTGACGCTCATAGTTCCAGTTTGTCTGCATGCACCAGGCACCCCAGAAGATTTCTTTCAGTTTCTTATTTAACGGTGTATTTTTCTGTGCTTCCAAGCCTTTCTGTGACATGATTCTTCCCTCCTTTTCAGTTGTCGAGATCTTCCAGATCGTCTAATGATGAAGTGCCCGTTTCAACAGCAGCCCGATTGCCGGTGCCGACATATTTAACGGTGTAAAGGATAATGGCCAGTACAATACCGATTAATGCGATCGCTGTCAGATCCAATCCGGAATATGCAGCGAGCAGGAATCCTGCGAAGAAGTAAACCACCGTGTTTTTGTTAACCATCGTACTCAGCAGCATGGCAAATCCGAAGAACGCAATGATATTTGCACCAAGAGATACGCCGCTTGTAACCCAGGTCGGAACAGATGAAGCAATGCTCTGTACAAAGTCAGCTCCGAAGTATACAGACAGGAATACCGGGATAATTGTGAACAGGACGTAGAGAGCCGGGCCATACACGATGTCTACTCTCTTTGCTTTTGCAAAATCACCACTTTCAACGGCGTTGTCGCACATGTGTGTGAAATTGATACGGATGATCGAAGCAAATGTATCCAGTACAGTGTTGAGCAGCGTCATAGGAACTGCCACGGTCAATGCTGTTTCAATGTCTGCACCTGTCATGATGCAGATCGCACATCCGACAAGAGAACCCATGTTCATGTCAATACCGGATGCACCGATGGACATCATGCCCAGCGTAGCAAGTTCCATGGTCGCTCCAACCTGCAGGCCAATCTGCAGATTTCCAAGCAGGAGGCCGCAAATTGTACAAGTTAATAATGGTCTTTCGAAGTTAAGCCGTCCGAACATTCTGGAATCCAGTTTCATCATTACAGAGATCAGAACGACGATTAATGTCTGAATTAAACGCATATTTATTTACCCCTTTCCGCTGCTTCTATTTCAGCAGATCCAATTCTTCTTTTTTTGTACTCGGAAGCTGCTGAATGAAGAGTCTGCAGCCGGTCTGCTGTATTTTCTTTAAGTCTTCCTCTTCTTCTTTGTTCAAATACACAACTTCCCCATATTGTGTGGAGCCTTCTTTTTTCGTAATACCGCCAAGATTCAGTTCCTTGAACTTCGGATGTCCTGTGATGTAGCGCGATGCATCTTTTGTACCTCCGAAAATAATGAATACCGTATCGCTCAGGGAATCGATTTTCTCGGCTCTCTCCAGTGCTTTTTCTGCTGAAAAGACATTCAGTTTAACACCTGCCGGCTTAGCCATGTTCAATGCCATTTTCTGGAAGTCATCCCCTGCCGCTTTGTCGTCGATTACAATAATGCGTGTCGCGCCAAGGAAATGCGTCCATGTAAAGGCAACCTGTCCGTGTACAAGCCGATGGTCAATTCGCAGCGCTTTGATCATTTCTGTTCTCCTTTCCTTTTTTTACAGATCATCTTCTTCCAGTCCCATTGATTCAATCAGATCGTTGCAGTATACCACGGAGAACTCGCCGGATCCGAGCTTGTTCCGCAGCTCATCTGCG
Organism: Solobacterium sp.; assembly: GCA_017539385.1. Classification (GTDB taxonomy): domain Bacteria; phylum Bacillota_I; class Bacilli_A; order Erysipelotrichales; family Erysipelotrichaceae; genus Bulleidia. The sequence goes on along the minus strand of JAFYHC010000060.1, from coordinate 8,255 downwards.
TTCGGATTCATCAGGCTGCAGTCCATCAGAAGTCCGAGACTTGTATTTGTAATGAGGTGAAACTGTTTTGTGCTGAGGCGTTTAAAGAAACCATTATTGACAGATCCCCCCAGAAGATCGGTGAACACGTAGAGTTCTTTTCCTTCTGCTTCTTCGAATATCCTGTCAATTGTCTGATCAAGATCAAAGTCGGGTGTTGTATAACAGTTCACAGCGCAAATGTCTTCATTTTCCCCGACAATAATGTTCAATGCTGTCAGGAACCCTTCCGCCAGTTTTCCGTGTGTAGCGACCACAATCTTTCTATCGGACATTTCTCTCCTCCTTTTATATATTTGCAATCCTCTTTACGCACTTAATATATATCTTTATGATTCACATTTCAATAGTTTCTTGTATATTTTTTGATAATTATTATATATTTTCAATTCAAAGCATCCTGATAGATATACATTCATACAATTAATCCGTGTTTTTTAAACAAAAACAGCACTATAACTGTATGATCCTGTATAGTGCTATGTTCCCATAAATATATATTTGCTTACCGTGAGTATATTTTTGTGCGTGGTTTCAGAGCAATTCGTTTTGGCTGCTGTGGGAAGACAAAAAAAAGAGGAAATAACCTCTGTAACCAGTCTTTGATACTGTTCAGATATTATATCCTCTTTTGCGGATGAACTATGTTACTTATAGATGATCAGCCTTGTCTCCCCATCCAGTTTCAGACATTCATGATCTTTGAAGTATTCTTCCAGAATATTCGGTGCTTTGGCAGCTACTTCGACCGGTCTTCCGTTCTTTTCAATCTCTTCCCGGGGAAGGTCATGCCCGACACGCCATATAAAAACAGAGATCATACCGATCTCTGCTTTTGTATAGGCTTTTTCAGTTTTCTTCTGCCTTGATCAGAACACTGATTTTTTCTTCCGCGTCTGCTGTGATCTTTACGAGGCAGGCATCATCCGAAATCTTTTCCGCTGTATATTTCCCTTCGGCAGGAAGGAACGGACAGTAAACGACGGTGACTCCGTCTTTGCGCGGTGTATACGCAATTCTGATTTCCTTCTTTTCCGGATCAAAGTGATAGGAATGCAGTTCACCGGATGTGGACATGGGATATGCGCGCTGCAGATCTGCATAGTTCGGATCTTTTTCAAGCCCCGGCATCCACTGCCAGTAGGCAGAACTCCACAGATACTTTTCCAGAATACCTTTCATATGACGGATCAGTTCATTTGTGAAATCCCTTGACGGGAAGGCACCCCACTCGCCGACGATCACAGGAAGGTTCAGTTCAGTCTGGGAGCGGTGTTTGTCCGCAAACAGATATTCAACGTTTTCTTTGCTGAAGGATTCATAACGGTCGGAATCAACTACCGCGTCGTAGCCATGCGGCGCATAGATCTGATTTCCGCGCTCATCCAGGCGGGTGATCCCGGTCGGAACGGTGCTGCTGGAGTAGATATTTCCGCCGGTCACCAGCGGAATGTCTGTACTGTGCTCCACTGCTTTCTGAATCCGGCGGTAGAACGGCATCAGCTGATCGCGGTCGAAAACAGTCAGTCTTTCCGATACGGTGCGCATATAGAAAGCAGACTGCTCAGGTGTCATTGCCAGCGGATTCAAAGGTTCATAATCCGCAAACTGAGCAGCTGTTTTCTGCGCCGCCTCACCAAAGGCGCTGCGTGCGATGCTGCCCATGAACGGTTCATTCATCGGTTCAAAGCCGATGATGCTTTCACAGCTGCCGAATGTTTCCGCCAGCATGGCCCACATGGCTTCATAATGGTCGATCAAGCCGATGCCGTCGGATGCCGGCGCATTGCGCCAGAAATTGTCGGCCGCATTGATCACTGCGTCGCTCTGCAGATACGCTTCATACCACATGGTGCAGTTCTCAGGATGAGGTGCCCCTTCATCAAGCGCAGCCCAGGCCGGCGCGCCATCTCCCCATTTGCAGGAAAACAAATCCTGATGCATGTCAAGCAGTGTGAATAATCCGTACTTCCATGCCAGATCGACGGTTTCACGGACTTTTCGGAGATATTCCTTATCATAAATGCCCGGCTGCGGTTCAACACCATCCCAGAAAATTCCAAGACGGATCAGATTGAATCCCTGTTCACGGAAACGCCGGAAGACCGGTTCTGTATCCGGAAACAGATAGCCTGCTTCTTTGTCTTTGCAGACAAGATTGACGCCGTTGAAGAGAATCTGATTCCCATTTTCATCAATAAATCGGTCATTTTCAATTCTTATTTTCATGCGTATTTCTCCTGTGGCTGGATTTACTGTTCTGAAGCGTTCATTGCCGCAATGATCATTTCATACAGGGGCTGTGCCTGCGGTGCATATGCCAGCAACGCCGTGATCGGCTCATTGATGACATATTCGATCAGCTTGTTCTCTGCCATTTCCGGCATATATTGATTCATCATGGCTTTTCCGACAGGATGTTCCATCATGAGACGCAGCGGCATTTCCATACTGTAGCGGTCAAGATGCAGACTGGTTTCCGTGTCATATTCGTACATATAAATCCCGCTTCCCAGTTCAATCGTTTCTTCTTTTTCCGGCAGAGTGAGCACAGCGGATGTATTGGCAGGCACTTCGATTTCCAGACGGATCTTCCCGTCCTGACATTTCCATTCTGTACGGATCAGACCGTAAACACTTTCATAACTGAGTTTTACCCATTCAATGCCCTTGAAGAAACGGGGATGAACAGAGAACTTTTTATAGCCGGGTTCCAGGATTTCAAGACCGGCGAGTTTTGTGTACAGCCATGTTCCGATGGAACCGTACGCGTAATGGTTGAGGCTGTTCATATTCGCCGGATTGAAACGTCCGTCCGGAAGAATGGAATCCCATCTTTCCCAGATCGTTGTGGCACCCATATTCACTTCATACAGCCAGCCTGGATTCTGTTCCTGCAGAAGCAGTTTCCCTGCCAGCTCATGCATACCGCACTCAGTCAGTACAGAGCACGCGTATGGCGTTCCGATAAACCCGGTTACCAGATGTGTCTTATGCGCCTCGATATTGGTTTTCAGCATGGATGCGATTCTGGCTCTGTGTTTTTCTTCTGCCAGATTGAAATGCAGAGCGAGCACCATCGCCGTCTGTGTTTCACAGACAAGTCTGCCGGTTTTGGTCACATATTCCTCACGGAATGCGGCCAACACCTGATCATAAAGAGAACGGTAATGTTCTTCCTCCTCTGTTTTGCCAAGCAGGCGGGCGGTATCAGCTGTAATCTGCAAACTGCGCAGATAGCAGGCATTCGCCGCGAAATAATCATCGGTAGCACCTTTGCGCGGTTCCGAAAGGCCGTTTGTTTCCGCATCCAGCCCCAGCCAGTCTCCATACTGGAAGCCAGACTGCCACAGACCGTTTTCACCGCATTTCGAAGTGATGAAATCCACCCAGATCTTCATGCTTTCAAACTGATCCGCAAGAATGCGGCAGTCACCATATGTACGGTAAATTGTCCATGGCACTGCTGTGGCAGCGTCTCCCCAGAAAGCAGCGCCGCTCTGTCCGTCACCCATGATATTCGGCACAACCTGCGGCATGCCGGTTTGAGGCGTCTGTTCACTCATGAGATCGCGCAGCCATTTCTTCATGAACGGATAAATGTTTTCGTTAAATGCGGCTGTCGGAGTATAAGCGGTCGCATCACCTGTCCAGCCCAGACGTTCACTGCGCTGCGGGCAGTCCGTCGGAATATCGAGATAATTGTCACGCTGACTCCACTGGATATTCTGCTGCAGACGGTTCACGCGCTTGTCAGAGCATTCAAATGTTCCGGTCTGTACCAGGTCCGTGGACAGATGACAGGCAGTAAATTCTGCACTCTGCCCTTCTTTCAGCCCTTCCACCTTGATATAGCGGAATCCGTGAAATGTGAAATGCGGGCGCAGGCTCTGTTTTCTGCCATTGAGAATATAGACGTCCTGAGCTTTGGCAAAGCTCAGATTGCCGGTATAGAAATTGCCGTTTTCATCCAGACTTTCCGCATGATGGAGAACGATCTTCTGTCCGGCACTGCCGGTAACAGTTACTTCCGTCCAACCGGTAAGGTTCTGTCCGAAATCATAGACAAGTTCGCCTGCCGGTGTTGTGAACGTTCTTTGCGGTTGCAGTTTCGTCAGGCAGCGGACCGGTTCGTTTTCCTGTGCAACGATGGTATCAAAGCCGTATTCATAGCTGACAGCTGTTGTGCATGGATGTGTTTCACTCAGGGTATCCTGCGTTTCTCCGTCATAGATTTCCGAAAAGCGCACAGTCCCGGTGCATACCTGCCAGGTATCATCTGTGCCGATAACTTCCTTCGTGCCGTCCGCATAATCGATCATCAGCATTGCCAGCAGTGCAGTCTGATCTCCATACAGATTGGGTGTCGGGTCAAACCCGAGTTTTCCGCAGTACCATCCTTTGCCGACTGTGAAGCTCAGTTCATTCAGTCCCTCATTCAGTTCAACCGGATAGGTCTGATACTGAAGTCGTTTTTTGTAGTTGGTCCAGCCTGGTGCGAAGTAGCTTTCTCCCCTGCCGTCTGTCACAGGCTTTCCGTTCAGCTGTGCTTCATAGATACCCAGGGCTGTAGCATAGAGACGGGCTTTGCGGACCTGTCTGCCCGCGCAGAATGTCTTTGTGAATACCGGGCAGGCAGTTTCTTCTCTGGGAAAGGAATGTGTGATCCAGCTCGCATGTTCTTTAAAAGCACTGCCGTTCATCAGTCCGATTTCAAAGGAGGAACACGCTTCCGCGGTTTCCGTGCCGTCCGATACTGTTACCTGCCAGGTGTAAGATGTACAGGCTTTCAGATCTGCCTCACAGGTCACAAAGATGCTCTTGGCGCTTTTGACAACACCGCTGTCCCAGACTGTTTCCGCATGATCCATGACAAGAACCCGGTAACTTGCCTGAATGACATTCTTCTTCTCACTGCGCAGTTTCCAGCTGAAGGCGGGATGACGCTCATCCAGCCCGAAAGGCTCTGTTCTCTGTTCAACCGTAAGATCATATAAAGATAACATATGGATTCACCTTTCCCGGAAAGCTGTGCTTATTCCGTCTGTGCTGCTTTTTCCGCTTCATTGCGGGCAGCAATCTCCGCCATGATTTCCGGATATTTTCCTTCCAGATCAAATCTGCAGATCATCAGGTACATGCCGATGGTCATGATGAGCGGCAGATAAATTGAGAAGGAATAGATACCCAAGCGTACGGATGCTGTCGCTGCAGATGCAGATGCGTCATAATGGGCAGCAGCCAGAATCCAGCCGATCAGCGAAGCTCCAAGTCCGCTGGCAACCTTGGTTCCGAAACTTGTTGCGGATGAGGACATGCCGATGATCTTGTTGTGATAGAGATAGTCATTATAATCCATAGCCATACTGTTGAGGGTTCCGCCAAGGCACATCATCGGGATTGTGGAGAAGCCTGTAAACAGCGCAACGATCAGAGTGACAGCCAGACTGCCCGGGAAAATGCAGCGGACAAGATTGCCGCCGATGCCAAGCAGGAAACTGATCTTCAGCGTTTTGGTGATGCCGAATTTCTTTGTCATCGGACCGACGATTGCGAAACCGACGAAGGTTGGAATCAGTCCGACTGCTCCAAGCAGACCGACGATATTGTCATTTCCGAGAATCCATTTTGCGTAGTATGTGCCGGAAGCGCCGGAAATTGCATAAATGACATTGACGAACAGGAAGGTGACCATGACAATAACCCAGTATTTATTCCTGAAGAGTTTTCTTATTGCTTCGCCAAAAGGCATATTATCATCCGGTTTCTCTTCCTGCGCAGCTGTTTCTTTGCTTGTTTTATACAGAATCAGCAGAAGGATCATACTGATGAAACCGACAACAGCTGCGAACTTGATATAAGAAGCCTGGTCTGCAACGCCGTTGGGGCCGAGCAGATTTGTGATCGGTACCAGTGCGATTGCAATGATCATACCAATGACATAACCGGCAGCGGCACGGAAGATGCCCATTGTATTTCTTTCCTCCAGGCTTTTTGTGCGCATGACCATGATGGCACCGTAAGGAATTGCGATTGCGGTGGAAACAATTCCGGTCAGGAAGATATTTGTCAGAAACAGGTAGGCGATCTGTGCAAAGCCGGTCAGTCCTTTCGGCACAGTGAATACCGCAACCGTTGCAGCAAACGCAGGCACAGCCATACGGAGAAACCACGGACAGCATTTGCCCTTCGGGCTTTTTCCCTTGTCCATGATCCGGCCCATGATCAGATCCGTAAATGCATCGCAGATCTTTGCGGCAAGAAGTACGTTGGCTGCCGTGGCAGCTGCCACACCTGCTTTGTCTGTATAGAAGTACATGATTGCGGAAATCAGTCCGCTCATGGAGTTGAGTGCGAACTGACCGCCGCAGTCCGCAAGATAGTCGCTGAATCTCATGGTTTTCTGAATACCCATACTGTCAACGCCAAGAGGTTTTTTCGCCATTTTCTTATCTCCTTTTTGCTTTGTTCTGTTTCAAGTATAATGAAGAGAAAATGACGATTATATAAATTATGGGATTTAAATATCATTTTTGTGATTAAATAATTAATAGAAATGCAGAAAGGAACAACATGTATGATTCATCCCGCATCAGTCTGCTCGCGCATGTATGCTCTTCAGCATATTCCTCTGGAAATCGTCAGTGATGACGGTCATTTTATTCAATGCTGGCCGGAAAGTTTCATGAATATCATGAAACCCGAAATCTTTCAGCTGGTTGTCCGGGATTTCCGCATGCAGAACCACGATGCGCTTCATCCTCTGGTACATTATCTGAATAACGGATTTCTCGCGGGTGTGATCGAGATCAGTCCAAAACAGTATATTATAGCCGGTTTGGCCAGTCCGTACCGACATAGCCGCAGGGAACTGTCAGAAATGGCTGCGGAAACGGTTCTCCCGGAATATCTGCAGCTATTCACTGAAACAACCATAAAGGCGCCGATCACCAGCCCGCTGCAGATGAAAGCATATGTCGGGCTGATCGCCGAGATGATCAGCGGGCAGACCATTCCGGAAGAGAATATCGTCATAAGCAATATCGGAGGCTCAGTTTTATACAGTAAGGATCAATTGAACAAAGCACAGTTCAGACAGCGTGAGGCGACAGATGAACACGCACCGCCGGACTATGAAAACGCAGTCTGCCAGGCAGTTTCGCTCGGCCGTCCCGATCTTCTGTCACGGGCGATTTTCGCTCCGCCCGGTGGCAGTATCGGTGCGATGTCTTCCGACTCACTCAGACAGCTCCGTTATGCATTCATCAGTTTTGCAACACTGATCAGCAGGGCTGCCATTCAGGGCGGATTATCGGCTGAAACAGCATTTCTGCTGAGCGATCTTTACTGCCAGCGCATGGACGGTAAGAATGTTCATTCTGAAATCGAACAGCTTCTGGTCAGCATGGCAATGGATTTCTGCGACCAGGTCCGCAAAAACCGGAAACCTCCCAATACCTCACCAGTCATCCGCAAAGCCATTCGCTACATCACGGTCCATCTTCATGATTCCTTCGGGATGGAAGATCTTTCCGCGTATTGCGGACTTTGCCGTCGCAGTCTCTCCCTTCGTTTTAAGACAGAAGTCGGTATGAGCGTACTGGATTATATTCAGAAAGAAAAACATGATGAAGCTTGTTTTCTTCTGGAACATACGGATCTTACCCTGACTCAGATTTCCAATTATCTCAACTATTCATCGCAAAGCTACTTCACCCAGCAATTTAAAAAATCAGCAGGTGTCACACCGGAACGGTACCGCCGGCAGCACCCAAAACGTGATGACAGCCATTGATCCCATGGCTGTTTCCGTGCGGTTCTGCAGGATCATCAGCCCTTCTTCGCGCAGCCTATTCTTCTGCATTGACTGAAAAAAGAGCTAACATCATACATCGTTCATCCAGCATGTATAGAAGATCCAGTCTCCGCCGATGAAGAAATAACGGCTGAAAGCAGAGAAACATGTGGGAATTCGCAAGATATCCGTGAGAGTAAGTACTTTATAGTACGACCGCATAATTACAAACAGAAAATCCTATTGAGTGTTCGTCAAATCTGATGTCGAATGGGAAAAAAATAGCGGTAGAGGGGGAGTTATAACTCCCGCCCCTCCCATTGCACCGTACGTACGGGTCTCGTATACGGCGCTACATTTGTATTGTCATCACGACTTGCTCAGATAATAATTCATCGGATCGATCAGACCTGGTCGATCC
>JAFYHC010000059.1 GCA_017539385.1 Solobacterium sp. | reverse complement strand
CGGTTATGCGAAAGAAAACAACGTGCGTCTTGTATGGTCTGCAGCGCACTCCAGTGAACTGCCGTGGTATGTGCACGAAGTACCGACAGTCGGCGTGTCGCTGAACTATACAAACCATCTGTACGACCTGCCGATGCTGAAGACATTCATCAATGCCTATGCACCGACACGTGAATACATCCGTGCTGCAGTGGAAAAGATCACCGGCAAGTCCGAATTCAAAGGCAAGGCAAATGAACTTGTCTGGTGCGGACGCTGGGATACAAGACGATAACAGGTGTTACCATGACAGATCTTCTGAAAGATTTTGTACCGAAACATGATCTGCTTGTATGCATCGATTCCGATGGTACAGTATTTGACAATATGGAACTGAAGCACAAAGAGTGCTTCTGCCCGGCTGCGGTCAATGTATGGAAACTGCAGGCAGTATCCAAATATTTCCGTGAAGTCTGGGAATTCTACAACCTGTATGCACGCACAAGAGGCATTAACCGCTTCCCCGGCATTGTGAAATGCCTGGAAGAAAATGCAAAGCGTCCGGAAGTGAAAGAGCGCGGCTATGTACTGCCGGATCTGACGGAACTGAAAAAATGGACGGAAGAGACACCGGTGCTGGGATGCGGAGCTCTCGAAGCGTATGCCGAAAAGACCGGCACAAAGGATCCGGCAATCCATCAGGCGATCGCATGGAGCCATGAGGTCGATGCCAATGTACGCCGCATCGTCCATGATCTGCCGCCGCTTCCGTATGTGCGGGAAACACTGGAAAAGATCAGTGCATTCGCAGATATCGTAATCGTATCTGCTGCGACGCATGATGCGCTGGAAAGAGAATGGATTGCCAATGATCTGGTCCGCTATGTAACGGTGACAGCGGGACAGGAGCTTGGCTCCAAGGCGGAATGCATCCGCAAGTCCATGGAAGGCAAATATGCGGCCGACCATGTGCTGATGATCGGCGATGCGCCGGGTGACTACGAATCCGCGGAAAAGAACGGTGTCATGTTCTATCCGATCATTCCGGGACAGGAATCCGCATCGTGGAAGCAGCTGTATGCGGAATCCGCAGAACGCTTCCGTGACGGCAGCTATGCCGGTGCCTACATGGATGAACAGGTAAGATCCTTCTTTGATGCTCTCGCGGAAAAGGCTCCGTGGGAATAATACACAACAGGAAACGACACTGAAACGATACAGTGTACGCAATGGCCGGTGCTGTATGCACCGGCTGTTGCATTAAATGGAGGTAAACATGATTGCAATGATACATAACAGCCGCATCATCGGCACATATGGAAAAGATCCCGGCACCGTGCGCTGGCTGGGCATCCCATATGCTAAAGCAAAGCGATGGCATATGCCGGAACTGATCGAAGACTATGGGGAAGAATTCAAAGCCGATCACTATGGTCCTGCCAGCATACAGACCCGCACATATATGCCAGAGAACAAAAGCAATCGGCAGTTCTACTATCATGAATTCCGCGACCGGTGTGAATTCACCTACAGTGAGGACTGTCAGGTGCTCAATATCTATGCGCCGCAGAATGCAGAAAAATGCCCGGTCATCGTCTATATCCACGGCGGTGCGTTCATCGGCGGCTCTTCGGATGAGGAATGTTTCCGGGATCCGCTCTGGGCACGCAATGGTGTGATCGGCGTGACGCTGAATTACCGGCTTGGTCCGCTGGGATTCCTGTGTGATCCGCAATTGAAGCAAAGAGACGGACACAGCGGCAATTATGGCCTCTATGACATGATTACGGCGCTGCAGTGGGTACAGAAGCATATTGCGGCATTCGGCGGTGATCCGGACAATGTCACGCTGATGGGACAGTCAGCTGGTGCACGCTGCGTGCAGATATTGTGCTGCAGTCCATTGGCGAAGGGACTCTTTGCAAGAGCCGTGCTTTCTTCCGGCGGGGGAGAGGGCAACTGGCTGGGAAAATGCTGCCGTGAAGAAGAAAAGTATGCACTGTGGCAGGATCTGAAAGAAGCAGTCGGTGCGAAAACACTGCAAGAGTTCGAACAGCTCTCCCCGCAGCAGCTGTATGCCGGTTTCGGCGCTCTTCTGGGCAAAGACTTCCGGAAATATTTCTGCTTATGCAATCCGGTCAGCGGGAATGACCTTCTGCCGGATAACGTTGCGCAGTGCATACAGAGCGGAAACGTCATGGATATCCCGTATCTCATCGGTTCCAATGCCATGGATATGGATCCAAAACGGATGCATGAGGATGTATGCCGCTACGCATTCACCCGCACACAGCCATCCTATGCATATCTGTTCAGCCGCCATCTGCCCGGCGATGATGCAGGCAGCTTCCACAGCAGCGATCTCTGGTACTGGTTTGGCACACTGCGGGAAGGCTGGCGTCCATGGCAGAAGAGGGATCATGATCTGATGCAGGAAATGATGGGGTACCTGCTGGCATTTGCCAGTAACGGTGATCCCAATGGCGAAGGCCGCACAAAGTGGCCGACGGCACAAAGCGAACAGATCATGGTATTTGCGGATGGCGTTACACGGACAGACGGAAAGGAACCGGCAGAGCTGAAAGACGCCGCTGCGGTCATTGGATGGTAAACGTGAAGATCGATATCCATACGCATGCATGCCTGAAAAAGACGCCGAGGGAAAAGAACCCATGGAATCCCAAAGCGGATTACTGCAATGATGCGGCAGAACTGAAAGCGCATCTGCAGCAGCAGGGTATTGTTCATGCACTGCTCATGTCCGGCGGAGAGAGCAACCGTGGCTGGATCGAAGGCAACGATACTGCGAGTACCATCGCCAGCCAGGATCCTGCATTCTTTTCCTGGATGTGCAACTTTGATAACCGTGATCCGGAAACGATCTATGAGCGCATGGCTCTGTACAAAAAGCAGGGAGCTGTCGGTGTCGGGGAAGTCATGATCAATGAATGGATCGACAGCCCCATCCTGCAAAACATATTCACTGCGGCAGAAAAGCTGCACATGCCCCTCACGTTCCACATGAGCCCAGAGCCCGGGTTTGCATATGGCATCTGCGACAGAGCAGGTCTGCCGCTTCTGGAGCAGGCATTGAAAACGCATCCGGGACTGACTGTCTTTGGACACAGTCAGGTGTTCTGGCTGGAGATCTCCGCCGACTGCCCGAAAGAAGGCAATGAAGCGCGCAGTGCCATGGGAAAAGGACCAGTTGTCCGTAAGGGAAGAGTGGAAGAACTGTTTGAGACATATCCGAATCTGTGCGGGGATCTTTCCGCATTCAGCGGTTCCCTGGCGATCCTGCGGGATCCGTCCTACGGCCTGTGGTTTCTGGAGCACTATCATGAACGTCTGTGCTATGCGACCGACACGACAAATCAATACGAAACATTCCCGCTGGGGGAATTCCTGGATCAGGCAGCTGCTTCGGGAAAACTCAGCCGGAAAGCCTATACAAGTATCTGTTATGAAAATGCCGTGAAATACTTCGGCATTCATCTGGAGGAAAAATGAGAACGATTCTGACGATCAATGACGGCTGGAAATTCTGCAAAGAAGCAGAGATCCCGTCTGTCTATCCGCAAGAGTGGGAAAGCGTCACTCTGCCGCATACATGGAATGCACTGGACGGCCAGGATGGAGGCAATGACTACTGGCGCGGACAGGCTGTATATACGCGTGTTATCGATACGGAACTGCCGGAGGGCATGCGTCTGTTTGCGGATTTCCCTGCCTGCAACAGCAGCGGTGATATCTACATGGATGAGCTGCATCTTGCCCACCATGACGGCGGCTATTCTACATTCCGCGTCGATCTTACCGATGCCGTAAGAAGCGGCAAGAAGCTGCTGAGCGTACGGGCAGATAACAGCAAGAATGAACGGGTATACCCGCAGAATGCGGATTTCACATTCTATGGCGGACTGTACCGCGGCGTAAATCTGATCCTGGTGCCGGAAACGCACTTTGAACTGGTAAAAGATGGTACGCCCGGCATGAAGATCACACCGGTATGCAAAGGCAGTGATTACGAAGTGACGGTTGAAACATGGCAGAATGACGGCACGGTCAGTGTAAGCGTAAATGGTGAAACAAAGACAGCAGACAGTATCGATGGTCATGCGCAGTTTGTCTTCTGCATCAAAGATGCACATCTCTGGAACGGACGCAAGGATCCCTATCTCTATACAGCAAAGGCAGTATTAAACAAAGACGGCAGAGAGCAGGACTGCATCGAACAGAAATTCGGATGCCGCACATTCCGCATCGATGCCGACGAAGGCTTCTTCCTGAATGGAAAGAGCTATCCGCTGCGCGGGGTATCGCGTCATCAGGACCGCAAAGGCTGCGGCAATGCCATTACCGATGCAATGCATGAGGAAGACTTCCGTCTCATCTATGAGATGGGTGCCACCAGCATCCGTCTTGCCCATTACCAGCATGCCCAGAAGTTCTATGACCTGTGCGATGCATACGGCATCGTTGCATGGGCTGAGATCCCGTATATTTCCGAACATATGCCGGACGGACGTGAAAATACCTTCTCACAGATGCGTGAACTGATCACCCAGAATTACAACCACCCGTCCATCGTTGTATGGGGACTGTCCAATGAGATCACGATGCAGGGCATGAAAGAAGGCATGACGGAAAACCATGTGGACCTGAATGATTTCGTGCATCATATGGATCCGACAAGACCGACGACCATGGCGCATGTAATGCTTCTGGACAAGAAGAGCAGCTTTATCGATATCGCGGATACCGGTGCCTATAACCTCTATTTCGGCTGGTATGCCGAAGGCCTGGAAAAGAACGGGGAATTCCTGGATGAGACGCACCGCCTGCATCCGTCTCTCCCGCTTGGCTTTACCGAGTATGGCTGCGACACCAATCCTGCCTTCCATTCCGCTGCGCCGTCCCGTGGTGATTACACGGAAGAATACCAGATGGTCTACCACGAATACATTCTCAATATGATCGAACAGAGACCGTGGCTCTGGTGCACGTATGCATGGAATATGTTTGACTTTGCGGCAGATGCACGCAACGAAGGCGGCACACCGGGTGTCAACCAGAAAGGCATCGTCACAATGGACCGCAAGATCCGCAAGGATGTTTACTATCTGTACAAGGCATACTGGTCCGATGAACCGTTTGTCCATGTATGCGGACGCCGCTTCACTGATCATGCGGAAGACACCGTGCGCATTACGGTCTATTCCAATGAACCGGAAGTTTCTTTATACAAAGACAGCATCCTGCTGGAAACACAGCACGGCAGCCGCATCTTCCGCTTCTCTGTACCGATCGATGCAAAGCATACTATTGAAGCACGCACCGCACATGACAGCGATCAGATGGAAATCCGTCATGTCAGTGAACCCAATCCTGCTTACGTCTATGACGGACCAAGCATTCTGAACTGGTTTGATTCTTCCGGTCTGAAGGAAGACTGCTTTTCCCTCAGAGACAAAATCTCAGATCTTGTAAAGAATGAAGAAGCACGCAAAATCGTCATGCGTGCCGTCAATACGGAAAGCCCGGGAGAAGATGCAGCACTAAAGGAATACCGCGCAGATCCTTCCAGACTTATGGACTGCGACATGGATTTCGAACATTTCCTCGATCTTGCCGGTCCGAATCTCAGTATGAATATCCGCCGTGCAATCAATACAACACTGCAGAAAATTCACAAATAACCGGATGTATCAAAAAAGCCCTCATAAGGGCTTTTTTGATGGTCAGGTATTCTGCCTATGGTATTCCCGGCTCAGATCTTTCCGGTATCCGGTCGGTGTTTTCTGATAGCGGCGGCGGAAGGTGCGGATGAAGTTTTCCGGATTCTCATAGCCGACCTGATAGGCGACTTCCGTTACTGTCAGATTGGTTGACTTCAGCAGGGATGCCGCATGTTTCATGCGGGCATCCGTGAGTATTTCGGAGAATGTCTTTCCGGTCGTTTCGCGGATAAAACGGGAAGTATACTCCGGCGTATAGTGATAGCGCTCAGCCAGTGCATGCAACGTGAGATCGGTATGGTTTTCCTGAATGTAGGAAGTGATCTCCATGGCCATCGATGCTTTGCGGGAACCGGTGCCGGGACGGTCGATCGTGCGTTTATAGTGACGGATAAGCTTGGCAAAAAACAGGGAGAAGTAGGCCGAAAGGACAGCGTCGTATTCCCGGTATTTATTAATGCTTTCCAGCATCATCTGGATCAGGATATTCCGCAGTTCCTGATCATTTCCGGTATGAAAGGTCAGATTGTCATTGCCGTAGGAAAACCGCATATTGTGCAGAAAGAAATCCGACAGCAGGTTATCCTTGTAGAACGCAGGATTGCGGAATGTATTTTCAATGACCTGGGAAGACAGGATCATGACAATGACAATGCTCTGATTCTGCACGGAGATCTTGTGGGAGACACCGGGCGGAATGAGGCAGAAATCCCCCAGATGCATGGTTTTCGATTCGCCGCCGACCTCATGTACGCACGTGCCTTCATAGACATAGAATGCTTCAAAATATGTGTGGAAATGTTCGAAGGCAGGGGAATAGCAATTGTGCTTCTGGATGACCTTGCCGGCATCGGTTTCCGAAAAAAAAAGGCCGATGGCCTTCAGTGAATCTCAAAAGTATGCATGATGGCGCGTACCGATGCAAACAACTTCGGCTTCAGTGCATCAAGGGGAAGGGGTGAACCATACAGGATGGGAGAATAACATGCACTGTTGAGCAGTTCAATAACCATATACAGCATCGTGACCGGGTCACTGTAGCGAACGGATACATCTTTCTGGGCATGTTCGAGAATGCCGCGGAAGCTCTCAGACAGTTCCCGGTTATTTTCCAACAGTGCCCAGCTCAGATTCTTATGAATGAAACGCAGAAGGATCTTATCCGCTGCCAGACGGTCAATGATATAATCCGCAGCCGCAATGACCTTGTCTTCAAAATGAACGGCATCAGAAGGTATGGCCAAGAGAGATGCATTGAGGATCTCGGTGGATTTGGCAATGATGATCTTGTTGCGGATATCATATTTATCCTCAAAGTAGAAATAAAATGTTCCTTTTCCGATCCCGGCTTTCTCAGCGATCTGTGCGATCGTCGTATTCTGGAAGCCTTCTTCGGTAAACAGGGTGAATGCGGCCTCCATCAGAGAGGTCTTTTTTTTCAGTTTGTTCTGTGCTGCTTTTCCATCTGCTTTCATATGTGTTCCGGTCCAATCCTGTGTTCTGTAAAAATCATATCATATTTTTCATTAAAAATATTGACTAATGGTCGAAAATGTATACAATAAAAATCGACCGATGGTCAAAAAAGGAAGTGAAACGATGTCAGGATTCAGTAAGTGTATTGTAAAAAAGAGAATGGTCATCTTTCTTACCGCTCTTTTCCTGCTGATTCCTTCCGTGATCGGCTATGTCCGCACAAAGGTCAATTATGATCTGCTGACCTATCTGCCGGATGAGATCGATACGATGAAAGGGCAGGATATCCTGAAAGAAGATTTTGGAACCGGAGCGTTCTCTCTCCTGGTGACGGAAGGCATGCAGGAGAAAGAAACTGCTGCGTTAAAGAAAGAGATCGAACAGGTGGACCACGTAAAAGATGTCATCTGGTATGACAGTCTTCTGGACCCGTCCATACCGATGGAAGTTCTGCCGCAGAAGTTTTACGACGCATTCAATAATGGCGATGCAACGATGATGATGGTGCTGTTTGACGATACGTCTTCGGCAGAAGGAACGATGGATGCGGTGCGTACGATCCGTACAAAAGCGGATGAGCGCTGTTTTGTCAGCGGTATGACGGCTGTGCTGGTAGATACCCAGGCACTTGCAGAGGCCGAAGCGCCGGTCTATGTCATGGTGGCAGTAATCCTGTGTGCGATCACATTGATGCTGGCGATGGACAGCTGGCTGATCCCGTTTGTCTTTCTGGCAAGTATCGGGATGGCAGTTGTCTATAATCTGGGAACGAATCTGTTTCTGGGACAGATCTCCTATGTGACAAAGGCGCTGGCTGCCGTATTGCAGTTGGGTGTCACGATGGACTATTCGATCTTCCTGTGGCACAGCTATGAGCACTATACCGAAACGGAAGAGATCGAAGATGCCATGGAGCATGCGATCGAAGATACGATGTCTTCGGTCATCGGTTCCTCCGTGACAACGATTGCCGGATTCATTGCCCTGTGCTTTATGAGCTTCACACTGGGACTGGATCTTGGTATTGTCATGGCAAAGGGGGTGCTGCTTGGTGTGATCTGCTGTCTGACCGTATTGCCGGCAATGATCCTGATCCTTGATAAGCCATTGCGCAAAACACGGCACAAGGCGCTTCTACCGGATCTGAAGGGACTGGGCAGCTTCAGCGTAAAACATGAAAAAATCATGCTGGTACTGGCGCTGGTGATGCTGGTGCCGGTGGTGCACGGCTATCGGAATACACCGGTGTATTACAACCTGGATTCCTCATTGCCGCGTGATCTGGACAGCATACAGGCAAATGAAAAACTGAAAGAGAAGTTTGCCATGAACTCCACGCATATGCTGCTGATGCGGGCTGATATCCCGGAAAAGCAGGTGCTGGCCATGGCAGATGAGATCGAACAGCAGGACGGCATCAAGTTTGTGCTTGGCCTGCATACGGTCAAAGATCCAGCGATCCCGGACATACTGATACCGGAAAAACTGCGTTCTGCACTTGTGAGCAAAGACTGGCAGCTGCTCTTGATCGGTTCGGAATATGAGGTGGCCAGTGAAGCAGTAAACAAACAGATCGATGATCTGACTGTGATCACCAAGAAATACGATCCCAACAGCATGCTGATCGGGGAAGCGCCATGTACAAAAGATCTGATCGAGATCACCGACCACGATTTCAATACCGTCAGTATGGTATCGATCGGTGTGATCTTCCTGATCATTGCAGCGGTCTTCCGTTCACTGTCGTTACCGGCATTGCTGGTGGCAGTTATCGAATTCGGCATCATGATCAATATGGGCATTCCGGCCTACACCGGCACAAGGATTCCGTTTATTGCATCGATCGTCATCGGTACGATCCAGCTGGGATCGACGGTCGACTATGCCATTCTGATCACGACCCGCTACCGGCGTGAGCGTACTGCCGGCGTACCGGTCAAAGAAGCAGTCACAAAGGCAGTCGATGAAAGTGCAAAGTCTGTCTTCGTCAGTGCGCTGGCATTCTTTGCGGCAACGTTCGGCGTCGGCCTGTATTCCAACATTGATATGATCAGTTCCCTGTGCACGCTGATGTCGCGCGGCGCACTGATCAGTATGATCTGCGTACTGTTTATTCTGCCGGCTGTACTGATCACATTCGACAGAGTGATTACAAAAACAACTCTCCCGGAGAGAGGTTAAAAGGAGGCAAGCAAAATGAAGAAGTTATTCAGCAGTGTCCTGGCAGCCTGCATGATTGCAAGCCAGCCGGTCATGACGCATATATATGCAGAAAATGAAGAAAGCACAGCGCAGGATACAGAAAAGAATGAGACGGTATATATCATTACCGATGCATCCGGCAATACCAATGATGTCATCGTCAGTGAATGGCTGAAGAATACAGCCAAAGCAAAAGAAATACATGATGTCTCCACGCTGACAGATATTGAAAATGTCAACGGAGATGAAACATTCACAGCCGGCAGCGATCATACACTGACATGGCAGGCCGATGGCAATGATATCTATTATCAGGGCAAGAGTGATCAGGAAGTGCCGGTATCCATGAAAGTAACATATACCCTGGATGGCAAGACGATCACACCGGAAGAACTGAAAGGAAAAAGCGGTCATGTCACGATCTGCTTTGACTACGAAAACAAAGCGGAAACGACCGTAACGATCCAGGGAAGAGAGCAGAAAGTAAAAGTGCCGTTTGCGGTACTGACCGGCATGTCTTTGCCGGCAGAGCATTTCCGCAATGTATCCGTTACTAACGGCAAGGCGGTCAGCGAAGGCAAAAATACATTCGTTGTAGGCATGGCATTCCCGGATTTCCGCGATGCCTTGGCACTGGATCCGGGCGATGAACTGTATGCAAAACTGAAAGAAATCAATATCCCGGAACAGATCGTGGTAGAAAGTGATGTTACAGACTTTGCCATGAGCATGGTCATGAGTGTTGCGACAAGCGATATCAGTTCATTGCTGGATACTAGTGATATGAACCTGTCGTTTGCGTCTGATATGAAGAAGCTTTCAGATGGTGCAGATGCACTGGTCAGCGGTGCAAAGCAGCTCAAAGACGGTTCTTCAGCATTGAAGGATGGTACAAAGCAGGTCGCTGAAGGCGGTACAGCATTAAAGAACGGTGCAGGTACACTGGGGGATGGCCTGAAACAGATCAAAGCCGGATCATCCCAGCTTAAGACAGGTACTGCTTCGCTTGCGGATGGCGCACAGGAGCTTGAAGACGGCACTGATGCGCTGCAGAGCGGCGTACAGGAAGCAGCGACAGGCATCCAGCAGCTGAAAGACGGAAGTGACAGTCTGCAGGAAGGCACATCTTCTCTGAAAGACGGAAGCGCGGCACTGACTGACGGCAGCAAGCAGGTGCAGGATGGCGCATCCCAGCTGTCTGCAGGCACCGGTGAATTAAAAGAAAAGAGCGCATTACTGCGGGATGGCGCATCCGGACTGAAAGACGGAGCAGGTGCTTTGAAAGCAGGTGCGGATCAGCTCTCAGAAGGCATTCATCAGGTAGATGGAGGCCTCGGACAGATGCAGGAAGGAACAGCATCGTTTGCCGAGCAGATCGGACAGGGATTTGACAGTCTGAGCGGCGGCTTATCCTCCGTCCGAGAAGGCACCGGTGCCATGGCAGCCGGTATTGATCAGCTCCATGCAGGATCCGTATCATTGGGAGAAAAGATCCTGGAACTGCAGGCAGGTGCACAATCGCTGCAGAATTCTCTTGCATCGCAGGCAGAACAGCTTGCCGGTGCAGCCGAAGGCGGCACGGCCTATATCAATGAAGCAGAAAGCTATATCGATACTGCATTGAATGCAGTGAATGCGCTGGAAGGTCTGAGTGAAGAAGAAAAAGCAGAAATCGCAATGGCACTGCAGACAGCAAAAGGAAACCTGGAAGGTGCCAGGACTGCCGAAGCCGGTGCGGGAAATGCGATCCGCAATGCTTTGAACGCTGATGCATCCCAGGGTGCTGGCGCACTGGCGGAAGCAGCAGGAGCATTAAAGAGCGAAGGAAGCGATGTACTGGCCGCAAATCTTGAATCACTGCAGACCGCAGCATCACAAGTCAATACCGGACTCGATGATCTTGCGGCCGGCGCAGGAGAGATGAAAGAATCTGCGTCCAACGGACTTGGACAACTGTCACAGGGACTGGATAAGCTGAAGAACGGTACTGCGCAGCTGGCAGATGAGAACAGCGGCATCGGTGCACTGCAGAATGGCGCAGCCGCATTGGAAAACGGTGTCAGTCAGGTAGCGGACGGTACCGCACAGCTGGCAGATGGGGCACTTACCCTGGATACCGGTGCAAAGCAGCTGAAAGAAGGAACCGATGCATTAAAGAACGGTGCAGATGCTCTGTATGATGGCGCGGACAAAGTCAATGCCGGAGCCGCCACACTGCAGCAGGGCATGACACAGCTGAATGACAATACCGGCCGTCTGAAAGACGGTGCTGCAGCACTGCATGATGGTGCGGCGCAGCTGGCCGATGGTTCAAAGCAGGTGCGTGACGGCATGACAAGCATGGATGCAGGCATTGGCACAGCAGCCGGCGGTGCAGAGGAATTGAAGAATGGTGCATCAAAGCTTGCGGATGGCGCAGATCAGCTGTATGACGGTGCCGGTACGCTGGATGATGGCATGCGTACATTGCTGGAAGGATTGGAACAGTTCAAGAGCGAAGGCATTGACCGTCTGACATCTGTACTGGGAGATGAACTGGACAATGTTCTTGCACGTCTGCATACCGTATTCAGCGGACAGAGTGCGTATACCAGCTTTGCCGGTGCAGCGGACAATGAAAAGACATCTACGAAGTTCATCTTCAAGATGGATGCCGGTGAATAAACCAGAGATACAAGGGACCACCTGTAGCGGGTGGTCTTTTTCATATCAGTTCTGCTTATGCGTATGCATGTGCATTTGAATTGTTTTCACAGGTCAAAAAAGGGATAATGCCGATGCGCGGGGGAAATGCATATGTCAAAAGGAAAGCATGAAATCGATATGATCCATGGTCCATTAGCCATGAAGATCATTCTCTTTGCACTGCCGCTGGCACTCAGCAGCATGCTGCAGCAATTGTTCAATGCTGCAGATCTTGCCGTTGTCGGCCGCTTTACCAATCCGCAGGCCATGGCGGCGGTTGGTTCGAATTCGTCGGTCGTCGGACTGCTGGTGTCACTATTTACCGGTCTTTCGGTCGGCGCCAACGTGGTAACGGCAAATCTGTTGGGAAGCGGACACCGGGAAAAAATCAGTGAAGCAGTGCATACCATTATGGCGGTAGCGCTTGTTTCCGGTGTGTTTCTGCTCGCTGCCGGCATTGTGATCGCACGGCCGATCCTCACATTGATGGGAGCACCGGCAGATGTCATTGCCCTGGCTGTGTTGTATCTGCGCATCTATTTCTGCGGCATGCCGATGATCATGCTGTATAACTTCGGCTCCGCCATACTGCGCTCCCGCGGCGACAGCCGGCGTCCGTTTCTGGCGCTGACATTGGCAGGTGTTGTGAATGTGGTGCTGAATCTGATCTTTGTTGTCGTCTTTCATCTGCATGTGATCGGCGTGGCATTGGCAACAGTATTGTCCAACTGTCTGAGCGGATCGCTGGTCGTGTTCTTTCTGATGAAGGAGACAGATGAGTTCCGCTTCATACCGCGTCAATTGAAAATACGAAGGGAGTATCTGCAGAAACTGCTCCAGATCGGTCTGCCGGCGGGTGTGCAGGGGATGGTCTTCTCATTATCCAATGTGGTGATACAGTCGGCGGTCAACAGCTTTGGTGCGGACTGCATCGCCGGCATGACCGCGGCACAGAATTTTGATTTCATCTCGTATTGTCTGCTGAATGCATTTGCCCAGACGTGCGTGACATTTACTTCGCAGAACTATGGGGCAGGGGATGCCTCCCGCTGCAGGCGTGTATGGCAGCTGTCCATGGGTATCGGTCTTTCGGCCGACCTGGTGCTGATTGCGGCCATGTTTGCTTCACGCAATATCCTGATCCAATTGTTTACAACGGATGCAGAAGTCATCCGCTATGCCATGTACCGCATCCGGTATGCCTTTGTGGTGCATTTCCTGTGCGGGACGTATGAGATCACCGCCGGGGCACTGCGCGGGATGAACCGCTCCATGGTGCCGGCCGTCATTTCCATCGTCGGCACGTGTGCATTCCGGCTGCTGTATGTGTTTCTTGTCTTCCCGCATTTCCGCTCACCGGGCACGCTGATGCTGGTTTATCCGCTGTCGTGGATCCTGACAGCCATTGCCATGAATACGGCATATTTCATTGCATGCAAAGAGGCATTTTCACGGATGCAAGCAGAAAATACCGACATAAAATAGTTTAATATTCAAGAACTCATCCATGAATGAATACGATAATTAATTCACAAAAAAATATGGGCATGTTGAAAATGTCCATGTTTTTTCATTCTTTCTGTAAACGTTTTCATTTCGAAAATTTACATATATGTATATGTGTTATTGCTGCAGAACATGCATGCACTAACGGGTGCGGACCCATTTCACCCGTCCGGGCACAGGCGGGATCTCGATAAAGCGGGCAGTGCGGTCACGGTTGGTATCGTTCCATTTGTCAAAGCCAAGCGGGTGGATGTGCGCACCATATGTGCAGTCTTCAAAGACGCACAGCCCATAGTCACGCCATGGCCGGGCAAGGTAGATCGATCCGGCATCAACGCCTTCTTCGTACGTGAAGATGCACTTGCGGAAGGTGAATCCTTCGGTCTGGGAAAGGGCATGTGCAGGTGCTGCAGCATAGCCGACATGACGGGCATCGTTGAGCGAGCGGATCTCACAGTTTTCAAACAGTGCTTCGGCGCATCCGAAGATAAAATCGACCGTTCCTTCGATCTTACAGTCTGTATAAACCTGCCGACAGCGCTTACATTGACGCAAATCATCGGTCAGGAAGCCGTCATACCTCTCAATAAGGTCGTCCGGGAGGGGTCCGGCGAACAATGTGTCCTGTGTGGATACCAGCCGGCAGTGCCTCATTGTGAAGGCGTCGCCATATACGGTAAGGGCAACTTCCTGCCCTTTTATTTCGGGATGAAGGGCATCATTCTGTATCGTCATGTCCTCAATCGTGACGCCGTCACTGACAACGGCAAGCGTCCATGTACGGAATGTATTGTACTCTTTTCCGTCTACTGCGATCTTGTTGGCATAATCATCATATACGATCACGGTTTTATCGATCCCGGCTCCGCGCAGGGTGACGCCGGGGACGCTGAGTTTGCATTTTGTACGGTAGATTCCTTCGGCCAGTTCGATTGTTTCACCCGGGCGGGCTTTGTCGAACGCTTCCTGCAGGGAATCCTGGGGTGTAATTTTCATGTCGTCCTCCTTTACATGCTTACCTGTCTGCAGTATACCCGACTATTTTCTCCATATGCACAAAGATTAAAGAAATAGTCGGTTTTGACCATGTTTTGCATTATTTTATCCATGTACTTTAAAAGTCGCTTTTTTCATAATTAAGATAACGATTTGAGACGACTGACTTTTTGTGTGACGAAAGACCGTCATCCGCGGGGCAGGGTCAGAACGAAAGAGGCTATGATGCAGAAGCAGAGAACGTTTAAAGAATACAGGCAGATTGATCTAACGATTCTTGCTTTTATACTTGTTGTCTGTGAGTTTCTGACGGTGAAAGCAGCCAATACCTGGTTTCCTGGCCAGCCATATACCGTGTCTGTCGCTGCTGCAGTGACATCCATTGTATATATGCGCTGGGGATGGTGGGGCTGCTTTCATGCGTTTCTGGCCGGGACTGCATTCTGTATGGCGTCCGGTGCAATGCTGCAATCGTATCTGATCTATTGTATCGGCAACATGTTATCCGTGCTTGCTGTACCGCTGCTTCTGAAGATCGGAAAAGAACGCGCACGCACCGGGATGTTCGGAAAGGTCTTCCCGCTGCTGGTTCTGCTTCTCATGCAGACGGGCAGAGCGCTTGCGGCTCTGGTGCTGAAAGCTTCCCCGCAAAGCGTGATCGGTTTTTACACAACAGACAGTATCTCAATGTTGTTTACGTTCATTGTAGTCTGGATAGCCGGAAGGCTGGACGGAGTCTACGAGGACCAAAGACACTACTTGCTTCGCCTTTCCGCTAAGGAGAAAGCAGAAAAAGGAGGTTCACAATGAAGGCTAAGGCGGCAGATTTTCTCATCTTAGACAAAGAAACAGGGGCGTATAAGATCGATCCTGAACAGGCCGTGCGCGATGACGTAGAAAAACACTACTGGCATCACGTACTCCTGACGGTCGCAAAGGACTGGCGTTTGTATCTGATGCTTGTCCCGATGATCCTTGTATTCCTGTTTTGGCGTTACTTCCCGATGTACGAACTGTTGGGCTGCTTCAAGGTTTCCGACAATGTATTGCCGGTTTCCGAACAGCTGTTCTCCGGCTTCTCGTACTTCAAACGGCTGCTGTTTGCAGGAGACGGACTTTCCACTGACTTCTGGAGAGCTCTGCGCAACACATTCCTGTTAAGCTTCTACGGCCTGTGCTTCGGATTCCCGATTCCGATCATCCTGGCGTTATTCTTCAACGAAGTTCGTTCGAACATCGCTCGAAGCGTATTTCAGGTTCTGACGTATCTTCCGAAGTTCATGTCGACAGTCGTCATGGCATCTCTGGTAACGATGCTTGTCAAGCAGGGCTCCCTGACAACCGAAATGGGTATCGTCAGCCGGTTCCTTGCAGGACTTGGACTTATCAGCAGAGATGTTGCAAATGCGGGTCTTCTGAATAACCCGGCATTCTTCCGCTCGATCTATCAGATCAGCGGTATCTGGGAGGGCGCAGGTTACGATTCCATCGTATTCTTCGCAGCGATCATTGCGATCTCACCGACCAGTTACGAAGCAGCACAGATCGACGGTGCAGACAAGATGGCTCAGATGCGCTATGTCGTACTGCCGAGCATTCTGTCCACGATCGTCATCATGCTGATTACCCGTATCGGTAACCTGCTGAATGTCGGTTATGAAAAAGTATTGCTGCTGTACAACACAAAAACTTATATGACAGCTGACGTTGTTTCGACATTTGCACACCGCAACGGTATGCAGTCCGGCGGCGGCACAGGTATCGCAGCTGCCGCAGAAATGATGAACAACGTCATCGGTATGCTCCTGGTCATCGGTGCCAATAAGATTGCCAAGACAGCATCCAACACGTCGCTCTACTAACGGAGGAATTTCATGAAAAGAAAACTTGAAATATCAGAACTGATCTTTAAGATCCTGAGCTACACAATGCTGACTGTGTTTGCTCTGTGCTGTCTGTATCCGTTCGTATATGCGGTTGCAGCTTCCATCTCCGGACGCTCCGCAGTTGAATACGGCTCCGTCGTACTGTTCCCGAAGGACATCCAGTTCGATGCCTTCAAGAGAATGTTCAGTGACAATATGTTCTGGAACTCCTATTCCAACACATTGTTCCTGACACTGTTCGGTACCATCTGGTCCATGGTCGTTGCCATCCTGGGTGCCTATGCTCTGTCAAAGAAGAGACTGCTCTTCAGAACATTCTTCAACTTCTTCCTGGTATTCACCATGTGGTTCTCTGCCGGTATTGTTCCACAGTATCTGAACTATCTGGCTACCAAGGATGTATTCAATGCCATGGGTATCGTGGATGATAAGTGGCTTGTCGTTATTGCCATGGGTATGGCGGCAATGAACATCATCCTGCTCCGTAACGCATTTGAAGGCGTACCGTCTGAGATTGAAGAAGCAGCGATCGTTGACGGTGCTACAGAAATGCAGGTTCTCCGTCAGGTCTATCTGCCGATGTCCAAATCTACGATTGCAACAGTTGCGCTGTTCTTCGGTATCTCGAGATGGAACGGTTACTTCTGGGCAAGACAGATGATATCCAACCAGAATGAACATCCGCTGCAGGTATTTATCCGGCTGCGTCTGGAACAGTTCACTGATCCGGAAACAATGGCTGGCTGGAACGAATCCTATGCAAGTGACTCAGTGATCTATGCACTGATCATCTGCTCGATCGTTCCGATCCTTGTTATCTATCCGTTCATTCAGAAATACTTTGCCAAGGGCGTTAACGTCGGCGGCGTCAAAGAATAATCAAAAACAAAACATTTTCATAATCATTAAGGAAGGGAAAATATGAAAAACTTTAAGAAAATTACAGCAGCTCTTCTCGGCCTGTCGCTTCTTGCAGGTTGCGGTCCGAGCATCCATGTAGAACCTGGCACACAGGGCGGCGGAGATACTCCGTCCGGCGAAGGCCAGCAGTCCACTCTTGAGTACGAACCGGGTACAGTCCTGCGCATGGCTACCGGCTACAACAGCACAAAGACAGGTCTGTTCTTCGATGCTGAAACAGCAGGACAGGGAATCACACTCGCTGATGGTGTTACATACAACACAGGCGATCTGAAGCCGACCTGGCAGCAGGTTGAAAAAGAACTGAACGTTAAGTTTGAAGATAAATACCAGGGCAACTCCGCAGCAAAAGAATTCGAATACTGGAAAGAGCGTCTTGCAGAAGTTGACATGATCTCCGGTACAGCTGCACTGCTGACACAGAATGGTGAAGCAGGAAGCCTTGTTAATATTGGCCAGTATCTGGATCAGATGCCGAACTTCAAGGCATATCTGGAAGCTAACCCAATCGTTCGCCTGTCTATCACAGGTAACACATCCACCGGTGCTATCTACTTCAGCCCGTACTTCGATGGTGTTAACGATATCGAACGTATGCCGCTGATGCGTGTTGACTGGATCGAAAAGCTCCTCGATGGTGAGGGAGACTTCTCCGCTTCTGCAAGCAACACACTGGCAGCAGCTGTTTATCAGCCGTATATGCCGACATCCGGTAAGGTTGAAGTAACAGTTGCAAAGGCTGACGCTTCCGGTACAGAAACAGTCACAAAAGACTATGATGCAGCAGGCAACATCGTTGCTAACATGAACGCAGCTGGTTCCCTCGATGGTGTTGCAGCTGTCAACATGTTCCGTAAATATATCGATGAAGCATATGGCGGTTACTATGGAACAAAGCGTTCTGACCTGTTCGCCGGCCAGAATGCAGCATGGGATGCAGATGAACTCGTTGCACTGCTCCGCTGCGTCGTTTCCAACCCGCAGACACTCAATGGCAAAGACAGTGTTCAGGGTCTGTTCTCCAGAGAAGAAGACAACAACTCCCGCCGCTGCGACCTCATCCGTTTCACTGGCGTTCTCTTCGGCGTCCGCGGTATGGAATCCAGACAGGAATATCTGTATGTCGGTGCTGATGGAGCTCTCCATGATGCAAGAACAGAAACAGCTACATATGAAGCTCTCGAACGTATGAACGCTATGGCTAAGGAAGGCCTGATCTCCAAGGCATTCTTGGATATGTCTTCCGAAAGCTCCAGCACATATCTCGAAAATGACATGGGCTTCATGGAATATGACTACAACCAGACTCAGACAATTCTGAACGAAACAAAACTGCAGAAGGATCAGGGCGAAAAGTTCATGGCAGTCATGATCCCGGTTGCTCGCTGGTATGACGGCACAAACAACGACGGTGTCTACATGCACTTCACAGAGTCCTGGCGTTCTGTTAAGACAGATGGTTGGGGAATCTCCAAGGCATCTGCTGATGCTGACCAGAACAAGCTGAATGCAGCTCTTGCACTGATCGACTTCGCTTACAGCCCAAGAGGAATGGTCCTGCTGTCCTATGGTCCGGATGCATTCATCAAGACAAAGGCTGACGGCTCCTACGAAACATTCGACTTCAACGGCACACAGATGCCGGTCATCGCTGACAAGACAAAAGAAGACCTGTGGAAACTGGCTTCCGGCAACTACACGAACTTCGCTAGATTCTATCTGGGATCCACACTGTCCTTCGTTAAGAACCAGGCATTCGAATACCAGTGCACAACTGACATCGGTCAGGAAGGCGCAGGCAAGCTCTCCCAGGCTATCCGTTTAGGCGTTATCAAACATCCGGAACTCGCTCTTGCTGAAAACAGCTGGTACACATCTGTTCCAACCGTTCTGCCGACAACAAAGCAGGAAAACGACATGATCGACAGCTACACAGAACTGAGAGAGAAGTTCTCCTCTTCCAAGGGCGACGACAACCTGCTCGTTCAGATGATCGTCGGCGGCTATCCGGATGCAACAATGAAGGATGCTGCTACAACTGTTGACACCATCAGCAAGTCCTGGCACTGCGATCAGTATCTGCAGATCAAGGAAGATGCTTGGCAGCGTGATGTCCAGTTCTACAACTCCAAATAATTAAGACTGGCCTAATTTATATCTTCACCCGGGGAGCCTGACTCCCCGGGAGGAGATTCGAATGAATCACAGAACAGCCGGTAATCCCCTGTAAGCTGTTCTGATCATGAAAAGGGGACAGAAAGGAAAATATGAGACGCATCTTAACCGATGCAGTACTCATTCAGGGTCACCATGTACAAGAAACAGTTGACTGTGCAGCGCATCTTATGCTTTGCTGCGATCATCGCAAGTGCGATCGTATTCCTGTATGCACTTGGGATCATGACCGACCTTTATGACGCTCTGTACGATACGATGAGAAATCCGCTGGATATTACACAGACAGATGTGCCCGGTTCGATCGTTTATTACAATATGCAGGCGTTCAATAAAGTGTTCCTCAATTACAGTATTGTGCTGATTCTTCTGGCTGCTTTTCTGTTCATCACAAACACACATTCGCGCCGCAAATACTACATCGGCAATTATGCAGCGACCGGTATATTCGCAGCCGCTTCCGTATATCTCAGTGTATTTGCGCACATTTATATTCAGGCCTTCAAAGGACAGTGGAAACAGGTTGACTTTGCTGCCTTGAAGACACATGCGGATAAGTGGGGAACGCTCTATACAGAATCTACATTCTGGTTTGACATTCATTACCTTGTATTTGCAATTCTGCTCATCGTTGCATGCGCGCTCGTTGCAAATGCTGTATGGAAGTTCCGTCTGATGAAAGAAGAAAACAGCCTGATCGAAGAAGGAAGGAGAGTTCTGGAATGACACAGGATGAACGCACGATCGCCCGTGACCGGATGCGGTTCATTAAGAATACGCAGTCCTCAAGACTTTGCTATCTTGGAATCCTGTTCGACGTCTTCTTCTTTGTGAACATTTACAAATCTGACGTCGGCACGTATTACTACAATTTCAAGATTGGTGTTTCGATCGTTTACAATCTGATCTTCCTTCTGATTGCATTCCTTGCATCGGAAGGCGTTAAAAACTACAAGAACGAATATTCATATGCACTGTTGGGACTGGGCATTATGCAGTTCGTACGTATCTTCATTCTTCCGATGCAGGCACACAATGCCATGACGGAAGTGAATGATGTTGCAGTAGGTGTTATGGGCAACGGACAGTTCACAACGGTAGTGATCTATCTTGTGATCTCCGGTGTTGCTCTGATCGCTGCAGGCCTCATTAACCTGAAGAAGTACAAAGAACTGAGTGAACACCTGAAGTCCATCGGTGAGACCGCATAGGAGAGATTGAGTTATGGCAGAGTTAAGCTTACAGCATATCGATAAAATCTACGATAATAATGTACAGGCAGTCTATGACTTTAATCTGGATGTCAAAGACGGTGAACTGATCGTTCTGGTCGGTCCGTCCGGATGCGGCAAGTCCACAACACTGCGCATGGTCGCAGGTCTGGAAGACATCTCCAATGGTAAGCTCCTGCTCGATGGCAAGGATATTACCGATGCTCCGGCAAAAGACAGAGATATGGCAATGGTATTCCAGAGCTATGCTCTGTACGGTCATATGACGATCTACGAAAACATGGCATTCTCGCTGACACTCCGTAAGGAAAACCCGAATGTCATCCATAAGAAGGTTCTGGCTGCAGCTGAGATCCTCGGTCTGACAAGCCAGCTGAACAAGAAGCCGGCACAGTTGTCCGGCGGACAGAGACAGCGTGTTGCCATGGGACGTTCCATCGTCCGTAACCCGAAAGTCTTCCTGTTCGACGAACCGCTGTCCAACCTGGACGCAAAGCTGAGAGGTTCTACACGTCGTGAGATCCTTCTGCTCCACAAGCGTCTGAAGGCTACAATGCTCTATGTTACACACGACCAGACAGAAGCTCTGACACTGGCTGACCGTATCGTATGTATGTCGATGGGTCATGTACAGCAGGTCGGTACACCTCTGGAACTGTATGACAGCCCGGCTAACATCTTCGTAGCAAGCTTTATCGGCTTACCGCCGATGAACTTCTTCGATGTCACAGTTAAGGGTGATACTCTCGAAGGAAATGGATTCAAGGTTTCCCTTACACCGGAAGAAAAGCAGACACTTGCCGGATATGACGGCAAGGAGATCGTTCTCGGTGTCCGTCCGGAAAATATCACGCTTGGCAATGATATTCCTGTCAAAGTAACGATGAATGAAAACCTCGGTATGAATACGCTTGTACATGGCAATATCGGCGATACAAACGTTCATATGACGGCTAAGCTGAAGGGCTGGTTCGACTACAGCAACGGCGATACAGCAACATTCTCGTTTGACAGAAAGCATTTCTTTGATAAAGAAACAACGAATGCGATCCGCGGAGGTAATGTATGAAGAAAACGAATGGCGGTATAAAGGAACTCTGGAGACACTTCCTGGTTGCCCTGAAGCGCAAGCCGTTCAATATTCCGATGTGCGCTCTGGTGATCACTTTCCTGTACTATGCACTGCATCTGACATCTATTTCCAACACGACAGCGAAGATCCAGGGACCTGGCATGGGCTTTGCAGGATTCTGCACCATGCTGTTCTCCATCCTGTCGTATATGGCATTCATCAATACATTCCAGTACCGCAAGCCTGTTAATAAAATCATGCTTTGCGTACTGATCGGCATGTTTGCAATTATTGCGTTCGCAGACTGGTATTATCTGCAGCAGATCTATGCTTCTCTGACACGTGCGGTTAACCCGATCGTTGTCACACAGAACACGATCTATATTGCATATGCCGAATACTACCTGCGTGTCCATCTGATCCTTCTGGTCGTCACGCTTGTTCTGATCGCACTTCTTCCGGTCTACACGAAGATGCTGCGCAAGATCAAGACTTCGATCGAAGTCGAAGACAACGGTTCGATGGCCGCAATCGACATTTCAGGCGAATAAACCGATATTTGCATACAGCGGACAGACAGCACTGCTGTCTGTCCGGGCTGTATGAGTAAAGGAGCGTGCATGAAGAAAAAGAAAGCGAGAGTAAACCAGAAACCGGAGATTGAAAAAGAAGCGGATTTTTATCATCTGAAGAAAAAAGCCGTTCAGGAACTGGTTGAAGCAAATGAAGAGAACTCACCGGTCGTATCGGAAGAGGAACTGCGGAAGTATTACTCCCGCTCCAAGATCCATATTCCGGGCTGGGCAAAGATGCTTTTCATCAAGTGGTGGTTTTCCGGTGCTGTCTGTTTCTTCTTTATCTGGGGATTGGGCATGTATTTTGCCGATATCCTGGATACATTGCTGGTGACATCCATTGCGATGGGAATCGTAACGGACCTGCTGACCAACAATGCACTGCGTTTCTTTGAAAAACAAAAGGGAGAGAATGAGCGGTGGATCATGGTCAATGTACGGGGATACAGCAGTTTCATACTGAATATCCTGTATGCGTGCCTGGTCATGTTCTTCGTCTATTCGTTCTATTCCATGATTAATGCCGGTGCCGCAATGGTATCGGGGCAGACAGACAGAATCGTACTGGGAGTAGAACCGATCTTATTCGGTCTGGCCTATCTGGGATTCGATCTGCTGTTTATAGAAATAAAGCATTACCTGCAGCGCGTGATCAAAAAAGCAAAAGCGGGTGCACGGTAAAGAGGTATTACCATGATCCATATTCTGTATACGGGAAGCAGTTCTGTATGCTTTGAATTTGATAACACTGTCCCTTATTGCCAGGATGAAGAATATACTGTCCGTCTGGAAGGACGTACGGTATATACCGGAACAAACAATGTATTTTCGATCTTTGGTCTTCAGCCGGATACATCCTATGATGCAGAAGTGATCACTGCAGAGAAGACGGAAACAGTGCCGTTTAAAACGGCAGCGGAAGCATGCTGCGTCAGCATCAAAGAGTTTGGCGCATATGGAGACGGCGTTCATGAGGATACAGCGGTCATTCAGTCAGCGATCAATATGCTGCCGGATGGCGGAAGGCTGTACTTCCCGGAAGGAACGTATCTGACATTGCCGCTGACACTGCGCAGCCATATTACGATTGAACTTGGAGAAGGAGCGGTATTGCTCGGTTCTGTGGAACGTGAGCGGTATCCAATCATTCCTGCGATTGCAGGAGATATGCCGTTTGCCGGTTTTGAAGGCATTGAGCAGCCCTGCTACCAGTCGCTGATTCATGGCTGCTATGTAAACGATGTCGCTATCGTTGGACAGGGCAGAATCGACGGAAACGCACAGAACGGGGACTGGTGGAAGGATTTCAATTCTTTTCCGGCAAAGCGTCCGCGTGCTGTATTCCTGAACAGATGCAAAAACATTACGCTGCATGGCGTAACGGTTGCCAACAGTGCATCGTGGCATCTCCATCCGTATTTTTCTGAGAACATTGCGTTCCTGGACTGCTTTATCACTGCTCCGAAGATCTCACCGAATACCGATGCGATCGATCCGGAAAGCTGCAAGAATGTCGATATCATCGGCTGCAAATTCTCTGTCGGTGATGACTGCATTGCAGTAAAATCCGGTAAGTTCGATATGGCACAGAAGTACAAAGTGCCGGCAGAAGATCATACCATCCGCAACTGTCTGATGGAATTCGGACACGGTGCACTGACGCTGGGCAGTGAATTGTCTGCGGGTATCCGCAATGTGACAGTCACACAGTGTCTGTTCCGTGCGACCGACCGCGGTCTGCGTATTAAGACACGCCGCGGCAGAGGCAAAGACAGCATTATCAATGAGGTCGTGTTTGACAATATCCGCATGGAACATGTCAAGACCCCGATCGTTATCAATATGTGGTACAACTGCGTGGATCCGGATGCCCATTCGGAATACGTATGGAGCAGAAAGGCCCTGCCGGTCGATGAAAGAACGCCGCACATGGGACACTTTGCATTCCGCAACATGGAATGCATCGATGCCGAAGCTGCAGCGTGCTGGATCGACGGTCTGCCGGAAAGCCCGATCGAAAAAGTGGAATTTGAAAATATCCGCATCCGTTTTGCGGAAAATGCAGAACCGGCTGTACCGGCGATGATGGAATTTGCAAAGCCGCATTGCCGCACGGGTCTTGTGTTTGAAAATGTCCGCGAGATCGTGCTGAACAATGTCTCCATGAAAGGACACGAAGGGGAACCGATCCAGGCAAAGAACTACGATGAACTTACAGTAAAGGAGTTTGATGCATGAGCGATTACAGCAGAATTGATGCATATGTTCTGCGGTTAGTTGAAGAATCCACACCGGAAAAAACGATGTGGAATCTCGAAAAACTGCGGGAGGGCAAAAAAGGAAACTGGAACTATATCGATGGTTGTATGCTGACGGCTCTTGTGGAGATGACAAGAATCACCGGTGATGACCGCTATGGTGATTTTGCCGAACAGGTTGCAGATTATTATGTTCAGGAAGATGGTTCCATTCTGACGCTGGAAGCAGATAAGGCAAATCTGGACGATATCAATGAAGGAAGAGTCCTGTTTGAACTGTATCGCAAGACCGGCAAGGAAAAGTACCGTCTTGCTGCAGATACGCTGCGCAGACAGCTGGATGATCAGCCGCGTACCTTCGAAGGAAACTTCTGGCATAAGGCAATCTATCCGAATCAGGTATGGCTGGACGGCATTTACATGGCACAGCCGTTCCTGGCTCTGTATGAGACCAATTTCGGAACAGGCAGCTGCAAGGATACGGTAAGTCAGATCCTCAATGTAGAAAAGAAAATGAAAGATCCGGAAACGGGTCTGTACTATCACGGTTATGATGCGTCGCGGACTGCCTTCTGGGCAGATCCTGAGACCGGCTGTTCCAGGAATTTCTGGCTCAGGTCACTTGGCTGGTTTGCTGTAGCAATGGCAGACCTTGCTGAGATCCTGCAGAAAGAAGAAGAGCGGAATGCTCTGATTCCGGTATTCACTGATCTGATGGCATCGATGCGGAAGTATGCCGATGAAGAAACCGGCATGTACTGGCAGGTGCCGAATATGCCGCATCGGGAAGGCAATTATCTTGAAACAAGCGGTTCTGCCATGATGGCATATGCAATGCTGAAGGGAAGCCGTCTGGGCATTCTGGATGCTTCGTATGCAGAACTGGGCGAAAAGACATTCCAGGGAATCATGGACAAGTATCTGACATTTACAGATACCGGTCTGAATCTTGGCGGAATCTGTCTGGTCGCAGGTCTTGGACCGGAGAACAACCGACGTCGGGACGGATCATACGAATATTACATTTCGGAGCCAGTCGTTGAAAACGATGCCAAGGGAGTTGCTCCGTTTGTACTCGCATATACAGAGGTCAAGCGTCAGAAGAGGGAAGAATGAATGACATCATTTATGCCGGAAGGCATACTCTGACCTATTCTGTCACAAAACATCTGCATAAAAACTGGGAGCTGATCTACTGCACATCCGGCGGCGGTGAGTTGATCTTCCCGGACCGCAAAATGGTCTATGGGGAAGACAGCATCACCATCATTCCGCCGATGATCCCGCATACCAACCGCAGCGATCACGGATTCACAAATATTCATATTGTTCTTGCCAACTGTTCATTCAATTTTGACGGACCGATCGTTCTGTCCGGTCTGAAGAATGAGCATCTGCGCAATGCGTTCCAGGCGATGTTCTATTACTATTCCAGTAATGAACAGGACAGCCAGTTGATCCTGCCGATCTACAGCCAGTTGGTCGTTACGATGCTGGAAGTCATGATCAACGGAGAAGAAAAATACAGTGATATCGTCCGTCAGATCACAGACAATATCCTGAAGAATTTCCCGGATCCCAATTATGATCTCAACAGTGCTCTGCAGACATTCTCATTCAGTACAGAGTATCTCAAGAGAATCTTCAAGCAGGAGATGGGAATGACTCCGCGGCAGTTTTTGACGCAGAAGCGTCTGGAAAATGCCGCAAAGAACCTTGCCATGGGCGGGGAAAACATGAATATTACGCAGATATCCCGACAGTGCGGATTCAGCGACCCATTGTATTTCTCGAAACTGTTTAAATCACGCTATGGCGTGTCGCCGAAGAACTATAAGAAAGAGTCTTCGCCGCCGCAGGCAGCTGATTCAGACAGTACGAAGATATACCTGTAACAACAAATGAACTGTCATACAACCATACGCTAGGAGGCGATATTCTATGGCATACATAACACTGAAAAATATCAATAAGATCTATCCGAACGGATATCATGCAGTACATGATTTCAATCTGGAGATCGACAAGGGTGAATTCATCGTATTTGTCGGTCCGTCCGGATGCGGTAAATCCACGACACTGCGCATGATCGCCGGTCTTGAGGATATTTCAAACGGTGATTTCCTGATCAATGGAAACCGTGCAAATGAACTTGGTCCGCGTGAACGCGAGGTTGCGATGGTATTCCAGAGTTACGCTCTGTATCCACAGATGACCGTTTTCGACAATATCGCCTTCGGACTGACCCTGCAGGGTGTTGACGAAGAAGTGATCGAAGAAAAGGTCAAGAAGACAGCAGCGATCCTCGGTCTGACCGATTATCTGGATCGTCTGCCGCGTGCGCTGTCCGGCGGACAGAGACAGCGTGTTGCCATCGGCCGTGCCATTATCCGTAAGGTAGGCATCTTCCTGATGGACGAACCGCTGTCCAACCTGGATGCGAAGCAGCGTGTAACCATGCGTTCGGAAATCGCACAGATCCATCGTGAGACCGGTGCAACGACGATCTACGTTACACATGACCAGACCGAAGCCATGACACTGGCTGACCGGATCGTCGTTATGAAGGACGGCTATGTACAGCAGATCGGTACACCGTATGAACTGTACTTCAACCCGGTCAATGTATTCGTTGCCGGATTTATCGGTGAACCGCCGATGAACTTTGTCCGCGAAAAGATGACCAAGGGCGTTATCAAGTTCGGCGACAATACGATCGATCTCAACAAATTGCTCGGCAAGAAGGCTGCGCAGTACGAAGGCAAAGAGATCATCTTCGGCTTCCGTCCGGAATCGATCGAACTGACAGCAGAACACGATGGTGCTAAGGCTGTTGCACAGGTCGAACTGACAGAAATGCTCGGTGACAATACGAACGTATATATCACTGCCGGTGAAGACAAGGCGATCCTGAAGGTTGACCCGCATGATACACCGGAGATCGATACAGACTTCACATTCTATATTCCGTACAGAAGCATGTATCTGTTTGATGCAGAGACGGAAGAAGTCATCCCGACGGAGGCTGTTCAATAATGATGGATATCCGTTATTCAGCCAATCCGAATGATGTAAAGCGCTATACCACAGAAGAACTGCGGAACGAGTTCCTGATCACGGACCTTTATGTGGCAGACACGGTCAGGGCGACCTATTCGCACGTTGACCGCATGGTCATCCTCGGCATCATGCCGGTCCATGAGAAAGTATCGATCGACAAAGGCATCGATATCTGGGCAAACTTCGGTACGGAGTATTTCCTGGAACGGCGCGAAGCCGGTGTATTCAACCTCGGCGGAAAGGGTGCCATCACAGCTGACGGCGTCCGCTATGAAATGACGTATGAGGACTGTCTATACATCAGCAAGGGTGTAAAGGAAGTTTACTTTGAGAGTGAAGATCCGGAAAATCCGGCGAAGTTCTATCTGGCTTCCACACCGGCGCACAAAGAATGCAAGACAACATTCCTGTCTTTTGAAAAAGCAAATCACCGTCCGACAGGTGATGTAAAGAACTCCAACAAGCGCGTGATCAACCAGTTCATCCATCCGGATGTACTGGAGACATGCCAGCTCTCCATGGGACTGACACAGCTGGCAGAAGGCAGTGTATGGAATACAATGCCGAGCCACACCCATGAAAGACGCATGGAAGTCTATACATACTTCGAAATTCCGGATGATGAAGCAGTCATTCATCTGATGGGACAGCCGCATGAAACACGGCATCTTGTTATGAAGAATTTCGATGCGGTCATCTCACCGTCGTGGTCGATCCACAGCGGCTGCGGTACATCGAACTATACATTCATCTGGGCAATGGGCGGCGAGAACCAGGCCTTCGATGATATGGATAACCTGAAGCCGAATGAGCTTCTGTAGGAGGCAAACCAATGAACATGAATGCATTCCGTCTTGACGGAAAGGTCGCACTGGTTACCGGTGCGGTATATGGAATCGGCTTTGCAATTGCTGAAGCATTTGCATCTGCCGGTGCAACCATCTGCTTCAACTGCCGCAGTGAAGAATCCAGACAGAAAGCACTTGCAAGCTACCGTGAAAAGGGTATTGAAGCAAGAGGCTATGTCTGCGATGTCACAAAGGAAGAAGAAGTAGCAGCTATGGTCGCCGACATCGAAAAAGAAGTCGGAACGATCGATATCCTTGTCAACAATGCAGGAATTATCAAGCGTATCCCGATGACCGAGATGAGCGCTGCTGATTTCCGCCAGGTCGTTGACATTGACCTGAATGCCCCGTTTATCGTTTCCAAGGCAGTCATCCCGGGAATGATCAAGAAGGGACATGGCAAGATCATCAACATCTGCTCGATGATGTCTGATCTGGGCCGTGAAACTGTATCGGCTTACGCTGCAGCAAAGGGCGGATTAAAGATGCTCACAAAGAACATCTGCTCGGAATACGGCGAATACAACATTCAGTGCAACGGCATCGGTCCGGGCTACATTGCTACGCCGCAGACTGCTCCGCTGCGTGAAAAACAGCCGGATGGATCCCGTCATCCGTTTGACCAGTTTATCGTTGCCAAGACACCGGCAGCACGCTGGGGAACACCGGAAGACCTGCAGGGACCGGCAGTATTCCTTGCTTCGGATGCTTCGGATTTCGTAAACGGACAGATCCTGTACGTTGACGGCGGCATCCTGGCATACATCGGCAAGCAGCCGTAATGCAGACGATTCACTTCACTGCAGAAGGCGCACAGGTGTGCGGCTATCTGCAGGAAGATCACGACAGATTAATAGTTCATAAGGTACGTCCTGCCGTCATCATCTGTGCCGGCGGGGCATACCAGTGGCTGTCACCGCGGGAAAAAGATCCGGTTGCCTTCGAATTCCTTTCCATGGGATATCAGGTATTTATGCCGGAGTATTCAACCAGAGAGGATGCTAAGGAATTCCGTCCGCTGAAGCAGTTGGCGAAGACGGTAGAAACGGTACGCACAAACAGTGAACAATGGCACATCGATCCGCATAAGATCGCTGTGATGGGGTTCTCTGCCGGCGGGCATCTGGCAGCGAGTCTTGGTGCATTGTGGAATGATCCGGAACTTGGATTTTCACCGGATGTACGTCCGGATGCATTGATTCTCTGCTATCCGGTGATCAGTACAAAAGAATTTGCGCATGCAGAATCGGTTCACTGGGTAACAGGAGGAGATCCGGTTATGGCAGAAAAACTGCATATTCCCGCACGTGTCACTTCTTCCTTCCCGCCGTGCTTTGTATGGCATGGGGGAGCGGACGACAGCGTGCCGCCGGAAAACAGCCTGATGCTGGCAGAAGCACTGCAGAAGAACCACGTTCCGTTTGCATATCACAAATTTGAAACAGGCGTACATGGGATATCTACATGCACGCAGGAGGTTGAAGCACCGGATGAATTCTGCCGGATGTGGGTGCCTCTTTGCAAAATGTGGATCAACCGCAGATTTGAGTACGTGCCCTGAGCAACATCGTGAAGGTACGTATGTATCTTCACTTTTTTACAAGGAAAGCATAAAGGAGAAAAACATTATGAAAAAGTTAAACTATGCAGTACTGGAAGAATCCGGCTATAAGGGATATATCCTGAAAGATGCACCGGAAAAAGTACTGCAGTTCGGTGAAGGAAACTTCCTGCGTGCATTTGCAGACTATTGGTTCGATGTCTCGAATGAGAAGGCAGGATGGAATGGAAAATGCGTTCTTGTCACTCCGATCAGCGGTTTCCTGCATGACATTATCAATGAGCAGGAAGGCTTGTACACACTGTATCTGCGCGGCAGAGAGAATGGTGAAAAGGTTGACCGCAAGCGTGTCATCTCCGTCGTTTCCCGCTGCCTGAATCCGTATGAAGATGCGGATTTCGACAAGATGCTGGAAGTCGCAAAATCACCGGATCTCGAATATGTCGTATCCAATACAACAGAAGCAGGCATCGTCTATGTACCGGAATGCCAGCTGAATGACCGTCCGTGTTCTTCTTTCCCGGGCAAGCTGACACAGTGCCTCTATGCAAGATGGCAGGCAAAGCAGAGCGGACTGGTGATCCTGTCCTGCGAACTGATCGACAACAATGGTAAAGAACTGCTCAAGTGCGTCAACCAGTATATCGATCAGTGGGGACTGGAAGAAGATTTCCGCCGCTATGTCAATGAAGACTGCACATTCTGCTCCACACTGGTTGACCGTATCGTTCCAGGACGTATCCGTGATCCGCAGGAAGTTGCACGTCTGGAAGAAGAAAATGGCTACAGCGATGCTCTGATCGATGTAGGCGAAGTCTTCGGTGTCTGGAATATTGAAGGACCGGCATGGCTGGAAGAGAAACTGCCGTTTAAGAAGGCAGGACTCAACTGCCCGGTCGTACCGGATGTTACACCATATAAGAAGCGCAAAGTACGTATTCTGAATGGTGCCCATACAGGATTTGTTCTCGGTGCATATCTGGCTGGTTTCGATATCGTCCGTGAGTGCATGGAAAATGAGACCGTTCTGAAATTCATGAATACGATGCTGTATGACGAAGTGATTCCGACACTGCCGCTGGACAAGGATGATCTGTATGCCTTTGCCGGTGCTGTACAGGACCGCTTCAACAACCCGTTCGTTAACCATGAACTCATGAGCATTTCTCTGAACTCGACCTCCAAGTGACGTGCAAGAGATCTGCCGAGCTTCCTGGAGTATGTAGAAGAAAAGAAACAGCTGCCGCCGTGCCTGACAGCAAGCTTCGCTGCTTACATGGCATTCTATTCCAATGATATTCAGGAACTGACAGACAAGGGTCTTGTCTGCAAGAGAGCAGCCGGCAATACCTATACGATCAATGATGACCGCTTCGTTCTGGAATTCTACTATGATCACAGAAACGATGATGCAAAGACACTGACCCACGCTGTCATGAAAGACGAGCGTATGTGGGGCATGGATCTGACAACAGTAGAGGGCTTCGAAGAGGCCGCTGCTCAGGCACTGCAGCAGATCCGTGACAATGGTGTTCTGTCCGTTTACGCAGACGCTGTGAAGGGAGAAGCAAATGCTTGATTTCATCCGCATCCATCCGGATGACAATGTCGCAGTCGCTCTGCATCCGATCCAGAAAGGAACAGAGTTCCAGGGTGTAACGATCCAGGAAGATATTCCGCAGGGACATAAAGCAGCACTGCGTCCGATCAAAGCAGGTGAGACGGTTGTTAAATACGGTCTTCCGATTGGACATGCGACAGCAGACATTGAAACAGGTCACTGGGTACATACCCATAACATGGCAACCAATCTGTCCGGTGAAGTGGGATATACATACTGCCCGCGCAATGTACAACTGCAGCCGATCCCGCCGCGTACATTCCTCGGCTACCGCCGCAAAGACGGCAGAGCCGCAGTACGCAATGAGATCTGGATCATTCCGACCGTTGGCTGTGTCAATGACATTGCCAAGACAATGGTTCGTGAGAACCAGGATCTGGTAACCGGAAGCATCGACGGTCTGTATACATTCACACATCCGTTTGGCTGCTCGCAGACCGGTCATGACCATGCCCAGACCCGCAAGCTTCTTGCGGCGCTGACCCGTCATCCAAATGCCGGTGCTGTACTGGTATTGAGCCTGGGCTGTGAGAATCTGACCCATGAGCAGTTCCTTGCAGAACTGGGTGACTATGATCCGGACCGTGTCAAATTCCTGACCTGCCAGCACGTAGAAGACGAATTCGAAGCCGGCAGAAAGCTGCTGGAAGAATGCGCTGCATTCGCTTCGCAGTTCAAGCGGGAAGAGATTCCTGCCAGTGAGCTGGTCGTCGGTATGAAGTGCGGCGGCTCGGACGGACTGTCCGGCATCACTGCCAATCCGACGGTAGGACGCTTCTCGGATCTGCTGACAGCGATGGGCGGAACGACCATCCTGACGGAAGTACCGGAAATGTTCGGCGCAGAAAGCTTCCTGCTGGACCGCTGCGTCAATGAGGAAGTCTTCCAGAAAGCTTCCAACATGCTGAATGGATTCAAGGATTACTTCATTTCACACAACGAAGTCGTATATGACAACCCGTCCCCAGGCAACAAGCAGGGCGGCATCACAACGCTGGAAGATAAATCCTGCGGCTGTGTGCAGAAGGGCGGCAGTGCACCGATCGCTGATGTCATCGGATATGCCGAGTCTGTACATACAAAGGGTCTGAATCTGCTGTATGGTCCGGGCAATGACCTGGTATCAGCTACTGCTCTGACAGCAGCAGGTGCACATATGATCCTGTTCACGACCGGACGCGGCACACCGTTTGGTGCACCGGCTCCGACGATGAAGATTGCAACAAATACACCGCTTGCAACAAAGAAAGCAAACTGGATCGACTTCAATGCCGGTGCTGTAGCAGATGGTGATAAGACACTGGATGAAGCTGCAGCAGACCTTCTGGAACTGGTGCTGAAGACAGCTTCCGGCGCACAGACATGTTCTGAGCGCAAGGGCTTCCGCGAAATTTCGATCTTCAAGGACGGCGTCGTCCTGTAAAAAAACAAGGCGCACGGGAAAGGAGAAATACCATGCAGTTAGGCATCCGTCTTCATGACGTTAATGCATCCCTCGATCCACAATTCAAAACGATGGAAGAACGCGCGAAAAAAGCACAGGGAGAGGGATTCTCGTGCGTCCATCTGGCGTATTCCAAAGTAATGTCCGGCATCACATTTGATGATGCGGCACTGACAGAAGGACTGGGCCGGTATACAAAGCGTGTCTTTGACCGGTATGGCCTGGATGTAGCGGTACTGGGGTGCTATCTGAATCTGGCACACCCGGATCCCACGAAGCTCCAGGAGATCCAGTCCAAATACTATGGCAACATACGCGTAGCTTCTCTGCTTGGGGCATCGGTCGTCGGTACCGAGACCGGTGCTCCCAACGCAGAGTACAAATTCGATGCCAATACACATTCCAAAGAAGCACTGGAAACCTTCATCAGAGGTCTTGCGCCGGTCGTGGAATGTGCGGAAAAATACGGTGTCAGCGTAGCAATTGAACCGGTATGGAAGCATATCGTCTACAATGCCGAACGGGCAAAAACCGTCATTGATGCCATTGGTTCGAGAAACCTGCGCATCATATTCGATCCGGTCAATCTGCTGTATCCGGGCAATATGGAAAAACGGGAAGAGATCTTTGCAGAAACGATGGACCTGCTCTGTGACAGGATCGCCGTCGTGCATCTGAAAGACTTTGTACCGGAAGGCGATGATCTCAAGAGCATTGCGGCCGGAGAGGGCATGATGGACTATACCAATATTCTGAAGTTCATCAAGACACGCAAGCCGTATATCCAGACAACACTGGAAAATACCAGCAATGACAATGCGGAAAAGGCAAGGATCATGCTGGAGACGCTGTACAGACAGCTATAATCAGAAAACACAGGAGGAATTAGTATCATGAATCAGCTGAATGAAGCTATTGCTAAGATCGGTGTCGTACCGGTCATCAAACTGAACAATCCGGAAAGAGATGCTGCCCCGCTGGCAAAGGCACTGTGCGAAGGCGGCTTACCGGTAGCGGAAGTTACATTCCGTGCTGCAGGCGCAGACAAGGCAATCAAGATCATGAAAGAGACATGCCCGGAAATGATCGTCGGTGCAGGTACCGTCCTGACAGAAGCACAGGTACAGGCAGCTGTTGATGCCGGTGCACAGTTTATCGTTTCACCGGGTTTCAGCGCTGTACTGGCTGACAAGTGCGCAGAACTGAATATCCAGTACTTCCCGGGTGTTACAACTCCGACAGAATACCAGATGGCTCTTCCGTATGGCTATGAAGTAGTTAAATTCTTCCCGGCAGAACAGTCCGGCGGTCTGGCAAAGATCAAGGCTATGAACGCACCGTTCCCGATGTTCAAAGTTATGCCGACAGGCGGCATCTCCTTAAAGAATCTGGAAGAATACCTCAGCTGCCCGATCATCGCTGCATGCGGCGGTTCCTACATGGTTAAGGCAGACGACATTGAAAACGGAAACTGGGACAAGATCAAAGAACTGTGCAGACAGTCCAGAGAGATCGTTGACCGGATCAGAGGCTGACCTTGAGCAGAGTCGTTACATTCGGCGAACTGATGGTTCGCCTGCAGCCGTTCAACTATGAACGTTTCGTCCAGGCAAATGCCCTGGAATTCACATTCGGCGGCGGAGAAGCCAACGTAGCGGTTTCTCTGGCCAACTATGGCATCGATGCAGCGTTTGTTACAAAACTGCCGGCACATGCCATCGGACAGGCAGCTGGCAACAGTCTGCGCGGGGATGGCGTTGATACGACAAAGATCGTCCGCGGCGGCGACCGTGTCGGTATCTATTACAACGAAAAGGGTGCTTCCCAGCGCGGAAGCGTATGCATCTATGACCGTGCCAACAGTGCGATCCAGCTGGCAAAGCCGGAAGACTTCAACTGGGATGAGATCTTCGACGGTACGGAATGGTTCCACTTTACCGGTATTACACCGGCACTGGGACCGAATGTTGTCGAGATCTGCCGCGAAGCATGCAAGGCAGCCAAGGCAAAGGGAATCAAGATTTCCTGTGATCTGAACTACCGCGGAAAACTGTGGACACGTGAAGAAGCAAGAGCAGCCATGAGCGATCTGTGCCAGTATGTGGATGTCTGCATCGCCAATGAAGAAGATGCAAAAGACGTCTTCGGCATTGAAGCAGAAGCGACCGATATCTATGGCGGTTCTTTGAACAGAGAAGGCTATAAGTCCGTTGCAAGACAGCTGGCTGATACATTCCACTTTGAAAAAGTAGCGATCACACTGCGGGAATCCCACAGTGCATCCGACAATGGCTGGAGCGCAATGCTGTACGATGCAGAGAGCGGTGAATACTGCTTCTCGAAGAAGTATGAGCTGCGTATCATCGATCGTGTCGGCGGCGGTGACAGCTTCGGCGGCGGCCTGATCTATGCACTTCTGAACCATAAGAGCACGCAGGATACCGTCGAATTCGCAGTTGCGGCATCTGCTCTCAAGCATACGATCGAAGGCGATTACAACATGATGACCGTAGCGGAAGTTGAAAAGCTTGCCGGCGGTGACGGATCAGGACGGATCCAGCGCTGAGAAAGAACAGGAGAATACGATTATGATGCATCACAATCCTCTGCTGAATGAATATACAGGGAAACGGTTCATTACCTTCGGGGAAGTCATGATG
Source organism: Solobacterium sp. (assembly GCA_017539385.1). Lineage (GTDB taxonomy): Bacteria > Bacillota_I > Bacilli_A > Erysipelotrichales > Erysipelotrichaceae > Bulleidia. The sequence goes on along the minus strand of JAFYHC010000059.1, from coordinate 31,583 downwards.
CGCCTTACCCCGCCCAATTACAACAAGATCCGGGTGGCAACCAACTTTGAGATCAGCTACGGAGGCAGTGAGGCGAATATTGCTCTGGCACTTGCCAACCTGAAAGTAGACAGTACATTCTTCAGTGTCGTACCGGATAACTCACTGGGCAAGAGTGCAGTCCGTATGCTTCGAAGCAATGATGTACACTGCACACCGGTCATTCTCTCCACCCCTGAGCAGACACCGACGCATCGTATGGGTGTCTACTATCTGGAGACCGGATACGGAATCCGCCCGTCACGGGTCACCTACGACCGCAAGCACAGTGCAATTGCAGAGTTTGATTTCTCATCCATCGATGAAGATGCACTGCTGGAAGGATATGACTGGCTGCATCTCAGCGGCATTACTCCGGCATTAAGCAAAAGCTGTGCAGAGTTCACACTGCGCTTAATGAAGAAAGCAAAAGAGAAGGGACTTACCGTCAGCTTTGACGGCAACTTCCGCTCGCTGCTATGGACATGGGAAGAAGCACGTGATTACTGCACACAGTGTCTTCCATATGTCGATGTATTGTTTGGAATTGAACCGTATCATCTCTACAGAGATCCGGAAGACCCATCCAAGGGTGACTATAAAGACGGACTGGATATGCATCCGAGCTATGAAGAGCAGGATGAAGTCTTCCAGGCATTTGTACGTCAGTATCCGAATATCAAATGCATTGCCCGTCATGTGCGCTATGCCCATTCAGGAAGTGAAAACAGCCTGATGGCATATATGTGGTATCAGGGACATACATTTGAAAGCCGTATGTTTACATTCAACATTCTGGACCGTGTCGGCGGCGGTGATGCATTCGCAAGCGGCCTGATCTATGCAATGATGAATGGATATAAACCAATGGATATGGTAAACTTTGCTGTAGCATCAAGTGTCATCAAGCATACGATCCACGGTGACGGAAATATCGTCGATGATGTGGAAAGTATCCGCAACCTGATGAACATGAATTACGATATTAAGAGATAAGAGGACAAAGACTATGAAACCATTTATGGACAAGAACTTCCTTCTGGAGACAGAAACAGCACAGCATCTTTTCCACGATTATGCTGATAAGATGCCGTTAGTGGACTACCACTGCCACATTTCGCCGAAGGAAATCTACGAAGACCGCCGGTTCAACAACCTGGCAGAAGTATGGCTGGGCGGAAAGAACCCGGACGGAACGTATTTCGGTGACCACTACAAGTGGAGAGTCATGCGCTCCAATGGTGTATCCGAAGACTACATCACCGGTGACAAGCCAGACTTCGAGCGTTTTCTGAAGTTTGCAGAAGCACTGGAAATGGCAATCGGCAACCCGATGTATCACTGGTGCAATGCCGAACTGCACAAGTATTTCGGTGTTGAAGAACCGCTGACAGTTGACAATGCGGAAGCAATCTGGAACAAGTGCAATGACAAGCTGCAGAATGATCCGAACATGACAGTACGCGGTCTGATCCGTCAGTCCAATGTTGCTTTCATCGGTACAACAGATGATCCGATCGATTCTCTGGAATGGCATAAGAAGATCGCGGAAGATCCTTCCATCAGCGTAAAGGTATGCCCGTCCTTCCGTCCGGACAAAGCCCTCAACATCAACAAGGAAGGCTTTAAGGAATACATTGCACAGCTGGCTAAGAGCGTAGGTAAAGAGACACTGGCAACTGCAGATGATGTCATCAATGCTCTGCTGGAACGTCTGGAGTTCTTCCATGAGATGGGATGCCGTGCAAGTGACCATGGTCTGGACTATATCCCGTTCCGCCAGGGAACACCAGAAGAAGTCAATGCCGTTTATGCAAAGGCAATGGCTGGTGAACCGATCACTGTTGAAGAAGCAGAGATCTATCAGACAGCTGTTCTGCTGGAACTGGGCAAGGCGTATCACCGTCTTGACATAGCAATGCAGCTGCACTTCTCCTGCCACAGAAATGCAAATGAGCGTATGTACAGACGTCTGGGACCGGATACCGGTTTCGATATGATCGCACAGAATACATGCGGTCAGAGCATCGCTGATCTGTTATCTGCTCTGGATCTGAACGGTGAATGCCCGAAGACAATTGTCTACTCGCTGAACCCGGCAGATAATGAACTGCTCGGAACACTGCTGGGATGCTTCCAGGGAGATGAAGTACCAGGCAAGATCCAGCTTGGTTCTGCATGGTGGTTCAATGATACAAAGAGCGGTATGGAAGACCAGATGCGTGCACTTGCAAATCTGGGACTGTTAGGCAACTTTGTAGGCATGCTGACAGACTCGAGAAGCTTCCTGTCCTATGCACGTCATGATTACTTCCGCCGTATCATGTGCAACCTGATCGGCAACTGGGTAGAGAATGGTGAATATCCGAACTACGAAGCTTCTCTGAAGAAGATCGTAGAAGGCATCAGCTATACAAACGCTGCCCGCTATTTCCACCTGTAAGAAGCAATAGAGCACATTCCGGTATGAACCGGGATGTGCTTTTTCAATTGCAGGACAAATTTTAATGTGAAATTCATGCGAACAGTTTGTCGCTGAGAGAGAAAGCATTTACACTTAAAGGCAGAAGGAATGCATGTATGAATGAACCGTTACAGACACTGCATCTATGGCGAAGAAGACTGTCACCGGCAGAACGGCTTGCCCGCTCAAACAGACCGGAGAAGCTTCTTTTGTATTCGTTTCTTGCACTGATTCTGACCGGTTCTTTTCTTCTGAACCTGCCGATCGCAAATCTGCGGCCGAAAGTACCGTATCTGGATAATCTGTTTGTTGCAGTGAGTGCGGTATGCGTGACCGGGCTGTCGACTGTTACGGTGGCAGAACAGTACAGCCTGTTTGGCAGAATCGTTCTCATTCTGCTGATGCAGGCAGGGGGACTTGGTCCGATGACGATCATTGCTGTATTAATGCAGCAGACACGGCGGCGCATGGATACGGTGGAAAAGAAGCTGTTTGCCGCAACAGCCGGAAAGAGCGATCTGTACGATGTACCGCGCTATATCCGCAGGATCATGCTGTATACGATCGTCTTTGAGGGAATCGGCTTCGTGCTGCTTTCTTTGCGCATGACGCAGATCTATGGCATGGGGACAGGCCTGTTCAATGCATTGTTTTTAGCCGTATCGGCATTTACCAATGCAGGATTTGACTGTATCGCTTCGGATTCATTGGTGATGTTTGCCGGTGATCCTCTGGTCAATATGACAGTGATGTTGCTCATCGTGACAGGCGGTCTTGGCTTTGTGGTATGGTTTGAACTGTATGATCTGATCAAAAGCCGTCTGAACAGCGGAAATGTATTCCGCCGCCGGCACCGGTATCTTTCCGTCCATGCACGTATCGTATTAAAAACAACGGCTGTACTGCTGGTTTTGGGTACTGTACTGTTTGCCATACTGGAAGGGGATAATTCCGGCACACTGGCATCGATGGGCAAGGCCGAAGGATTATTGGCATGTATGTTTCAGTCGGTGACGCTGCGTACAGCAGGCTTTGCGACCGTCGTGATCGGCAGATGTTCCAGGCCGACGCTGCTGCTGATGTGCGGGTTCATGCTGGTAGGCGGATCGCCCGGCGGTACGGCAGGCGGTATCAAGACAACAACGGCAGCGGTATTATATGCCACAGCCAGAAACTCGCTGAATGAAGATAAAAAAGATGCGGTCGTGGAACACCGCCGCATCTCACCGGACCTGTTGAAACATGCGTTTATGATATTGTCGCTGTATGTGGGAATCCTCTATGTCGCAATCATGCTGCTGTGTATCTTTGAACCGGGAAAGCTGCTGCTGTCGCTGATCTTTGAGGCGTTTTCCGCCATTGCCACAGTAGGCATATCGACCGGGATCACGGCATCGCTGTCAACGCTGGGGAAGGCAGTGATCATGGTTCTGATGTTTATTGGAAGACTGGGACCGCTGAGTCTATATACGGCGTTCCACAAGGCACCGCGTGCCCGCAGTCATGCGTCGTACCCGGATGCGGATATTATCATCGGCTGATTAAAGGAGGAGTGTTATGCCGGATCTGAATTCTAAATTATATGTTGTTATCGGCCTGGGAAATTTCGGCACCGCCGTAGCAACGACCATTGCCAATGCCGGCGTGGATGTGATCGTTGTCGATAAAGATCCGCTGGCTGTACAGGAGATCGCAGAAGTCGTTCCGCATGCCGTATGTGCAGACTCCCGTGATATTGAAATGCTCAAGGAAGCCGGTGTACGGGATGCGGATGTGGCGATCCTGTCCATGGGGTCTTCGCTGGAAGCCAGTGTCATAACGATCTTGAATCTGAAGGAACTCGGTGTGCCGACGATCATTGCCAAGGCCAACAATGAGCGCTATAAGTTCGTCATGGAAAGCATCGGTGCAGATACGGTGATACAGCCGGAGAATGAGATGGGACAGCGTGTCGGCATTTCCCTGATCAATCCCAAGATCACCGATATCTATCAGGTCACCAGTGATTTTATTATCATGGAAATCAAAGTACCGGAGCTGTGGCAGGGCAGGAAGATCTCTGAACTGAATCTGAGAGAGATCTATGGTGTCAATATCATCGGAATCCGCAAAGAGGATACGAAGAAAGTTGATATCAATATCAACAAAGACACGATACTGACTGCGCAGGATTACCTGACGATCGCAGCCGATGCGACACGCATTGCAGCATTGAATCTGGATTAAAAAACATCCCGGATGCCAAGGGAATCAGAGGCATCCGGGATGTTTTATATACTGTGGATCAGCCGGCGATCAGATAGAGGATCGTTGCGGCAATCGTGCTGGTCAGACCGACCATTGCTTCGTATGGGATCAGCTTCATGCGTTCAGAGATCGACATATTGACCGATCCGCCAGTCGCATGGAAGAAGGAACCATGGGGCAGGGAGTCTACGACAGTTGCGCCGGCATGGATCATGGCTGCAGCAGAGAGGCCTGGGACACCGGCATCAAGAAGCGTACCGGAGAAGGTCTGAGCAGCGACAGTAGCACCGGCTGTTGTAGAGGCAGTTGCACCAGCCATCAGGATACCGGCAAGAGGTGCAAGGATGAATGCAGGCATATGCATCGCTTCCAGCAGGGCCGTGACATCGTTCTGCAGGGCAGATGCCTTAATGATGCCGGCAATCGTACCGGTGCCGATCAGCAGGATCGAAACGCCGATGACCTTGGATAAGCCATATTCTGCGCAGGCAGTGATATCTTTTGCGTGACCGGTAACGATGGCACACAGGATACCGCCGGCCGGGAGGGCAATTAACGGGTCGATCGTAATGCCTGCAAGCGGACGCAGCGCAAGCATCAGGATGACGAAGAGCGGACCGGCTGCAGCAGCCAGGAAGGACGGCAGGTTCTGTTCGCCGCTTTCATCGAGATCTGCTTTGGTGATCTTGGAATCATTCGCCTTTACCAGGCGGGATGCCAGCAGGATCGTAACAGCAAGTGCACATACTGCTGGGATCAGGTTCTTCATCATGACGGATGTCAGATCCTGTGCAAAGGCTTCGGAAACGGCGATCGTATTGGGATTGGGAGAAAGGATATTGCCAGCCTTTCCGCCGCCGATCATGGCAAGCAGAACGCCTTTCTTGGAGAGGTTTGCCTTTTCACCGATGGCAAGTGCGATCGGTGCTACGGTGATGACGGAGATATCAATGAAGACGCCGACAGCACAGATGATCATTGTGGCAATGGCGATGGCTGTGACTGCGCGGGATTCACCAAGTGTATTGACGATCGATTCAGCGATCTTCTGGGCAGAGCCGGTCTTGATCAAAGTGCCGGCAAGGATGCCGCTGGTCAGAATACGCAGGATACTGGACATCATGGAAGATGCGCCGCTGACCATGGTATTGACGGTATTGACCAGTCCGCCGCCTCCGATCAGTCCGCCGATCAGTGCACCCAGGATCAGGCAGTACGCAGGCTGTACTTTCTTAATAATAAGAACGATAGCGATCACAAGGCCCAGAAGGGCGCCAAGAGTTGTAAACTGTGCTTCCATTTTAATTACCTCATTGTCCGGATCAGCCGGAATACCTGTTCACTTGTATCAATCATGTTCTGTCTTGCGGCAGAGGGATCCATTGCTTCCTGCAGCGTGCTGATGCGGCGCAGGATCGGGAAGAAGGCATCAATGCCATGCTGGTTGCAGGCAACCGCATCTTCTGTAACAGCACCGCTGAAGGCGATGACCGGACGGTTGAATTTCTTCGCTGTCTTTGCTACACCGATCGGTGCTTTGCCATAGACGGTTTGTCCATCCAGGCGTCCTTCACCGGTGACAACAATGTCTGCATCTTTTACATAGTCTTCTAATGCTGTCTCACGCAGTACGATATCGATGCCGGACTCCAGTACAGCATTTGTAAAGGTCAGGAAGGCAAATCCCAGACCACCGGCAGCACCGGTTCCCGGGAAGTTCTTATCAGCCTTTTCAAAGCTCTCTGCAGCCAGATCCGCATAGGCACCAAGCCATCTGTCCATTGCCATGATCATGGATGGATCTGCGCCTTTCTGCGGACCGTAGATGGCACTGCATCCATTCTCTCCGCACAGCGGATTGGTCACATCGCAGGCAATGCGGAAATCGCATTCTGCCAATACCGGACTGACATGGTCCTTTGTAATTTTCTTCAGTTTTTCCAGACCGGCTGCGCCGAAGGGAATCGGTGCATCGTTTTCGTCCAGCAGACCATAGCCAAGTGCCTGCAGCATGCCTGCACCGCCGTCATTTGTAGCACTGCCGCCGATGCCAATGATAAAGTGGCGGCATCCTTTGCGGATGGCATCTGCGATCATTTCGCCGACACCATAGGTGGTCGCAAGAAGCGGATTGCGGTCTTTGTCCGCAACAAGCGTGATGCCTGCTGCAGCGGACATTTCCATGACGGCTGTTGTACCGTCATTCAGGATGCCGTAGGCAGCTTCTGTCGGGGATCCGAGCGGACCGGTAACCATGATCTTCTGCAGCTGGCCGCCCATGCCAAGCGTCAGTGCTTCCACCGTTCCCTCGCCTCCGTCAGCCAGCGGACGTACAAGTACCTGTGCGGTTGGATCTGCCAGAAGAATTCCCTGACGGATCGCATCACCGGCTTCCAGTGATGAGAGTGAGCCTTTCAGAGAGTCAATAGCGATTACGACTTTCATATCTTTTCTCCTTTATTTCTGTCTATAGAATACAAGTTATTCATACAGAACCATATGTTATATATAATAAAAATACAGTATTCTATAAATAAAATATTAGTAAGGAGAACAATAGTCATGGCAGGAATGAAACAGGAACTTGCCCAGCAGATCGTAGAAACCGTAAAAGAGACCTGCGGATATGATATTAACTACATTACAGAGCGCGGCATCGTCATGGCATCCACAGACCCAACGCGGATCGGGACCTACCATGAAGTAGGCCATCTTGCCGGACAGAGCGGGGAAACGATCGAAGTGGAAAAAACCGGTCAGTATGAAGGAACACAGCCCGGTGTCAATATACCGTTTTATTTTCATCACGTACTTGTCGGCATCATCGGCATTACCGGAAAACCGGAAGAAGTACGCCGCTATGGTCAGCTGGCCGTGCGCATCATGCGGCTGATCCTGAAAGAAAAAGACCTGGAACAGTCTCTCGAAGTACGGCGCATGCAGAATACATACATACTGCATCAGATGATGGAAGGGGAGGCGGTCAACGAAAAACTGCTGAAGGAATTCCTGCAGGTGCATCATCTGAACGAAAAGATGACATACCGCATGATCCTGATCACCGCACGCCGTGACATAAAAAATACCCATGCAAATTCCCTGGAAAACCGGATCGATACATGGCTGTCCCAATGGAAGGAAATGGTCCGTATCTTTGACTATCCCGGTACATTCATCATTCTCATCAGCAGCCGCATGTTTGAAGAACATGCCGAAAGCTGGAAGAAGCTAGCGGATATCGCTGCCGTAGCAGTTGGCGGACCCTACAGCATCAACCGCATATCCCGCTCCTATCAGGAAGCACGCATTACCCAGAAGAGCATGGAAGGCCACTTCGGCATATTTGATACACTGCCGCTGACGTTTCTGCTTTCCAATGTTTCTGAACATGTCCGCAAGGCATTCCTGAACCGTACGTTATCGGAACTGAATGACCGTCAGAAAGAACTGCTGTCCATCTACTACCAGGAGCAGATGTCATTAAAAGATACAGCCGAAAGCCTGCACATTCATAAAAATACGCTGCAGTATCAGCTGGAGCGGATCAAAGAAGCCTGCGGATGGGATCCGCGTCTGTTCCATGATGCAGCAGCACTGTATCTGGCACTGTTAATGGAAAAACAGGAGCGCACATGAAAAAGTACACGTTTGCACGTGTACTTTCTGTATGAGCAGCGGATAAATCAGAATTCCAGATTCTTGCCGGTCTCCGGATCGAATACGTGGATCGCGTTCGGAACGATTGTGAACTTAACGTTTGCACCAGTTTCGAGAGCGGAGTTATCCTTCAGGTCAAGTGTCGGAACGATGATGATGCAGTCTCTGCCAAGGGAGTTCAGGTGCAGATGCACGGAAGAACCCATCATTTCGCTGACTTCTACGACACCGTCGATCATTGCGCCGTCGACATTGTCCAGGATAATGTGTTCCGGTCTTGCGCCGACAACAACATCACGTTCGCCAATATTATGAGCGGCTAGATTCTTCTGCTTGTCCTTGGAAATCTGAATGATCGAATCCTGGATCTGTACGCAGTATTCGCCGTTTCTCTTCAGCAGCTTGCCGCCGAACATGTTCATGCGCGGCATACCGATGAATCCTGCAACGAATGTGTTGACCGGATTGTTGAAGACTTCCTGCGGTGTACCGATCTGCTGGACTTCGCCGTCTTTCATGATGACGATTCTGTCGCCCAGTGTCATAGCTTCGGTCTGGTCATGGGTAACGTAGATGAATGTTGTGTTGATACGCTTTCTGAGCTTGATGATCTCAGCACGCATCTGGTTTCTGAGTTTTGCATCCAGGTTAGACAGCGGCTCGTCCATCAGAAGAACTTTTGGTTCACGGACGATTGCACGGCCGATTGCGACACGCTGTCTCTGACCACCGGACAGAGCTTTCGGCTTTCTGTCAAGGAACTGCATGATGCCAAGGATCTCAGCTGCGTCATTGACTCTCTGGTCGATCTCAGCCTTCGGAACCTTTCTCAGCTTCAGCGGGAATTCCAGGTTTTCACGGACAGTCATGTGCGGATACAGAGCATAGTTCTGGAAGACCATGGCAATGTCTCTGTCTTTCGGCGGCTCATCGTTGACCAGTTTTCCATCGATGTACAGTTCACCGCGTGTGATCTCTTCCAGACCTGCGACCATGCGCAGTGTCGTGGATTTTCCGCATCCGGACGGACCAACGAGAACGATGAATTCCTTATCGGCGATGTCAAGGTTGAAGTCATCAACAGCTACTACGCCTTCTTCTGTGACTTTCAGCTTGTACTTCTTCTCTTCGACAGGTGCTTCTTCCTTCTTCTTCTTTTTCTTTGACGGTGCTTCAGTGTTCGGATAGATCTTCTGGATGTGTTTGAGTGTTACTGTTGCCATACTTATTTTGCCCCTTTCTCTATTGAAAGAATTATGAAGTCAGCCGCCGTATGGTATCGAAAAGGCTCTGACTTACTGGCACGGTGTTTCACCGTTCAATGGCGGTCCTGCATACGGGCAGACCGCTGCGCTCAGTCTGCTGAAAGAAGGTAGTCCAGATAGGACAATGCCTCCGTGATCCGGGGACTGTTCGCAATGATCGCTGCATAGACGTCGCCGTCTGTCTGCGCGCGATGGATCAGTGGAAGGGAAGTAACATTGACCGCATTGGTCTGTTCTTCCGTCACGGCTGAATATACACTTGCCTCACCAAGGTCAAACTCTACGGAGTTATCTTCGAGGATAACGGTATTGTCTGTCAGGTAAAGTTCCAGCCGTTTGTACAACGATGCATCGATTTCCTGAATACTCTTCAGATCCGCCAGTAATCCACTCTCAGACATCAGATCATAAGCTTCTTTGTTCATGAAGACGATGTCCATGCGCTTGGCGCTGATTGAACCAAGCACTTTGATCCTGGATGCGTATGCGTACTGATGGTTTTCACCAGAGGCATCCTCCGACAGATACAGGTCCGGATATTCTGTGATTTCAAACTTGTTAGGATTTTTTCCGGAATAAGCCAGATATCCGTCGGTGAGCTCTTCGCGAAGAGTATCTCCGAACGATACATTAGCATATGCGTTATACAGGATCGGGTCCTTTTTAGTCAGGGCATGGATCCCTGCCTGAAGGAACAGAGCCAGTACTACGCATACGGTGAAAATGGGAAGTTTGTAGTAAGTGAAGATATAGTCGATCTTCTCTGCCTTGTTCATGCGGCGGAATGCATCTTTTGCCACACGGCGCTCTTTATTCGTCCTCTGCATCAGGAATCTCCGCGGCTTTCATCCTGCACAGACGGCTCGACAGCAGCAGTGCCGAATACGTAGATGAGGAAGTTAGAGCAGATCAGTGCAACAATGCCCTCACCAAACAGTATCAGCGGCGTAAATATGCTCACTATTGCAAAAAACATGGCAAAGTGGATCGCAAACATAAGGATGGTATTGAATAAATACCGGATCCCGAACAGGAATGCGTTCTTCAGCATGGCTTTGTCGTTGTTTTCAAAACGTGCGATCAAAGGGAATATATACAGAAGAACGATCGTATATACTACTGCTGCAGCAATCAGCAGCGCAAGATTCAATGTCCAGAACACAGCCGGCAGTCCGACGGATGAACTGCGCAGATTATGTACGATATAACCGTCTGCCCCAAGTACAAGACCGGCTGCCAGAAGGATCAGCCACAGGCGTGTCGACTGTTTGAAGTTATTTTTGAATGCGGTAAAGAACTGCTTTGTTACATTATGCTCGCGCTCTTCTGCGATGCGCAGGCATACATCATACAGTGCAGTCGTAGAAGCACCGATCGTTATGATCGGCAGACTGCAGATCATCCACAGCAGATTGAGCCAGCATCCGTAACTGATCTTGATCAGCAGCTGACTGAATTTGCTGTCATAAGAGAAAATATTCATTTACTGTTCACCTCAGAATTCCGTGGAATCACGCAGCACGACGTCAGTCGCAACATAGACCGTGCGGCTTTCCATATTTGGTGATTTCATTCTTGATATTAATAACTGTACAGCGGAGTAGGCCATCGACTGTGAATGGATATGCACCGTTGAGAGGGAAGGATAGAATATACGGGATTCATGACTGTCATCGAATCCGAAAAAGCGTATCTTCTTCATCAGACTGCGGTTTCTCTGGAAGAGTATCTGCATGGCATCAATGGCAATGAAATCATTGGCACAGATGAATACATCCGGATAATCATTCAGCGATTCCAGAGCATTTGCGAATGCATCGTCATCACCTACCGGCGGTGTCAGTACGAAGTTCTGATCGACCGGGACACCTGCCATCATCATGGCAGTCATAAATGCCATATACCGTTCATAGAATGACTGGCAGTGCATGAAGTCACCGATGAAGCCGATGCGGGTCAATCCGCGGCTGATCATCCGGTTGGTGAAACCGAATACTTCCGAAAGATTGTCCATCAGCAGCATGTCACAGTCCAGCTTCAGTCCGCCGAACCTGGAAGGCCCATCGACTAGCAGAAGGGGAATGCCGCTGCTGCAGAGCATTTTGCTGTAGTTATAATCAAATAATTCCAGACAGAGTATGCCTTTGACCGTTTCTGCATTAAATGTTTTCGGGAAGCGCAGATTCCGGATATCATCATCCGTGACGCGGTGAATGGACATTGTGAAGCCGATTTGAGAAATCTCCAGATGGAACTTGTCCAGCATCATTGAGCCAAAGTGACTGTTCGGCAGATAGAACGTAGTGAAAAGAGCAATTTCTCCGACTGTATCCTGTTCCTCAAGAACCTCTTCCTGCTGGCGGGCAACCGCTGCCACGGAAGTTACATAGGAGAACTGCTTATAGCCCATTTCCACGGCTTTCTGCAGGATCTTGTCACGGGTCGCTTCCGCAATTCCATCTGTATTATTGATGGCTTTGGATACGGTATTTCGTGATATGCCAAGCGCATCGGCAATATCCTGAATTGTTACTTTTCTTGTTTTCTGCATACGTCTACTCTGATCTTTATTTTACCCTGTTCCCTGAAAAGGCACAATGTTTACAAAATAAAGATACTACGAAAACATACTAGCATTGTTATGTGCAAATGACAAATCATTAACAAAAAACCAATCAGAGAAATTGATCCCTTTTCAACATATATGAGACAATTATATAAGGAAAAGGGTTAAACGCACAAATGTAAGCGTATTCAAAAAAATGTGCAAATGCACAATTTTAGCGTTGACTGACAAAAAAAGGCAGTGCTACTATGGGATTGTCTTAGGAGCGTGAATGCATATCGATGCACATTTTCTGCCGCGGCGTGCCGGTATGTGTTACAGGTTCCTGTTAAGAGGAGGAATTCAATGGGAAAAGCATCAGGGAGCACGGCTTCAGTTGCTAAAAGTTCAAAGCTGCACAATTTTTTCGTTTATGTTCGGCAGCATTGGCAGTTGTATGCGCTGTTTATCATGCCGGCGTTCCTGCTGACTATTATCTTCCGTTATATCCCGATGGGCGGTATTCTGATTGCATTTTTGGAATACAACCCGATCAGAGGTATTCTCGGAAGTGAATGGGTTGGCATGGAACACTTTGCCAGATTCCTTTCTTCGCCGGACTTCATGAGATATCTGATGAATACTCTCAAACTGAGTGTCTTCGGATTACTCTGGGGTTTCCCAATCCCGATTCTGCTCGCATTCCTGCTGAATCGCATTCTCAGCACCAAAACAAAGCAGAGGATACAGCTTGTTCTGTACATGCCGAATTTCATTTCGGTCATCGTCCTCTGCGGTATCGTCAGAATTCTTCTTTCTCCGACCGGAATGGTCAATTCCCTGCTCGGAACACAGATTAACTTCATGACAATGCCGTCAGCTTTCCGTACGATCTACATCGCTTCGGGTATCTGGCAGGGTGCAGGCTGGGCTTCCATCATTTACACTGCTGCGCTTTCTAACGCAAGCAAGGAACTGAAGGAAGCTGCAGTCATTGACGGTGCGAACATTATTCAGCAGATCAAGGCGGTTGAATGGCCGGCGATTAAGGATACGGTACTGATTCAGTTCATCATGGCTGTTGGTAACATCATGAGTATCGGCTTTGAAAAAGCATATGCTCTGCAGACGGATATGAACATGTCATCATCTGAAATCATTTCGACTTACGTGTATAAGAAAGGTCTTCTTGACGGTGACTACGGTTTCTCCACAGCTGTAGGTCTGTTTAACACCGTAATCAATGTTATCCTTCTTGTCTCGATGAATAAGATCGTTCAGGGAATGAATGAAGGTAAGGGTATCTGACCGAGGTGAATGATGGAAAATAAGAAGAAAAAAAGCGAGTTTTCTAAGTATCCGATTGAAGATAAGACAATTCTTATCATCGGTTACATACTCCTTGGCTTGTTTGTAGTCGCAATCATTCTGCCGATGGTTTATATCATCCTGGCTTCGTTCATTGATCCGGTTACACTGCAGAACAAAGGTCTTACATTTGATTTCAACAAATGGACACTGACAGCGTATGAACGAGTTCTGGGCAACTCCCAGATCTGGGTCGGTTTCAAAAACGCACTCATTTATTCTATTCTGTTCACGATTATTTCGGTCGTCATCACCTTACTCGCGGCATATCCGATGTCACGGCCGGATTTCAAAGGTAAAGGATTCTTCAATACCTTATTCGTTATCACAATGTTCTTCGGCGGCGGCCTGATCCCGACATACTTGCTGATCAGTAACCTGGGAATGCTGGATACGATCTGGGCGATTCTGATTCCTCCCGCATTCAGCGTCTGGAACATGATCATCGCACGTACATACTACATGGGAATTCCGCGTGACCTGCAGGAAGCTGCAGAAATCGACGGTGCGAATGAAATGGTTTATTTCTTCAAGATCCTGCTGCCGGTATGTACACCGATCATTGCAACAATTTCCATGTGGCAGTTTGTCGGTATGTGGAACAGTTACTTCGATGCCCTGATTTATCTGAACAGTGCATCCAAGCAGCCTCTGCAGCTTGTTCTTCGTTCGATCCTGATTCAGAGCCAGCCGGATCCCGGCATGGTTTCTGACATGCAGAGTACAGCAGAACGTGCACGTCTTGCTGAACTGCTCAAGTACGCAACAATTATTATCTCCAGCGTTCCGCTGATGATCATGTATCCGTTCTTCCAGAAGTATTTCGATAACGGTATCATGGCGGGTGCTGTTAAGGGTTAATTACATTAGAATCTGACAACTGAATAAATAAAATTTCGTAGAAAAACAATAGGAGTTATTATGTCGAAATTATTTAACAAAGGTAGTAAAATTGCTCTCACGCTGACAATGGCTGCTGCTCTGCTCGCAGGCTGCGGCGGTGGCGGCGGAAACCAGGGCGCTGGCAGCGCTGGTCTCGATGTCGATCCGGCAGATCTTGCATTCCCGCTCAAGGAAAAAGCAACAATCACAGGTCTGATAAGCTATCCGGTAGGTTCTGAATCTGAACCGAACAACCGTACGATCTTCAAGCGTCTTGAAGAAAAGACAAACGTTCATGTTGACTGGAGAGCAATCCAGAGCGACCAGTGGGGCGACAAGATCACTAATGAAATGGCCACACTGAAGACACTTCCTGAATTCGTATTCTCTGCTGGTTTCGGTGACACAGAACTGCTGAAGTATGCAAAACAGGGCGTTATCATCAACGTTGAAGAATACATTGACAAGTACATGCCGAACCTGAAGAAGGTATTCGAACAGGCTCCGGAATACAGAACAATGTGCGAAGATGAAAACGGGCACATCTGGGCTCTGCCGTGGATCGAACAGCTCGGTGCTGAAAAGACAGCTATCCAGACTGTTGGTAACATGCCGTTCATCAACAAGGCTTGGCTCGACTTCCTGAAACTGCCGGTTCCGACCACAGTTGATGACTTCGAAAAAGCTCTGATCGCATTCCGCGACAACGCTGATGCTCTGAAGAAAGAATTCGGTATCGAAGGCGACATTATCCCGATGTCCTTCATCATGGGCGGCGGCAACGAAGACAGCGTTATTCTGACAAACGGCTTCGGCGAAGGCTATGGTGACCCGGACCAGGGTAAGCACCTTATCGTTACAGATGACAAGAAGGTTGTCTGCCCGGCTACAACAGAAGGCTGGAAGAAGGGCGTTCAGTGGATGCACAAACTGTATGAAGAAAAGCTGATCGACGAAGAAGCTTGGACACAGGATTGGTCCAAATATGTATCCAAGGGTAAATCCGGACGTTATGGCGTCTGCTTCTCCTGGGACGTTGCAAATATCGCAGCTGTTTCCATGGATGATCTGATTGCCGGCAAGAGCTGGGTACCGCTCCCTGCACTGACAGCTGACACAAGAAACATCACAGCAGCCACAGGTTCCTACACATCCGGTTTCGACCGCGGCCGCTGCGTTGTTACATGTAATGCAAAGAACCCGGCTCTGATCTGCGCTTGGCTCGACCAGATGTATGATCCGATGCAGTCCCCGCAGAACAACTGGGGTACTTACGGTGAAGACGATGGATTCGACATCTTCGTAATGGGTAAGAACGCTAACGGCGAAGACATGCTGCAGCACGCTCCGCTTGGCGACAAGTCCCCGGTAGAAGTACGTGAAGCTGAATGTGTCGGCGGCCCGCTGGCTATCCTCGACAGCTACTATAATGTATACGTTACATGCCCGGATGATGCTCAGTACAGACTGAACTGGATCAAGGATGTCTACACACCGGATATGAATATGAAGTATGTATTACCGAACGTATTCATGACAGAAAACGATGTAAAGACTGCATCCAACCTCAACACAGATATTGATAAGGCTATTAAGGCTGCTCGTGCTGACGGTATCATGAACGGCTTCACAGATGACAAGTTCAATGAACTGCAGAAGCAGCTGGAAGGCTACAAACTGAACGACTTCATTGCTGTATATCAGAAGTACGTTGACGAATATTACAAATAATTAATCATTGTCAATTAACTGAATTTAAAGTACAGTTAGTCGGGTTGCAGATATCCGCTCCTATTTGGGGCGGATATCTGTATAATTCATGCGTATGACTTTTTGGAGGGAATTATGAATCAAAGCTCTGCACTTATAAAAGCCAGGAAATACGAAGAAGAGAAAGGGGACCGTGTCGATCCGATCCTGCGTCCTCTGTATCATCTGACCCCTCGTATCGGATGGATGAACGATCCGAACGGTTTTTCCTGGTACAACGGATGCTACCATCTCTTTTATCAGTATTATCCGTATGCAAAAAAGTGGGGACCGATGCATTGGGGCCATGCTGTAACAAAGGATTTTCTCCATTGGGAATTCAAACCGGCTGCGCTTGCACCGGACAGTGCTCCGGATAAAGATGGCTGCTTCTCCGGCAGTGCTGTTGAAACGGGCGACGGCAGACATCTGCTTTTGTACACAGGCGTGAATCTTGACGGTAGTCCGGAAAAAGGCGTCTTTTTCCAGGTACAGTGTGTCGCGATCGGTGATGGTGTAGATTACGAAAAGTATGAAAGCAATCCTGTCATTGACTTAAGTGGGATTCCTGCCGATACCAATCCGCATGATTTCCGTGATCCAAAGATCTGGAGAGAAGAGGATGGTACGTATGGATGCGTAGCAGTCAATGGTGTGGATAAAGACTTTACCCATGGCCGTGTTCTGTATTTTACCAGTAAGGATGGTATTCATTACGATTACCGCAGTACGCTTCTGGAAAATGACGGCACGATGGGTAAGATGTGGGAATGTCCGGATTTCTTTGAACTGGACGGCACATATGTTCTGCTGATGTCTCCGCAGGATGTACTGCAGACACCGCGTTTCAACTGCGGCAATCAGACCGTGTGCATCGTCGGTGACTACGACAAAGAAACATGCAAGATGACGCCGAAGGCGGATATGACTGTCGATTACGGTATTGACTTCTATGCGACACAGACTGTTCTGACACCGGATGGACGGCGTGTCATGATTGCCTGGATGCAGAACTGGGATACGATCAAGTTTACCGATCCTGCACTGCCATGGCTTGGCATGATGACGCTGCCAAGAGAAATCTCCATCGTCAATGAAAGACTGATCCAGAAGCCGGTTCGTGAAATCGAACAGTTCCGTACGCATCAGGTCATCTATAACCATGTTCTTGTTGGTGACATGATCACACTGGATGCGATTCGCGGACGTACGATCGATCTGACGATCGAACTGTATCCGGAAACATTCGGCAGTTATACAAAGTTCGAAATGCGGTTTGCCGTAAACGAAAACTACTATACGTCGATCGTTTACCGGCCGCGGGAAAACCGGCTTGAATTTGACCGGTCCAATTCCGGAACGCGCGTAGCTGTCATGCATGACCGTCATTTCTTTGTCCGCAACCGCAACGGCAAACTGAAGCTGCGGCTCCTGCTGGACCGCTACAGTTCTGAGGTCTTTATCAATGACGGTGAACAGGTCATGACCAATGTCCTGTATACCGATCTTGCGGCAGATCAGATCTGCTTCTATTCGGACGGCAAAGTCCTGATGGATGTAGAAAAGTATGATCTGATGGACCGTACATAATCATTCGTGAATAACAGACCGACCCTTCCGGTCTGAATCACAAAGACCGTCGGACCAGCGGCAGAAATGATCCGGCGGTTTTTGTTTTTCTGGTTGTATAAAACGGAAGGACACAGTAAGATGGGAAGCCGTACAAGGAGAAATTGTTATGGCAGATGTATATGCAAAAGTAAAAAAAGAGGCGGATAAAGCGATCCGCAAAGCAGTGCTGCATGGAGAGTATCCATATATACCGGCACTGGAAGACCAGATCGGCACTGCGGCGTCCGGCGTGTATCTGGGAGTCATGGAAATACCGCTGGCGCAGGTCGTTGGGACCGTAACAAATGCCAGAGGAAATATGTTTGCCTGCAATTTCCTGCCATGTGCGGAACAGCATACGGAGTTTGCAGCAAAATGGAATGCACTGTACAAATACCAGGAAGAAGAGGGAATCACCGATGCAGTGACGGTGACGGAATACAAACACCGCTTCTATGTAAAAGAAGGCAATAAGCGTGTTTCGGTCATGAAGTATCTGAAGATGCCGGTGATCCTTGCGGAAGTGACGCGTATTCTTCCTTCGGAACATGATCCGCTGTACGATGAGTTTCTGGCGTTCTACCGGGTCAGCGGACTGTATGAACCGGAATTCTCCAAGACCGGCAGCTATGAAGCGCTGGCCAGGATGCTTGGGGAAGATCTGGAACAGAAGTGGAGTGATGAGACAAAGCGGCGCTTAAAGGCACTGTATTACCGTTTCAGCAAGGCATATACAAAGCGGAATACGGAAGAGAGTGCACTTCCTGCAGGAGATGTATTTCTGTCCGCATGCACGGTCTATGGCCTGGACACTTTGCGGGGAATGAATGAGACACAGCTGGATCAGGCGATCCTTAAGATGAAGCCGGCACTGAAAAAAGAGAAGAAAGATCTTTCTATTGCGGAGAATCCGCAGGAGGAAGAGAGCTCTGTACTGGATCTCAGAAAAGTCCTGCCGTTCCCGCTTGGTGCAAAGACGCTTCATGCGGCATTCATCTATGACAGTGACGCTTCTTCGTCCGCATCTGTATTTGAGCATGAGCTGGGAAGGATCCTGCTGGAAAAAAGGCTGGATGGCAGTATCGTGACAGAAAAGTATGAAAACTGCGGGGATGCGGAGAGTCTTGGCAGGGCATTGAATGAAGCGGGAAACAACTGCAGCGTGATCCTGACGACATCCCCGTCGCAATACAAAGAGGCCTATAAATATGCCGTGCGCCATCCGGAAAAGAATGTATTTAACTGTTCGCTGAATACATCGCACAAAGCGCTGCCGGTCTATGGCATCCGCATGTATGAAGCATATTTTGTACTTGGCGTGCTGGCGGCAATCTTTGCGGATTCACACCGGATCGCATATCTTGCGGAATCGTATGAAAGCGGAGCTATTGCCAACATCAATGCATTTGCAATCGGGGCGGCCATGGTCGATCCGCGTACGGAAATCATCCTGTCCTGGAAGGAGAATCTGGATGCGGACTGGCAGCAGGAGATGCAGAAGCTGGGCATATCGGTATTCTGCAGCACAGCGCTTCCGGATATCGGCAGCGGCAGTATTGAATATGGCATCTATACACTGTCTGAAGAAGGACCGGTGCGTCTTGCTGTTCCGGTCATCAACTGGGGCAATTACTATACAAAAATGCTGAAGCCATATGCGGACGGAACGGTGAAGACAGAGGAACCGGTCAGCTTATGGTGGGGAATGAGCGCAGATGTGCTGGATGTGAATGTGTCCGGCTCACTGCCATATTCATCGCGCAAGCTTGTTCAGCTGCTGCGTTCTGCTTTGAAGCAGGGCAGGCTGGATCCTTTTGACGGGGAACTGCACAGTCAGAACGGTCCGGTCAAAGGACCGTATGATGCACGCTTCACACAGAAGCAGATCCTTGCCATGGACTGGCTCTGCGATAATGTGATCGGTGTACTGCCGCCGCAGAAAAAGGAAATATCATGAAAATCATGGTCATAGCGGACGCGGAAGAAGCATCCCTGTGGGATTATTACAGTCCGAAGAAAACCGAAGGGGTGGAACTGATCCTGTCATGCGGGGATCTGCGCGCAGACTATCTGGAATTTCTGACGACCATGGTCAATGTGCCGCTGCTGTATGTGCGGGGCAACCATGACGGACACTATGATACGCATGCGCCGGAAGGATGCATCGATATCGATGACCAGGTATATAACTATCACGGCCTGCGGATCCTGGGTCTTGGCGGATCATACCGCTATAAACAAAGCAAAGACATGTATACCGAGGCAGAAATGGAAAAGCGGATCCGCAAACTGAGCGGGACGCTGCTGTTTACCGGCGGCTTTGACATTCTTCTGACGCATGCACCGGCAAATGGGTATGGCAATCTGGAAGACTGGGCCCACCGGGGATTTGACTGCTTCAATGATCTGCTGGAAAAGTATCATCCGGCATATCTGTTCCATGGGCATGTGCACCGGGAATACGGGGATTTTGTACGGCAGCGTTCACACCCGTCCGGTACACAGATCATCAATGGATACGGTCACTGCATCATTGATATTCCTGAGACGGCATATCCGAAAGAAGGAGAGACCGGCAGTTTCTTCTATGACTGGTATATTACCGAAAAGAAGAAACATCACTGGTAATGACGGTCATACGATTTTGTGATCATGCGAACATATGCTAGAATGCGGAAAATGGAAAGAGGAGGAATACAATGAGTACATTCTGTGGAGAAGAGATCGGCAAACTCGGTTTTGGACTGATGCGTCTTCCGCGCAATGAAGACAAGACGATCAATACCGATGAGATGTCGGTCATGGTAGACCGTTTCCTGGATGCCGGGCTGAAATACTTTGATACGGCATATGTGTATGAGGGAAGTGAAGAAGCAGCGAAAATTGCACTGGTGCAGCGTCATCCGCGTGAATCCTACTTCATCACATCCAAGCTGAATGCCAATGCCGCAAAGGATGAAGCAGACGCAAAGAACCAGATCAATGTATCGCTGGAGCGTCTGGGTGCAGGCTATATCGATTTCTATCTTCTGCATGCCCTGTCGGAAAAGAATGTCGATATATATGATGCATATGGTCTTTGGGACTATATGAAGCAGTTAAAGGAAGAGGGAAAGATCCGTCATATCGGTTTCTCTTTCCATGGTTCGCCAGAGTTATTGGACCGTCTTTTGAAGGAACATCCGGAAGCGGAATTCGTACAGCTGCAGATCAACTATGTGGACTGGGAAGATCCGATCGTACAGAGCCGCAGATGCTATGAGACAGCGGTGAAATACAATGTGCCGGTCGTTGTCATGGAGCCGGTCAAGGGCGGTACGCTTGCGGTCCCGCCGCAGTCGGTCAGAGAAATTCTGGAAAAGGCTTCCGATACCATGAGCATCGCTTCGTGGGCGATTCGCTTTGTTGCAAGTCTGGAGAATGTAAAGATCGTATTGTCCGGTATGTCCAATCTTGCCCAGATGGACGATAACCTGTCCTATATGAAGGACTTCCAGCCGCTCAATGAAGCAGAGCAGGCAGTGATCAAGGAAGCTCAGGAAGCATTTGCGAAGATCCCGCAGATCCCGTGCACCGCGTGCCATTACTGCACCGGCGGCTGCCCAATGCAGATCAATATCCCGGAACTGTTCAAGGTCATGAACCGCTATATGCTCTTCCATCAGGAAGAAGACGCAAAGCGCCGCTATGCCGGTGTGACAGCGGAAGGCGGAAAAGCAGGCGACTGCATTGGCTGTCTGCAGTGTGAAGGCGAATGCCCGCAGCACATTCATATTACCGAATGGCTTGGCAAGATCGCAGAAGCATTCGAATAATACGAACAAAAGGACCGGTCAGGTGTCCGCAGGGACACTGGACCGGTTTTTTCATTGGGTCAGAAGGTGTATACTGAGCGGCGGGGGAAGAATGTATGAAATATGTATTATTGGCAGCCGCAGCGGCGGCAGTATCACTGCTGCTGGGTGTATTGATCGAACGGCTGATCCGGGGCAGGAAGCGCTGGAAGATGCTGACACGGGCACTGCTCAGTGTGGTTGTTTCACTGATGATCCTTTGTACGATGGGGTTTGCCTATCTCTCGAAATATTACGAAGCAGATGAAACAGCAATGGCAGCGCTCAATGGAAATGAAACCGTGCAGGTGACAAAAGAAAACGGGGTATGGTATTTTGACGGTCCCGGTACAGAGAAGGCACTGATCTTCTATCCGGGTGCGAAAGTTGCATCGGAAGCCTATGCACCGCTGTTGTCGCTGATCGCCGCAAAAGGGGAAGACTGCTATCTGCTGGATGTGCCGATGCATATTGCACTGCTGGATGTAAACGGTGCAGGACGTGTGATCAGGAAGGGATCCCATGCACACTGGTATGTGGGCGGACATTCCATGGGTGGAACGACATCTGCGCTGTTTGCGGCCGGACATCCGGAGATGATCGACGGTGTGGTGCTGTTTGCGGCATATCCGACAAAGGCACTGGATGCGGAAGATAAGATGCTTTCCATCTATGGCAGTCTGGATGGCGTACTGGACCGGACAGCCTATGAAGAAGATAAGAAAAACTGGTCCGGGATTGCTTCGGAATGTGTGATCCAGGGCGGCAATCATGCCGGTTTTGGCAATTATGGTGTACAAAGCGGAGACAAAGAAGCAGAGATCGATGCATCCCTGCAGCAGGAAGCTGCAGCGGAAGCAGTCTATCAGTTTATGGAACAATAGGAGATACGAATATGATCAAAGTTTATGGAAGTGTACAATGCCCGTACTGCATGGTATTGAAAGAGAATCTGGACCGCAATCATGTCACCTATGAATTCATTGAGATCCTTGCAAATCTCGGCAATCTTGGTGCATTCCTGGAACTGCGTGACGGTGATCCGGTCTTTGACCATCTTAAGGAAGTCAGGGATATCGGTGTGCCGGCGCTGGTGGATGAAAATGAGAAGGTATGGACAGACTGGGAGACATGGTTAAAAGAAAATAACTATACGGTATTCATTCCGGAGTCCTCTTTGATGCAGACCTGCAGTATGGACCGGAAAGGATGCTAATCATCTGCCTGCCAAAGTGGTAGAATAAAAACAGGAGTATACATATATGAAACAGAAGTATTTATTCTTTGATATCGACGGAACACTCGTCGATCCGAAGACGGGGACTGTACCCCGCAGTGCATCGGATGCGATCCGCAAGGCACAGGAAAACGGCAGTCTTGTTTTTATCTGCTCCGGCAGACCGTATTATGAGATCCAGGAGACATTCGGCATCCAGCGGGATGGTGCGATCTTCTCATCCGGTGCCGGCTTTGAACTCAATGGCAAACTGGTATTGAAGCGTGTCTTTACGCCGGAGCTCGCGAAGTTTGTTATCGACAAGGCAGACGAATGCCATATTGGATACAACATCCACTGTCTTGCGAAGGGCTTCAGTGATCCGTTATGGCGGAAGATGGTCTTTGACCGTCTGGAGGGACTTCCTGCTTCCATTGCCAACCGGCTTCTGGTTCATCCGGTATTCAATTGCGGAAACCTGCCGATGGACAAATACGCAGGAGAGGATATCTACAAGATCAATGTCCAGTATTTCCCGGGCGCAGACAGGGAGACATTTGAAAAGGCAATTGCACCGCTGACAACGTATGTACCGATCAATTCGCAGTCCAATAATTCCAATTCCGGCGGTGAGGTCTCTCCGATCGATGTAAACAAGGGCACCGGTGTGCTGATGGTCGTTACCCACTATCAGGGTGATATGGCAGATACGTATGGCTTTGGCGATTCGCTCAATGATCTGGAAATGATCAAAGAGTGCAGCCATGGCATCGTCATGGGAAACGGACAGGACGAAGTAAAGGCACTGGCTGAATTTGTAACAACGAATGTGGACGAAGACGGCATTGCCAATGCACTGCGTCATTTTGGCCTCTGCGAATAAAAAGGCACCGAAGTGCCTACTGTTCTGAATAATAGAAGAATGTATCATCCTGGGAAGAATACTGCAGGCCAGAAGCGAGTATCATCGCTGCCGAAGCAATATTTTCCTGATAGCACTTTGCCCGGGGCTTCCGGTGCAGAGTGTTTTTTATATAGCCGACAGCGGCAGTAAACGCTGCTGTGCCATAGCCTTTTCCCTGGTACTCTGGGAACAGACGGCATCCGATCTCCGTATCACCGTTAATGGTCATATTCCATAAGATCACTTCGCCGACCATTTCGCCGTCTTCGCTTTCACGAATGGCATAGTTGACCGAGTCACCGTTGTCCATATCCTGAATGGTCATATCGTAGAAGATGTCTTCATCGATCTTCACGGTCAGATTCAGATCACTTTCATAATCATAGCCCCACCAGCGGGATACCTCTTTGTCGGTATTCAGCAGATAGTAGGCATGGCGGTCTTCCTCTTTGAACGGTGTCAGGATGACGGGGGAAGCATCGATCGTATCATAGCGGGCATTTGGAGCAGGGGAATTGAGATGCGTAAAGTATTTGTGCAGCTGGCGTACCGGCTGGTATTGCATCTTGGACGTACGCAGTCCCGGATCACCGGAATCATCTTCCCGGTTCACCCATGATAACGGTCCGTATGTATCCCGCACCAGGCACACAAACGAGCGGTACATGGTGGGATAGACGCCTTTATAGGAACGCAGTGCCTTTTCCGCATGAATGAACAGCATATCGCCGATGATCTCACCGATGCTGAAGGCAACGATCCTGTCATCGGCGATCAGACAGGCTGCTTTCTGGTGCAATTGGCTGAGATGGGTGAGAAGATAGCGTGTTCCTTCCAGTTCCGATTCTTCAAGCGGACTGCGGTCACTGTGCTCTTTCTCATATTCTTCCAGCATGGCTTCTACAGCCGGCAGATCACTTTCTTCCATCCAGCGGGCAGTTGGTTCCCCATAGAGTCTTGTATAGCGGTTGATGTGATTGCGCTGACCGCTGAATTTCTTTCCCTTAAATGTGGAAGCTGCTTCAAAGGAATAGACATAATCACTCCATCTCTGATCATATACAGCCGGAACACTGTCAAAGCGTTCATCCTGCTTCAGTGTTTCCACCATGTCATCGTTAAGGGCATAAAAGCGCAGAGGCAGATTCATTGCCTTTGCATATTCGATCAGCGCATCCAGTGCACCGGCGGGATCTTTGCCTAAAGGCGGAAAGAAAGCAGGTGCTTCGTTGATCGTCTGGCTGGCGATCAGTGTGTCATGATAGATGCACCAGCGGATATCCATTTCCTCTCCCCACATGGCAAAATAACCGAGCGTCAGATCACTGAAGCCGGTGGTATTGGCATGCAGATAGGGCCGCACTGTTTCAGTATCGGCCGGTGTGAATCTCTGGAATTGCAGCATATTCTCAGTATATGGACCTTGCAGATAAAAATATACTCATATGCTCATGATTTCCACATTGTGGAAATTCCTTTGCCTCAGAAAAAATCATGACTATAGTAAGTGCGTAAACAGGAGGAATAAACACATGGAAAAAAAACGTGCAGCTGTACTTCTCGCCGATGGATTTGAAGAAGGGGAATCCCTGTTCATCGTGGATATCCTGCGCCGGGGCGGCATCCACGCAGAAACAGTATCGATCGAAGGCGAAATGGTACGGGGAGGCCATAACATCTATGTAAAGGCTGATACGAGCCTCACAGAAGCCGAAAAAGATTCCTATGATATGATCGTCATTCCCGGCGGAATGCCCGGTGCAGCCAATTTAAGAGACTGCAGAGAGGTCATTGACTGGGTCAGGAAATTTGTGCAGGAAGACAAATACGTGGCAGCCATCTGTGCCGGTCCGATGGTGCTGAAAGAGGCTGGCGTCCATACGGGCAGAAAACTGACATCCTATCCGGGAGCCAAATACAGAACAATGTTTGCGGATGCCGACTATGTGGACGCAGCCGAAGACATGGAAGACCTGGTCGTTACCGATGGAAACCTGATCACCAGCCGCGGACCTGCTACTACCTTCTCGTTTGCGTACAAACTGGTGGAAGTATTAGGCGGTGATGCAGAGGGGTTAAAGAGACAGATGCTGTACAGCGCTCTGAAAGAAAGCATTGTCTCTGAGGCAAATTGCACACAGAAATAACAAATCCCGGTATACTGTATAGGTATGCATGCAGAGAAAGAAAAAGGATTCTATGGAAAACTGATCGCCATCGCTCTGCCGGTCGGCCTGCAGTCCGCCGTCAATATGATCGTGAATCTGATCGATACAGTCATGGTGGGCAGGCTGGGGGATACGGCACTGTCCTCCGTGAACCTGTCCAGTCAGTTCCCGTTTCTGTATATGACGGTATTCATGGGCCTCAGCAATGCCGCAATGGTCATCGCATCGCAGGCCTGGGGAAACAGGCGTCCGGACAAAGTGAAGGAAGTGCTGTCATTTCTTCTGCGCATTTCCATTCCGGTGAATATTGTATTTTTCCTTGCGGCGTTCTTCTTTCCGTCCTTCATTCTTTCCATCTATACCAATGAAGCAGAGATCATAGCGCAGGGACAGCATTATCTGAAAGTGCTCTCTTTGACCTTTCTGATCCAGTCCTTTACCCAGTCGATCGTCACGGTGCTGCGCAGTGCCGGTGTCAACCGTCTGGGTTTCTATACGTCCACGATCGCCTGCCTTGTCAATATGGCAGGCAACTGGGTGCTGATCTTCGGCAATCTCGGTGCTCCGGCACTGGGACTGCGCGGGGCAGCCTGTGCCACGGTGTTTGCACGTATCGTGGAATTCCTCATCGTCGGCTATTATCTTTTCCATAATGAGAAACTGCCCTTTGCCTTTGAAGATCTTGGAATCAAGAGCACTGCGTCCATGGTGAGCGATATGAAGAAACAGGGCACACCCAGTGTGATCTCGGAAGTCACGCAGAATCTCAATGTATCTGCTGCAGCCATGATCACCGGCCGTGTATCTGCCTACTACATCGCTGCCAATACCATCGTCCACAATATCTGGACGATCTCTTCATTGTTCCTGTTTGGCTTTTCCATGGGTGCTTCGGTCATGATCGGGCATGAGATCGGTGCCGGTGCCTTTGACAAAGCCGAAGAATATGCAAGGCGGCTGATCCGCATCGCTCTGGTGATCGCTGCTGCAGCGGCGGTACTGGTACAGGTATTGGCACCATGGATCACCTCCATGTTTGCAGTGAGTGAAGAAACGCTTGTCATTGCCGCAAAACTCAAGAACGCTGCTTCGATCGCCGTGTTCTTCCTGGCTTTGCAGAATATCGTATGCAAAGGCATACTGCGCGGCAGGGGACAGGCAGCGGCTGTCACAAAGGTGGATCTATTGACCTGCTGGCTGGTGAATATACCGGTCGGCTTCGTGACCGCACTTGTTCTGCACGCGGACCCGTTCTTCATCTATCTGTCCCTGCGGATCGATTACCTTCTCAAAACAATCTGGGGCTTATGGCGTATCGGCAAAGGCAATTGGATCCTGCGCATGCACGTAGACGGCTGACATACAGCAGCCGTTTTTCTTTATCCAATATGGAAGATATGACACAAATCACTATGACAATATGTAATTTTCGTATATTTCAGCCATGAATTGTTGTATCATTTTTATAGAAACCGATTACATGACATCATTTACGTAAATAATCAGGAGGAAAAAATGAAAAAGATTACGTACGAAATTACAAGCCCTCTGGGAATGCATGCACGTCCGGCTGCTTTTGTTGCACAGGCATGTGTATCGCTTCCGTCGCAGATCACCATCAAGTGCAACGGCCGCACTGCCAACGGTGACAACGTTCTGCAGATTCTCGGACTGGATGCACAGCAGGGTTCCGTTCTTGAAATCAGCGCAGAAGGCGGCGATGAAGACGCTGCTCTGGCCATCATCAAGGATGAACTGGATCACAGACTGAAGCGGTATGAGGAAGCACCGGTTCTGAAAATTGCATTCTTCGGTGCAAAAGACTATGACCGCATCTTCTTCAGCGAACTGGCAAGAGATGTAGGTGAAGGTGCATACAACTGCGATATCAAGTATTTCAATGCCCGTCTTACACCGGAAACTGCCGGACTGGCAAAGGGATTTGATGCCGTATGTATCTTCGTGAATGACGAATGCCCGCGGAGTGCTGTTGAAAAACTGCATGAATGCGGTGTCAGACTCATTCTGCTGCGCTGCGCCGGCTTCAACAACGTTGACCTGCAGGCTGCAAAAGAATGCGGCATCCGTGTTGCCCGTGTTCCGGCATATTCCCCATATGCAGTTGCAGAACATGCAATGACACTGATCCTGACCTGCAACCGCCGCATGCACAAGGCTGTTAACAAGGTCAAAGACAACAACTTCGCTCTGAGCGGACTGCTCGGTGTTGACCTGCACAACAAAGTCGCAGGCATCATGGGTACCGGAAAGATCGGCCAGTGCATGGCTCACATCTGCAAAGGCTTCGGCATGACCGTAATCGGCTGGGATGCATTCCCGAACCAGAAGCTCGTTGACGAAGGTCTTCTGACCTATGTCGAAAAGGATGAACTGCTTGAAAAGGCTGACCTCATCTCCCTGCACGCACCGCTGATCATGGGCCCGAAGGGCACATACCACCTGATCGACGCAGATGCAATCGCAAAGATGAAAGACACCGCAATGCTGGTCAATACCGCACGCGGCGGCCTGATCGATACAGAAGCACTGATCGATGCACTGAAGAACGGCAAGTTCCACGCTGTCGGTCTGGATGTCTATGAAGGCGAAGATGCCAACGTTTACACCGACCACTCCGATGACTTCCTGGTCAATGACATTACAGCAAGACTGCTGATGTTCCCGAACGTTGTTCTGACATCCCACCAGGCATTCTTCACAAGAGAAGCTCTGCAGGCAATCGCAGCTGTTACACTTGAAAACGCACGCAACTTCAACCAGGGTGTTGATCTTGGTGCAGCAGAGTGCAAATAATTCGCTGAAATGCATTGAAGCCATCCCGTCCGGATGGCTTTTTCAATCCTTCTTCCATGGATTTCCCTTTATGAAGAATGAGGCAGTAATGCTTCATTCTTTTCTTGCATTCACTGTTTCCTGGTTTACACTGAATATGCACGTACAAAAAGAGGTACCTATGAAAACTACGGTTCGTTTTGGCAGGAAAGACCTGCCGCGCATCGCTGCAATATTTATTTCTGCGCTGATCTATTCCATCGGAATGGTCGTTTTTGTCCGCTCCGGCAACCTGTTTCCGGGCGGTTATGCCGGTGTATCAAGACTGATCTCTCTGATCGCAGCTGACCAGTTTGGTCTGAACATTCCGTTCAGTGTGGTCTATTTCATTCTGAATATTGCGACGACATTATTCATCTATAAGACGATCGGACATAAGTTTGTCCTGTACTCCGTATTATGGTATACGCTGTCATCCATTATGACCGGTATTATCCAATTGCCCGTGATCACGCAGGATCCGCTTCTGATCGCTGTGTTTGGCGGACTGGTGAATGGATTTGCGGTAGGCATTACATTGAAAAGCAATGGTTCTACCGGCGGCACGGATTTCATTGCCATTGATCTTTCCCAGCGTCTGCACCGTCCGACATGGAATTATATCTTTGCATTCAATGCCATCGTGCTGGCATGCGCAGGCTATCTGTATGGATGGAACCAGGCACTGTATTCCATCATCTTCCAGTATGTATCCAAGGAAGTCGTCGGAATGATGCACCAGCGCTACAAAGTATCGCGCCTGCACGTTGTTACGGATAAGCCGGATGAGATCTGCACCGGTGTATTCAAGATCTGCCGCCATGGCATTACCCGCATTGCCTGCCAGGGCGCCTACAGCCACCAGGACCATACGCTGTTGATGCTGTCGATCAATACCTATCAGCTGCGTGATGTAGAAAAATGCATACTGGAAATTGACCCGCATGCATTTATATCCGTTAATGCGGTTGAGCGCATCATCGGCAATTACTACCAGACACCATTGGAGTAAAAAAGAGTTTCGGTCATATGGCCAATGCCGGTAAGTTAAGGCAATTGACAAAATTTAAAATCTGGTTATGTGTGAACATATATCACATAACCGGATTTTTTTATCAAATTCCAGGTAACAGGTCTTGAAAATAACCATTATGAAAACAACATTCCGGGTTTGCAGGCTATTAGTTCAATATGTTTTCCGGTAAGAAACTGCAGATTTATTTACAGATGACTTTCTCTCAAAAGAACGGGTACCGTTTTTCACCCAGTTAAGACTGCTCGTTACAGTATTGTCTATGCATTCCAGCAGCCGTGTCTGTTCTGATTCATCTTCCGTCATCAAAGACTTCAAAAGATATGTTTTCAAGACACCGGCGGATTTGTTGAAGTTCCTGCTGACAGTATATTCACCGTCTTTCTGCTCCAAAGGTTTTGTCTCATTCGCTTCCATGATTTTCAACGAAACAAGATTATACATCCATGTATCCGCATATATGTCCTGAAGAATGAGGTATGGTTTATACCCGCTGAATTCTTCCATCCCCATTCTGTTTTTTAATCGGTTATATGATGTTTCAATGCCCCATCTGAGCCAGTAAGCTTCTTTCAGTTCTTCTGTTGATATAATTTCCTTCGGCAGATTTGTTATCAGATACTCCACGTTCTCATTGCCGTCTTCATCTGTTCCGATCACTATTTTTGCGAAGCGGAATCTGTACGTGGTATTGAGCAGGTGGATCCGGAATGCTCTGTCATTCCGGTAATCATTGGTACTCACTCTGTCAAATGTTATCTCTAGTTCCTTGTCTTCCCCGGTTTCAACCTGATCAAAATACTTTTTGTATGCAGCACTTGTTGAGCGCATCAGAAAATACTGAGAGCGCTCCGTGATTCTGTCCATGATGCGGATCGAAACATATCCCCTGTCAAATACAAACAACGCTTTCTGATGATAGTTGTCACAGTATTCATTGATATGTCTGAGTGCCAGATCCTTCTCATTTCCATCGATCCTATCGGCCTGAACATCGAGCTTCAGGTTATTGATGGAATCATGCAGTGTTGATATCAGTGCCATTGCAGGAGCGGTGCCCGAACCATTGTCATGTGTACCGAAATACAGGCGGTTTTCATCCGTGTTCGGAACAATGCATTTTGAGCCGTCTATTCCCAATATGACCAGATCCTTCCACTTCTTTATACTGTCGTCATAATCATCATAAATCTTTGCAATATACTCATTGGACATGACGCGCACAGCTTCAGGGTTGAATTTCTTTCTGGCGGTAAAGAACGCTTTTTCAGTAACAGGCATCGATTTGTTCATGGAATCATAATAAGCCATAACTTCGGAAAATTGGGTCCTGTTTTTTCTGGTTAACATCTGCAGAAGAAGATCCTGTATCGATATGACCCTCTGCCGGGTGAAAGAAGATGGATTATCACCTCTGATCAGATCGATATGGCAGTGAAGATCAGCTTTCAGGTACTGATCAAGAAGCCTGAGCGGATTACTGAGCATAACAGACCTTCGGCGCCGTTATTGACACAGAAATCGTCGTAAACAAAGAGAAAGAATTCTTCAATGAACACACAGACAAATTAAAAACAATGCATTTCAGATCTTGTACAGATGTATAAATATGTTTCATAAGGTGAGGCCTCCTTGATCCCTCACCTTTAACGACGGCCGCGAAGCGGCCCCGATTTTTATGGCGTTGTCAAGTCATTTCAATCAAATTCCAAAAAAAAGGTCCCCATCATATTGATGAGAACCAAGTTTAGTTCGTTTTGTTTGTCAATTGCCTTAACTTACCGGCATTGG
>JAFYHC010000058.1 GCA_017539385.1 Solobacterium sp. | reverse complement strand
CGACGGCCGCGAAGCGGCCCCGATTTTTATGGCGTTGTCAAGTCATTTCAATCAAATTCCAAAAAAAAGGTCCCCATCATATTGATGAGAACCAAGTTTAGTTCGTTTTGTTTGTCAATTGCCTTAACTTACCGGCATTGGTCATATGGCCGAAACTCTTTTGTTCACTCAGTCAATCAACTTCAGATAGCGGAAGGCATTATAGAGACCGTCCGCATCGACATCATCGGTGACGTAGTCGGCTGCTGCCTTGATCTCTTCACCGCCATTGCCCATGGCAACGTTGTATGCACATAGTTCAAACATAGACAGGTCGATTTTAGCATCGCCGAAGGAAATCGTATCTTCCCTGGAAGCACCAAGATGTGCCAGCAATTGTTCAATGGCATAGCGCTTGGTAATGCCCTTGGGAGCGAGATCACCATAGATGGCTGTCTCACCGACGCCGCCCCAGGTATGTGCGATCATGTCCGGGAATTCATCGATGGAATCAAGATGATCCTGATAGGAACGCAGGACAAAGCTGATCTTATTGACATCGTCCCTGGCCGCATCTTCGTGGCGGATATAGGTGTACTGTTCCAGAATGCGCTGCTTCTGTGCTGCGCGGTCAACGTTCTTTGCTCCTTTTCCTTCCCGGTAGCGGGCATTGGCTTCCGGTCCCTGTTCCAGATACAGATCATCGTAATAGCGGGCAGAGTTGGCTTCCAGCACATAGGCCATATGCCGTGAGCGGCACCAGTCTGTCACATGGTGCACCTGGGATGGGGTAAGGCTCTGGTGCAGGATGACTTCGCCATGGTCTTCCACATAGCCGCCGTTTGCACCGATCATGCCGTCAAGTGCAGGCAGGTCTCTCTGCAGTATTTCGGCTTTGGAACAGCCGGTGCAGATATAGACACGGTGGCCGTTTGCGCGTGCCTTGTCAATTGCTTCTTTTGCACTGGCCGGTGTCTGCAGTTTGTAATTGATCAATGTGCCGTCCACATCGAGAAAAATGATCTTGCCCATAGAATGGTCCTCCTGTCCTTCAGTATAGCGGAAAAATATATGGATTGACGGAGAAAAGCGTGAATGCTATCATGTTGCGCGATGTGAGGAAACAGCAATGACGAAGGCAGTAAAATTCGGCGGAACATCACTGGCAGACGGAAACAGGATCCGTCATGCATGCAGTATCGTGCAGGCAGATGCGGAGCGGCGCTTCATGGTCGTATCTGCACCGGGAAAACGCTATGCACAGGATGAGAAAGTGACCGATCTTCTATACCGGTTATATGAAGAAGAACAGAACAGAAACGAACTGCTGGACAGGATCTTTGAGCGCTTTGCAGGGATCGTGCAGCAACTGCAGATCGAATTTGATCTGGAGGCAGAAAGAAGAAAAATCGAAGAAACACTGCGTGAAGGATGCAATGTGGATGCGATCGTCAGCCGCGGGGAATATCTCAATGCCAGGATCACTGCTGCGTATATGGGATGGCCGTTTGTGGATGCGGCGAATCTGATCCGCTTCCGGGAAAACGGACGGCTGGAAGAGGCATTGACCTACCATGTCGCAAAGAGTGTTCTGGAAGAATATGAGTGTGCAGTTATTCCGGGCTTCTACGGAAGCGGTCCAAATGGTGTGATACGGGTGTTTTCAAGAGGCGGCTCCGATGTGACCGGTGCGATCATTGCAAGGGCAGTGGAAGCCACTGTGTATGAGAACTGGACGGATGTGACAGGCATTATGAGTGCCGATCCAAGAGTGATCGAAAATCCCCATGCGGTGCACTATATCAGCTATCGGGAACTGCGTGAGCTGTCCTACATGGGTGCCTCCGTCCTGCATGAAGATGCCATCTTCCCGTTAAAGAATACCGGTATTCCGATCCGGGTATGCAATACGATGGAACCGGAGAAAGAAGGCACGTGGATCGTTGCACGCTATCCGGTGGACCGGGGAAGTCATCCGGTCACGGGAATTGCCGGGAAGAAGGGATTCTCCAACCTGCAGATCGAAATGGCCATGATGAATACGCAGATCGGCTTTGGTGCCAGGATCCTGGAAATCGTTGCAAACCACGGCATATCGTATGAGCATACGCCGACGTCGATCGATATCATGTCGGTCATTGCCGATACAAAGGCGATGGATCCGCACCGCAATGAACTGATCATGGAAATCGATCAGGAATTCCATCCCGACCGTATCTTCATCGAAGACAATATGTCTTTGATCGCTGTGGTGGGCGAGGGCATCTCTGCCAATGTCGGTGTTGCCGCAAGAGTGCTGCAGAGCATTGCTGAAGCAGGCATCAACGTACGCATGATCGATGCCGGCTGCAGTGAATTGAATATCATCATCGGTGTAAATGACTGTGATTATGAAAAAACCATCCGGGCTCTGTATCAGGGACTCTATGAGTTTCTGTAAGAAGAGGATGGTATGCGTTCCGGCAAACCGGGACGTTTTTTCTTCACAATAGCGGAATTGTACCGCATCTTTGCATGCGTTGCTTATCCGCTATAATATGGGTGAAAAGAGGGAGGCTTCTCATGAAAAATATGACATTGGAAGTTTTTGCACAGGAAGCTGCTTCAAAAAAACCGGTGCCCGGAGGAGGCGGCGTCAGTGCGCTGGCCGGCGCATTGGCGGCGTCTTTGGCAGAGATGGTCACGCAATTGACCACCGGCAAGAAGCGCTATGCGGAATACGAAGAAGAAATACAGAAATGCATGCGGGATGCGGAAGAGGTGCGGGGACGTCTTCTCGATGCCATCGAAGAAGATGCGGCTGCGTTTGCCCCGCTTGCACAGGCGTATGGCATGGATAAGAATGCGGAAGGCTATGCAGAGCATCTGGAAGAATGCCTGCACAATGCGGCAGAACCGCCGTTTGCCATCCTGCGCTTATGCACGAAGGTCGTGGAACTGGATGAACGGCTGGCTGTCATCGGATCGAAACTGGCAGTATCGGATGCCGGCACATCGGTCATGCTGGCACATGGTGCCATGTATGGTGCGTATCTGAATGTACTGGTCAATACGCGCCTGATGAAGGAAAAAGAGTATGCACAGGCGAAGGAAGAAGAAGCAGACCGTCTTCTGGAAGAATATGCAAAACGTGCACTGGCATGTTTTGAGAGTGTAAGGGAGAGACTGCATGGCTGAGATCCTGAAAGGCAAACCGGCTGCGGATGCACTGAATGCCGGTACATTGGATATGACGAATAAACTGCGCACAATGGGAATCGTACCAACGCTTGCCATTGTCCGGGTCGGGGAGAAGGCGGATGATCTCTCCTATGAGCGCGGAGCAATGATGCGGTGCGAAGCCGTTGGGATCGAAGTGAAGAATGTCGTGCTTCCGCTGGATGTGGAAATAGAGGAATTCTACCGGGTGCTGGATGAATTGAACCAGGATGACAGTGTGCATGGAATCCTGCTGTTCCGTCCGCTGCCAAAGCATCTGGACAATGAGCGGGCACGCAATGCGATCGTGCCGGAAAAAGATGTGGACGGCTGCACAGACGGCTCACTCGCAGGTGTATTTACCAATAAGCACCGCGGCTTTGCGCCATGCACGGCCGAAGCAGCTGTTGCCATACTGGATCATTACCATATCCCGATCACCGGGAAGAATGCGGTGGTGCTGGGACGCTCCCTTGTCGTAGGTAGACCCTTGGCGATGCTGCTAATGCACCGCAATGCCACGGTGACGATTTGCCATACCAGAACACAGAATATGGAAACGATTGCCAGACAGGCAGATCTGCTGTTTACGTGCACCGGTCAGCCGGAGATGATCGATGCGGCGTATGTATCTGCCGGTCAGACAGTGGTCGATGTCGGCATTGCCTGGAATGAGAAGAAGGGAAAACTGTGCGGGGACTGCCTGTTTGAAGAGGTGGAACCCATCGTACAGGCAGCCACGCCGGTGCCGGGCGGTGTCGGCGCAGTAACAACGGCAATTCTGGTGCGTCATACGGCGATCGCAGCCATGCGCACCATCCAATAGCAGGTTCGCCTGCTTTTTTTGATTGACAACTATATCGGCAACCGATATATTGTAAATAGATATATCGGATACCGATATAACGGAAGACGATAGGAGGTGAACACATGCAGGAAAGTGCACTGACTGAAGCAACCTATTACATCCTGCTGGCATTGAACGTTCCCCGGCATGGCTATGGCATCATGCAGGAGGCAGAACGATTGTCCAAAGGACGCGTGCGCCTGGCCGCAGGGACGCTGTACGGAGCGTTGAATGTATTGTGCGAAAAGGGATGGATCATCCCGCTGTCCAAACCGTCGGAAGGCGGAAGACGCAAGGTCTACTGTCTGACGGAGGCAGGGGAAGATGTCCTGTATGAGGAACTGGAACGACTGAAGGAACTGGTAGCGAACGGGGAAGCCGTTCTGAAAGGAACATATGATGGAAACAAAAACGATCTATAAATGGTTCTTTGTCTGGGATTTCGACAAAGAAGAAGCCTGGCTGAATGAGATGGCAATGTCCGGCTGGGTGTTGTGTGATGTCGGCCTCTGCCGGTATGTATTTGAACGATGCGAACCGGGAGAATATACAGTACGTCTGGAAATGCACGGTTCTGATCCGGGATATATTGCATTCATGGAAGAAACCGAGGCGGAATTCATCGGCAGATGTATCCAGTGGATCTATTTCCGCAAACGGGCAGAGTTTGGTACATTTGATCTGTTTTCCGATCTGGATTCGCGCATCTCGCATCTGAAGCGGATCGCTGTGATGCTGTTATGGATCGGCATCGGAAACATGCTTATCGGAATTGGAAATTCACTGAATGGAAGTTCTCTTGGTTTTATCAATCTGATCTGTGCCTCCCTGCTGTTTTACGGACTGGGCAGGATCCATGGGAAAAGCGAAGCACTGGAAAAGGAAAGACGGCTGCGTGAATGAACAGGAACGTACAAAATGTACGTTCTTTTTTTACAAAGTGCGTGTCGGAAACAGTCAGGAATGCTAGTATGACAATATGGAAAGAAAGTGGATTCGCATTATAAAGAAAACAGCATATCTGTATCATACGCGGCAGATGCCGGTATATTCCGGCTATGCGGCTTTGTATATTCTGACGGCAATGGTTCCCATGCTTGTGCTGATCCTTTGGACAGCTGTGCTTTTGCCGGGGCTTACCGCGGACGATATGATCTATACGATGGAACGGTGGGTGCAGATCGGAGAACTGCGGGATCTGCTGGAAGGGATCTTCCGCAATCTGCGGGACAGCTCCGGCAATATCGCGGTATCGGTATCCATCGTGACATTGTTCTGGACGGTATCGCGCGGTGTCATTGCCATACAGAACTGCCTCGAACATATCCGGCAGAATAAAAGCCGGATCCTGGCCGGCCACAGAAGAGCATTCATCTTTACATTGCTCTATATCCTGCTGATGCCGTCTTTGCTTGTATTCCGTCTGCTTGGCTCTTCCATCAAGGCACTGGCTGTAGCACTACTGGAAAAGGCAGGGCTGCAGGAAACAGCCGCATTCATTTCGTCCTTTCTGCATTACAGTTCACTCATATCACTTGCGGCAATGATGTGCATATTGTGGCTGACATATACCTATCTTCCTGCGGGAAAGCGCAAATTGACAGACCAGTTGCCCGGTGCTGTTTTCTCCAGTGTGCTATGGGTCGTCTTTACGGCAGGATTTGCGTACTGGATCCCGCGCTTCTGGCGTGCATCGGTCATCTATGGATCACTGGCGGCGATCGTGATCGTCATTCTGTGGCTGAAGATACTGATGATGATACTGCTGCTGGGAGCGGCGCTGAATGAAGCACTGCTGGAAGAAAAACAGATGCAGGAAACGTGCATGCCGGCAGAGGAACCGGTATAATACAGGTAAAGAAAAGGAGAATACCAATATGGCAGAAGTCAAAGCCGCAGTAAACGGCAATGTGTATGTACCGGCAGAAGCCCGTACAGGTAATGAATCCATCGTTTATTTCACTCGTGACATCTCTCCGGAAGGAATTCGCAAGGCATATGAAAAGGTCTGTGCCAAAATGACCGGCAAGGTAGCAGTCAAACTGCATACCGGTGAAAAGAACGGACCGAACTTCGTCCCGGCAAGCTGGGTAAAAGAAGTCATGGAGAACGAAGAAACACTGAAAGATGCAGTGATCGTTGAAACAAATACATACTATGTCGGTGACCGCTATACAACAGAAGAACACCGTGACACGCTGAAGGTCAATGGATGGGATTTCTGCAAAGTAGATATCATGGACGAAGACGGTACTGTGGATCTGCCGGTCAAGGGCGGCAAATGGTTTGATCATATGACCCATGGTTCCCATATGACTGACTATGATTCCCTGTTCGTATTGACGCACTTCAAGGGCCATACGATGGGCGGTTTCGGCGGTTCCAACAAGAACATCGGTATCGGCTGTGCAGACGGCCGCATCGGCAAAGGCATGATCCATGCCAAAAACGGTGATGAGTGGGGTGTTGTACAGGAAGAACTGATGGAAAAGATCACGGAATCCACCAAGGCAACGATCGACTTCTTCGGTGAGAATGTAACGTATGTCAACGTCATGCGGAACATGTCGGTATCCTGCGACTGTGAAGGTCTTGCGGCACAGCCGGTCGTTACACCGAACGTCGGCATCCTGGCTTCCACAGACATCTGTGCGATCGATACCGCATGCGTGGATCTGATCCATGCAATGACAGAAGAACAGCACCATGATCTCTGGCAGCGCATGGAAAGCCGTCATGGTTTCCGTCAGCTGTCCTATATGAAAGAAATGGGCATGGGCAATGACCGCTACATCCTGATCGATCTCGATAACGGGGAAGTGCGGATCACACCGAAAGAAGCAGTTAAGGACGTTAAGCCGTTCAAACGCGTACGCTGATCAAAGCGGCAGGATGTGCAGACATCCTGCTTTTTTTGTGCTTCAGCGTGTATATTGATATTGAGGAGGAATACCAATGAAGAACACAGGTGTATGTCCCAAATGCGGCGGGGCCCAGATCATTCGTATCGAAGGACAGGCTAAGGCATATGGAGCAGGCAATAATATCCCGGTGGGAATGACGATCTTTTCGTATGTCAGGGTGCCGCGTTATGTGTGCATGGACTGCGGGTATTCGGAAGAATGGATCGATGAGAAAGATCTTCCGGTATTGTGGAAAAATTTCCGCTAGGATGCATTCTGGTGTACGGATGCAATAAAAAATGTATAATGGGAAAGGTGTCATCCGACCGCAAAGAATTCTCTGAGCGGAAAGAGCGTGCATAAACGGATTTGTTTTGGTATGCCTGCCGGATGTCTTCGGCAGGCATTTTTTATACGGAGGAGATATGTATCGTTTTGCAGTATATGGCAAAGGCGGCATTGGCAAGTCGACGACAACGGCGGCGCTGTCGTGTGCGTTTGCCGAAATGGGATATAAGGTGCTTCAGATCGGGTGTGATCCTAAGGCGGATTCGACCCTCTATCTGCATGGCGGTGAAAAGATCACGCCGATACTGGATGTATTGCGTGCAAAGCGTGACAGGGCAGAGCTCGATGATCTGATCCATACCGGCTATCAGGGCATTGTATGTGCGGAGTCGGGCGGACCGATGCCGGGACTGGGATGCGCAGGACGCGGCATTGCGGCGGCGTTTGAAGCATTAAAAGAACGGGATGTATTTGAGATCGTACAGCCGGATATCGTGCTGTATGACGTATTGGGAGACGTTGTATGCGGCGGATTTGCCATGCCGATCCGGGAAGGCTATGCCGATCATGTTCTGATCGTGACGTCCGGGGAAAATATGGCGATCTATGCTGCAGCGAATATTGCCATGGCAATTGATAACTTCAAAGACCGCGGATATGCAAGTCTTGCCGGTCTCATCTTAAATCGCAGGGCCGTTCCCAATGAGCGGGAAAAGGTCGAAGAACTGGCCAATGACCTGCATACGGAGATCCTGGCGGATCTGCCGCGGGACAACCGCATCAGTGAAGCCGAAGAAGCAAAACAGCCGGTCTTTGCAATGTTTCCGGATATTCCCTACACAGAAGAGATCCGCCGTCTTGCAAAGCATCTGCTGACGTTGTCCGAAGGGGAAGATGAACTATGAAGGGATATCAGCGCATAGCGGATATGACCTATGCCTATAACGCGGATATCGGTCTCTCCTATTCTTCGCCAGCCCGCGGGGTATGGAATATCGTGCATATCGGAACACTGGTGCCGGAGTCCCATCAGATCTTTGTCTGTCCGACCAGCTGCCTCAGAGGTGTGGTACTTACAACAGCGGAAATGGGTGCGATGGATCAGATGTCCACGATCACGGTCGGGGAAGACAATATCCTGGAAGGGGATATGGAAGAGGCACTGTACAACGGTGTCGTCAAGATTCTGTCCCGGCTGGAAAAGCGTCCGCGCATGGTGATGGTATTTACTTCGTGCATTCACCATTTCCTGGCTGTCAACTACCAGCGTGTCTATAAGATCCTGCGCCGGGAATATCCCGATATCGATTTTATCGACTGCTATATGGACCCGATCATGCGCCGCACGTCGCCGCCTGATCCTACACTGCGCCGTCAGATCACCCGGGTGCTGCGTCCGCTGGAAAAAGAAGCAAACAGCGTCAATATCATCGGCAATGAATTCCGTACGGAAGAAAACAGTGATCTCTACATGCATCTGGTCAATAACGGCATCCAGGTGAGGGATATAACCCGCTGCAGAACCTATGATGAATACCTGCAGATGGGGGCTTCCGCAGCCAATATCACTTTCCATAAGGCAGCCGCAAAAGCCGGAAAAGATCTCGAAGTACGCCTGGGGCAGACATGGCTGCCGGTGCGCACGACATATGACTACGATGTGCTGGATGCAGATATGAAGCGTGTGTGCGAAGCTGTGGGCATTGATGCACCAAGTGAGGAAATGGTCCGGAAAGAGCGGGAAATGACGGATGCGATGGCAGCAGACGTATGTGCGCTTCTGCATGGCATGCCATTGTCCGTGGATTATACGGCTGTGGATGAGCCGCTCTATTTCACGCTCTGGCTGAAGCGGCATGGCTTTACGGTCGAATCCTGCTTTATTGAGAATTTTACGGAAGACAAGGCAGTGTTTGAAGCACTGCAGAATGAACTGCCGGATCTGAAGATCTATTCCTCGCTGAACTGGAATATGCGCACAGTGGAAAGAGGACATGACGGCATCATCACGGCAATTGGCCAGAAAGCGGCCTATTTCAACGATACGAATCACTTCGTGGATGTTGTGGAGAGCGGGGATATGTACGGTTACCGCGGGATCCGCCGCATGCTTGCACTCATTCAGGAAGCATATCTGGAAGAAAAGGATATGCGCAGACTGGTGCAGGTCAAGGGATGGGGGTGTCATTGCGGATGAAAGACTGGCATACACATGTATTTACATCAACATATACAGCCGATGTGTCCGGCGTCTGCTCGATGCTGTATGAGCTGGGCGGAATGACTGTGCTGCATGATCCTTCCGGCTGCAACTCTACGTATACCACTCACGATGAACCGCGCTGGTATGATACCGACAGCCTGATGTTTATTTCCGGACTGGATGAGATGACAGCAGTACTGGGGGATGACAGCGTCCTGATCAAGGACGTCGTACAGGCGGCCGGTGATCTGAAGCCGCGCTTTATCACATTATGCGGCGCATCGATCCCGCATATCATTGCCTTTGATTACCGCGGCACAGCCCGTCTGATCGAAAAAGAAACGGGCATACCGGTATTGCCGGTGGCGACGGATGGTCTGAAGTCCTATGTGTCCGGCTGCGGTCTTGCCATGAAGGCATGGATCCGCCGCTTTGGCGATAAGAAGGCAGAAAAGATCCCGGGACGGATCAATCTGCTGGGCGTCACACCGATCGATTTCTCGCACATGGGCAATGTGGATGCCATGCGCAGAGCACTGGAAGAAGAAGGCTTCTCTGTCCGTGTCTTTGCCATGGGGGAGAGCTTTGAAGCATTGACGGAAGTCTATGCGGCAGAGTGCAATGTCGTTGTATCGGCAGCCGGAAGAAGCCCTGCGCAGTATCTGTACAAGACAGCCGGCATCCCGTATGTCGAAGGACTGCCAAGCGGGGAAAGGATGGTAAAACGCATTGCAGAAGCAGTGCGTGAAGGGGAAAACACATCCGTCTGTCAGACATACGATCCGGATGGAAAGATCCTGGTGATTGGCGAAGAGATCTTTGCCTGTACGATGGCATCGATCCTTGGCGGACAGCCGTTATGGCCGGATGTAAATGAAGGACTGGATGAAGATGTCTTATTGGAAAAGATGGAACAGGCAGAATGCATCATCGCCGATCCATTGTTCCAGTATGGAAGACGCGGCAGGGCACGCTTCATTCCGTTTCCGCATGAAGGTTATTCTGGAAGAATCTTCCGGGATGATATACCGGTATTTACCGGAAAAGAGTTTGACATAGAAAGGTATATGAGGGAAAGAAAATGAACAGAATGTCAAAAGCAGTATTAAGTGCAATGCTTGCTGCAGCGAGCCTGACGGGCTGCTCAGCTGGCACACCGTCTTCGGCTGCCTCTTCACAGGCAGAAACACCGAAGGAAGTCACGATCACAGATCATGCCGGCCGTGAAGTCACGGTGCCGACAGATCCGGAACATGTTGTAATTCTGGACATCCTGCCGCTGCCGTCCGTATTGACGGTTTATCTGGGCAGTGCGGAAACGATCGATGCCATGGAGCCTGCCAGCATGAACGCAGCGAAGAACGGCATCCTCTCGCAGCTGTATCCGGACGTGCTGAATGTATCCACCGACATCATGGACGGGGAAGATGTCAATATTGAATCCCTGCTGGCACTGCAGCCGCAGATCGTTTACTACAATGCCGGCAATAAGGCACTGGCAGAGAAGCTGGACAATGCAGGACTTGTCAGTGTGGCAGTATCGCCGACCAAGTGGAACTATGACTGC
This sequence comes from Solobacterium sp., assembly GCA_017539385.1. GTDB lineage: Bacteria > Bacillota_I > Bacilli_A > Erysipelotrichales > Erysipelotrichaceae > Bulleidia. The sequence goes on along the minus strand of JAFYHC010000058.1, from coordinate 19,942 downwards.
ATCCGCACCTATGATGAATGGATCGCACTGCTGTCACAGATCTATCCGGGACGCAAGCTGGCAACCGATATCTCCGGTTATTCCGCAGAAGTCAAAAACATGATCGAAGAACGTCTCAAAGGCGTCAAAGAAGAAGAGCGTAAGAAAGTATTATTCCTGTTCCAGTATGATGAAAATACAATGATCACTTCCGGTGCATCGTTCTTCGGACAGTGGTGGTGCGATGCCTCCGGTACGATCAATGCGGCGCATGATGTCGCAGCGGACAACTCCAATGCCAAGATCACGATGGAGCAGGTCTATGAATGGAATCCGGATATCATCGTTATTACAAACTTCACCAAGACACAGCCGCAGGATCTCTATGATAATGCCATCGGCAGCGATGACTGGAGCACCGTCAAGGCAGTCAAGAACAAGCAGGTCTATAAGATGCCGTTAGGAACTTATCGGACATATACGCCTGGTGTCGATACGCCGATGACCTTGGAATGGCTGGCACAGATCGCATATCCGGAAATCTTCAGCGATATCGATCTGACCAAAGATGTACGTGAATACTATAAGACGCTGTATGGCGTGGATCTGACTGACGAGCAGATCGAAGCCATGTACCATCCGGACCGCGCTGCCGGTTCGTGGAAGTAAGGGGGATCCCTTGAAACAGGCGCGCTTATACCGCCTGTGCATGATCGCGGCAATTGTCTGTACAGCCGCCTTCGCCCTGGCAGCTCTGTGCATGGGGCGGTATACGATTCCTCTTGCGGAGGTATTTAAAGAGTTCTTCGGGGGCGGATCAGAAATGGCCAATGTACATACGGTCCTCTTTCAGATCCGCATTCCCCGAATCCTGCTGTCGATCCTTGCCGGGGCAGGGCTTGCGGCCAGCGGCTGTGCATTTCAGTCGCTGTTTGGCAATCCGCTGGCCACGCCGGATACACTGGGCATAGCCAATGGTGCTTCCTTTGGCGCAGCCGCAGGAATCCTGCTGGGATTACAGGCAATTGGTGTGCAGACATGCGCACTGGCAGCGGGATTATTGGCAGTTGTACTGGTATTTGCAGTAACCGGGGGAAAGCGGTCATCCATGATCATGGTGGTGCTTGCCGGCATGGTGATCAGTTCGCTGTTTTCCGCTCTGGTATCGTTGGTTAAATATGTGGCAGATCCGCAGGATGTCCTGCCGGTGATCACATTCTGGCTGATGGGTTCCCTGTCCTCTGTGACAGTGAAGTCACTGCTGTATGGAGCACCGTTTATCCTGACGGGAATCATCATCCTCTATCTTCTGCGCTATCGTCTCAATGTACTGTCATTGGCAGAAGATGAAGCAAGGGCACTGGGCGTGGATCTGCGGCTGTTAAGAGGACTGGTGATCGCCGCTTCCGCATCGATAACGGCATCTGTTGTCGCACTGTGCGGCGTGATCGGCTGGGTCGGCCTGCTGGTGCCGCATATTGCCCGCATGCTGTTTGGAAATTCCAATGCCCGCATCTTGCCGGCTTCGCTGGTATTCGGGGGACTGTTCCTGCTGTGCGTGGATACAGCAGCCCGCTGCATCGCCGCTGCGGAGATCCCGGTATCCATCCTGACAGCTGTCATCGGTGCACCGGTATTCATTCTGCTTTTGCGGAAAACAGGAGGCATACAGGCATGAAGATCGAGACAGAACATCTGCATTTCAACTATGCAGAGCAGAAAGTGCTCAATGATCTCTCCTTCGGGATCGAAGAAGGAACGATCACGGCGATCCTTGGTCAGAATGGCGCCGGCAAAACGACGCTGCTGCGGTGTCTGCTTGGTTTTCTCAAACCAACGGAAGGCGTTGTAAAGATCAATGGACAGCCTTTGTCCGAGATCCCATCCAGGCAATTGCGTCAGATCAGTGCCTATGTGCCGCAGGCGAAGCATTCCGCCTTTGCCTATACGGTAGAAGAAACGGTCCTGCTCGGCCGCAATCCGTATCTCTCTTTGTTTCAGGGACCGCGCGACGAAGACCGTGCGATCGCTGAAGAGGCAATGCAGGAGTGCGGTATCATGGACTTAAGAGATAAGCGGACCGATGCGATCTCAGGCGGTGAACTGCAATTGACGCTGATTGCCCGTGCATTGGCACAACAGCCCGAACTGCTCATCCTGGATGAACCGGAAACAGGTCTTGATTTCCGCAACCAATTGCGTGTACTGCGCTTATTGGAAAAACTGAAAAGTGACAAGGGATTGACCATCGTATTCAACACCCACTATCCCGATCATGCACTGCAGATCGCAGACCGTGTGATTCTTTTGAAAGAAGACGGCACCTGTCTGTTTGGAGAAAAAGAAGAAATCTTAAAAGAAGACATCCTGCAGGACATATTCGACGTAAAGATCCATACGATGCAGGAAACGATCAATGGCAGAACATATGCCGCAATGATTCCATTGCCAAAGGAGAATGACTAATGCTGGAAAGTACATCATCAGCCAACCGGACGCATATCGGCTTTTTCGGCCGCATGAATGCCGGCAAATCCTCTTTGATTAACTGTTTTGCGGACCAGGAAGTATCCATCGTCAGCAAACATGCCGGAACGACGACCGATGTCGTGAAAAAGCCGATGGAGATCCATGGGATCGGTCCGTGCGTGCTGCTGGATACCGCCGGCTATGACGATACGGGTGATCTTGGCGAAATGCGCATTGAAGCATCCCGCAAAGCCATGGAAATGAGCGAGATCGCGGTCGTGCTGTATACACAGCGGGAAGATGACCTGCTGGAAAGAACATGGATCGAAGAATTCCGCAAACGCCGCACCCCGGTGATCGCCGTATGCGCACAATGCGACACATGGCCGCGCGATACGCTTGCGGCAGTGAGAAAGCGGATCGAAGCAACCATGCAGATACCGGTCATTGCCTGCAGCGCCGTCACAAAAGAGGGCATTGAAGAACTGAAGCAGGCACTCATCACAGCGGCCGGGGAAAAGCACAATGTACGCACCATTACCGGTTCTTTGATCGATGACGGTGCCTCCGTCATGCTTGTGATGCCGCAGGATGCCTCTGCTCCAAAGGGCAGACTGATCCAGCCGCAGGCACAGACGATCCGGGAACTTCTGGAGCGCCATTGTATCATCACATGCGTGGCTCCGGAAGAGATGGAAGAAGCACTGGCCAATATGAAGCAGGCACCGGATCTCATCATTACCGATTCCCAGGTATTCCGCGATGTGCAGCTTCGCACACCGGCAGAATCCCGGCTGACATCGTTTTCCATCCTGTTTGCCGCATTCAAAGGCGATATAAACGCCTGCGTCAAAGGGGCACGGAAGATGGAAGAACTCAATGAGAATTCCCGTGTGCTCATTGCAGAATGCTGCACACATGCACCGCTGTCCGAGGATATCGGACGGGTGAAGATACCGCGTCTATTGCGGAAAAAGTATGGGGAAGGGCTTGTGACGGAAGTCTATGCCGGTGCGGATTTCCCAAAAGATCTGTCGTCGTATGATCTGATCATCATGTGCGGCGGATGCATGTTCAACCGTAAATACATCCTGTCCCGCATCCATCAGGCGGAAGAAAGCGGTGTGCCGATCACCAACTACGGCATCGCCATCGCACAATTGCAGGGTATCCTGGACCATGTGGTCATACCGGAATGAGGAGGAATCATGGAAGACACAAGAATCGCTGTTGCGGCCATCATCGTTGAAAACAAAGACGCTGTCGCAGAATTGAATGCAATCCTGCACGAATACGGATCCATCATCATCGGACGCATGGGCATTCCGTATCCGAAAAAAGGACTCTCGATCATCAGTGTGGCAGTGGACGCTCCCAATGAGACGATCAGCGCCATGACAGGCAAGCTTGGCCGCCTGCCTGGTGTAACGGTAAAAACGGCCTATTCCAAGGCATGAAGCAGACAGAACGCATTGAACAGCTGTTTGCGGAAGGCACGCTTCCACGGGATGAACTGCGTCGTCTCATCGCCGAGCGCGATGCAGAAAGCGCAGAAGAACTGTTCGCAAAAGCCCGTATCCGCAAAGAAGAGAATTTTGGGAAAAATGTCTATCTGCGCGGATTGATCGAATTCTCCAGCTATTGCCGCAATGACTGCTACTACTGCGGTCTGCGCCGTTCCAATACAAAGGCAGAGCGTTATCATCTCAGCAAAGAAGAGATCCTGACATGTGCACGGCAGGGATATGAGCTTGGCTTCCGTACGATCGTGCTGCAGTCGGGAGAAGACCTTTCATACAGCGATGAGGATATTGCGGACATCGTGCGCTCCATCAAGCGTGAGATGCCCGATACAGCCGTCACATTGTCGATCGGCGAGAAAACATATGAACAGTATCTGCTGTATTACAATGCCGGAGCAGACCGCTATCTGCTGCGTCATGAGACAGCGGATCCCATCCACTACAGCCGCCTGCATCCGTCCGAACTGACGCTGGAAAACCGGAAGCGCTGTCTCTGTGATCTGAAAAAGATCGGCTATCAGGTCGGCGCAGGGATGATGGTGGAGGCACCATACCAGACACTGGACAATCTGGTGGATGATCTGTTCTTTCTGAAAGAACTGCAGCCGCACATGGTCGGCATGGGTCCCTTTATTGCCCATAAAGATACACCGTTTCATGCTATGCCCTCCGGCGGCAGTGAACTGACGATCTATCTGCTTGCCATTGTGAGACTGATGCTGCCGAAGGTGCTTCTGCCGGCTACGACAGCCCTTGGTACGATCGATCCCTATGGACGGGAGAAGGGGATACTGGCAGGCGCCAATGTGATCATGCCGAATCTTTCACCGAAAAACGTACGCGGCAAATACATGCTGTATGACGGAAAGATCAGCACCGGTGAAGAGGCAGCGGAAAGCATTGAAAAAATGAAGGCACGCATGGAAGCAATTGGCTGTCATGTGCACCAGGGACGGGGGGATGCACCCGGCATGGGGCCCCGCGATATGTAGAAAATAACAAAAAAAACGTAAAAAATATGCAAAAAGCCGCAAATATTGAATTTTTTCCCCCGAAATCGGAAAAAACCTTTATTATGTTAGGAGCGGCTTTTTTGCCGGGAGGAGAATATGAATAGAAAAGTACATATTACCGAAGTGGTGCTGCGTGATGCGAACCAGTCGCAGATCGCTACACGTATGCCGCGCTCGGACTTCGAGGATATCCTCGAGACAATGGACAAGGCAGGTTACTACTCTCTGGAAGTCTGGGGCGGTGCTACCTTTGATTCCTGTCTGCGGTATCTGAATGAAGATCCGTGGGAACGGCTTCGTTTTATCCGTTCGCGCGTAAAGAACACAAAGCTGCAGATGCTTCTGCGCGGTCAGAACATTCTGGGCTACAAACATTATTCCGATGAAACAGTACGTGCTTTCGTCCGCAAGTCGGTCGAAAACGGTATCGACATCATCCGTATCTTCGACGCTCTGAATGACCCGAAGAACATGGCTACTGCAATCGATGAATGCATCAAGGCAGGCGGCCACGCACAGGGAACGATCTGCTATACGATCAGCCCGATCCACACATTTGAAAGTTATGTCAAGCTTGGCAAAACACTGCAGGAAATGGGATGCCATTCCATCTGCATCAAGGATATGGCAGGCATCATGAGCCCGCAGGTATGCTTTGACCTGGTAACAGCTCTGAAGAAAGAACTGACGATCCCGGTCTATGTACATTCCCACAGCACGACCGGTCTTGGTCCGCTGACACTGATGAAGGCAGTTGAAGCAGGCGCTGACGGAATCGATACAGCGATTTCCATCTTCAGCGGCGGCACATCGCATCCGGCAACAGAGTCTATGGTATATGCACTGGATGAAATGGGCTATGACTGCGGTGTCAAACTGCGTGAATGCGCTAAGATCAATGATCACTTCAAGCCGGTACAGGCACGCTTCCTGAAGGAAGGCGGACTGAACCCGTCTGTTCTGACAACAAAGATCGAAGCTCTGAACTACCAGATCCCGGGCGGCATGCTGTCGAACCTGATCTCCCAGCTGACAGCTGTTGACAAGCTCGACAAGCTGGACGAAGTACTGGTGGAAACACCGCTTGTCCGTGCGGACATGGGTTATCCGCCGTTAGTTACACCGATGAGCCAGATGGTCGGTGTACAGGCAGTTACCAACGTACTGACCGGTCATTACAAGAATATCTCCAAAGAAGTCAAGGCTTACTGCCGTGGTGAATACGGTTCTTCACCGGCTCCGATCAGTGAAGAACTGATGAAGCTCGCTCTGGGCGATGAGAAGCCGTTTGAAGGCCGCTACGACGATACGATTGCACCGGAGATCCCGGCAGCGCGAGAATATCTGGGCGACCTTGCAGAGAGTGAAGAAGACGTTCTCAGCTATGTTGCATTCCCGCAGCAGGCTGAAAAGTTCCTGAGAGAACGCAAAGAAAAGAAAGCACTCAAAGTCAGCTATACCATTCAGGAGGCTGAGTAAGCATGTCGGCACCAGAGGCATTGATCGTTGCTGCATCCGGCTTCCTGGTCGTCTTCCTGATGCTGTGCCTGCTGTGGATGATCATTGTATGCATCAATAAAGTCGTCACAGCAGTAGAAGGAAGCAGTAAGAAGACTGTACCGGCAGCACCGGTGCCGGTCGAAGAAGTGAAGGCGGAGAAACCGAAGGAACATGTAGTATACGGCGGAGAACTCGCACTGTACGATGTCGATGAAAAGACCGCTGCCTGCATCATGGCGATTGTCGCTGACCAGACAAAGATCCCTCTGGATCAGCTGGTCTTCCGGTCCATCCGGGCTATAGACTGAAAGGGAGGAGTCACAGATGAAATATATTGTTGTACTGAACGGCAAGAAATATGAAGTAGAAGTGGAAAAGGGTGAAGCCACTGCCGTTTATACCGGACCGGCAGAAGCCGCAGCACCGGCACCCGCACCGGCTGCAGCTGCACCGGTTCAGGAAGCACCCAAGGCAGCACCGGCTCCGGTCGCTGCAGGAGACGGAGATCCGATCAAGTGCCCGATGCCGGGTACCATTCTGGATGTCCGCTGCAATGTCGGCGCATCGGTCAAAGAGGGAGATGTCCTCTTTATCCTTGAAGCTATGAAAATGGAGAACGAGATCGTCGCTCCGCGTGCAGGAACGATCACATCGGTAACTGTCAATAAGGGAAATACCGTTCAGACAGATCAGGTCATCGCAACAATCAAGTAGAGGCGAAACGATGAATATTCTTGAAATACTGATGAAGATCTTCCAGGAATCCGGTTTTGCCGGTCTTCTGGAGGACCCGCGTTCCCTGGTAATGATCCTGTTTGCGTGCTTCTTGCTGTATCTTGGCATCCACAAGAAGTACGAACCGCTGCTGATGATCCCGATCGCCTTCGGCGTATTGCTGGCAAATCTGCCGCGGACAGGTCTGTCTGAGGGACTGATCCATTATCTTTCACTCGGTGTCGAATACGGCATCTACCCGTCCCTGGTATTCCTTGGGACCGGTGCAATGACCGACTTCGGACCGTTAATTGCCAATCCGTCATCCCTGTTAATGGGTGCGGGTGCACAGTTTGGTATCTTCACTGCCTTCTTAATGGCTCTGGTCCTCGGATTTGATCCGAAGGTTGCGGCTGCTATTGGTGTTATCGGCGGTGCAGACGGCCCGACTGCCATTCTGACGGCTTCCAAACTGGCAATGGAATATCTGCCGGCAATTGCCATCGCAGCATATTCCTACATGGCTTTGATCCCGATGATCCAGCCGCCGCTGATGCGTCTTGTTACAACAGAAAAAGAGCGCAAGACGGTCATGAAGCAGACACGTGCTGTCTCGAAAAAAGAGCGGATCATCTTCCCGATCGCTGTTACGATCTTCGTTGTTCTTCTGATTCCGGATACAGCACCGTTAGTCGGTATGCTGATGTTCGGCAACCTGTTAAAGGAAACCGGTCTGACAGACCGTCTGAGCGATACTGCCCAGAATGCACTGACCAATATCGTCATTATCTTCCTCGGCATCTCGGTAGGTGCCAAGGCAATTGCCGGAACATTCCTGACCCTGCGTACGATCGAGATCGTTATCCTCGGTCTGATTGCATTCAGCTTCTCCACCATCGGCGGACTTCTGCTTGGCAAGATCATGTACAAGGTCACCGGCGGAAAGGTCAACCCGCTGATCGGTTCGGCAGGTGTATCTGCTGTACCGATGGCTGCCCGTGTCAGCCAGATGGAAGGCCAGAAGGCAAATCCGAACAACTATCTTCTCATGCATGCCATGGGCCCGAATGTCGCCGGTGTTATCGGCTCTGCAGTCGCGGCCGGCTTCATGCTGAAGATCTTCGGCGCATAAGAAACAGACACAGAACAGAGAACTGTTCTGTGTTTTTCTTATGGCCAATTTCAAAAGTAAGCGCTTACTAACAGAAAGCCGTCCCATCCGGTATCAGATTTCAGATGAATTCACTATTTTCACAGGATTAAGTATTTCATTTCAGGCAGAAAAAGACTAGAATACCTAAGGAATTGATTTTGATTTCACAAGAAAGAAGGTAATGATATGAGCACATTAGATTTAACAAAGTACGGTATTACCGGTGCAAAAGAGATCGTATACAACCCTTCCTATGAACAGCTGTTCGAAGAAGAGATGAATCCGGCTCTGACAGGTTATGAAAAGGGACAGCTGACAGAACTGAACGCTGTTAACGTAATGACAGGTATCTACACCGGACGTTCTCCTAAGGACAAATATATCGTCATGGATGAAAACTCCAAGGATACTGTATGGTGGAATACACCGGAATATCCGAATGACAACCACCCGCTCTCCGAAGAGAACTGGGCTGTCCTGAAGGGACTGGCACAGAAGGAACTGTCCAACAAGAGACTGTTTGTCGTTGATGCTTTCTGCGGTGCAAACAAAGACACACGCATGGCTGTACGCTTCATCATGGAAGTCGCATGGCAGGCACACTTTGTCCGCAACATGTTCATCAAGCCGACGGAAGAAGAACTCAAGAACTTTGAACCGGACTTTGTTGTCTATACAGCATCTCTGGCAAAAGTTGACAACTATAAGGAAATGGGCCTGAACTCTGAGACAGCCGTTGCCTTCAACATCACAAGCCGTGAGCAGGTCATCCTGAACACATGGTATGGCGGTGAAATGAAGAAGGGCATGTTCTCGATGATGAACTACTATCTGCCGCTCAAGGGCATCGCTGCGATGCACTGCTCTGCAAATACCGATATGGAAGGCAAGAACACAGCAATCTTCTTCGGCCTTTCCGGAACAGGCAAAACAACACTGTCCACGGATCCGAAGCGTCTTCTGATCGGTGATGATGAGCACGGCTGGGATGATGACGGTGTCTTCAACTTCGAAGGCGGCTGCTATGCAAAGGTCATCAACCTCGATAAGGATTCCGAACCGGATATCTACAATGCGATCCGCAGAGATGCACTGCTCGAAAACGTTACGGTTGATGCAGAAGGCAAGATCGACTTCGCTGACAAGAGCGTTACAGAGAACACACGTGTTTCCTATCCGATCGATCACATTGAAAAGATCGTTAAGCCGATCTCCGCTGGTCCGGCTGCTCAGAATGTTATCTTCCTTTCTGCAGATGCATTCGGCGTACTGCCGCCGGTATCCATCCTGACACCGGAACAGACACAGTACTACTTCCTGTCCGGTTTCACAGCAAAACTGGCTGGTACAGAACGCGGTATTACAGAACCGACACCGACCTTCAGCGCATGCTTCGGCCAGGCATTCCTGGAACTGCATCCGACAAAGTATGGTCAGGAACTGGTCCGCAAGATGGAAATGAGCGGTGCAAAGGCATATCTGGTCAACACTGGCTGGAACGGCACAGGCAAGCGTATCTCCATTAAGGATACCCGCGGCATCATCGATGCGATCCTGAATGGCGATGTAAACAAAGCACCGACAAAGAACATCCCGTACTTCAACTTCGAAGTACCGACAGAACTCCCGGGTGTTGATCCGGCGATCCTGGATCCGCGTGATACATACGCAGATGCCAAGGAATGGGAAGACAAGGCAAAAGATCTTGCCGGACGCTTCATTAAGAACTTCCACAAGTATGAGTCCAATGAAGCAGGCAAGAAGCTGGTTGAAGCCGGCCCGAAGCTTGACTGACGACAGATAAAAGGCGCAGAAATGTGCCTTTTTCTTTTCGCCGGGCATATTTCTGGTAATATAGTTGCAGTGTGAGGCGCATATGAGTGAAACAGATGAAAGAATCGCATTGGAACTGGAAGAAAAAGAAAGCGGCGGAAGACCGTACATGACCCGTCTTTCCGACCGGCAGATCGCTCAGGCAAAGGAATTTGCCGCAGAAATCGATGTAACAAACAGGACTATGGTGCTGCAGTATGGAAATGCGGCACAGCGGAAAGTCAGTGCTTTTACGGAATCCTCTCTGTTTTCCATCCCGGCAAATGATCTCAATGAGATCGATGCGGATATCCGCACACTGTTAAAGAAACTGCGTGAGTTTGAACGGGATTTCGACAATACACCGGATATTTCCGCAAACGATGCAAAGTCGCTGGCACACTTTAAATCCATCTATGACCGTTTTAATTCCGCATTAACGGAAGCGGCACGGCGGCTTGAGATCCACCACAGTTCGCTGCTGCGTCATGTATCGCGCATGGATGACCTGTATGAGAAGTGTTTTCAGATCGTAAAGGAATTCGACATGTATATCTATGCCGGAGACCAGTGTCTGAAAACACAGCGGGAAACGACATTGAAGCAGATGGAAGCACAGGCTCTCAAAAGCGGTTTCTTGGAAGATACCATCCGTACGGAAGACTTCCGGCAGTCGCTGCAGCTGTTTGAACAGAAACTGCAGGATCTGTGTCTGAGCAGGAACCTGCCGTTTCAGATCCTTGCCCAGATCCGCCTGCTGCGGCAGACGGATATCACCATGGCCGCAAGTCTGCGCCGGTGCACCGCCGATACGTTTCCGCTGTACCGCAGCCGTGTCGTATTATCCCTTGGATTGAAGCAGGGCGAAGGAAATACCGGCCGCATCATTGACAGCACGGTGTTCCATGAGGCAAATGAGGACCTGCGAAAAACACTGAATGCAGTCCGCAAGGCGGCAGGGGATACGATCGAATCCCGCCGGAAGGGAATTCACTTTTAAGAGGTTTTTATGGCATTATTATTGGCAAATCAGATCCTGCAGCTGTTTCTGATCCTGTTATGCGGCTATGTGCTTGTCAAAATGGGATTATTAAAAGCAGAAGACAGCAAAGTGCTCTCCGTACTGATCGTGTATATCATCTGTCCGTGTACGATCCTGAATGCGTTTCAGATCAGTTATACGCCAGAGATCGCTTCCGGCTTCCTGCTGGCGTTTATCTTTGCAATTGTGATCCATGTCCTGCTGTTTGTGATCGTATATGGACTGGACCGCTTCTTCCCGCTGAATACGATTGAAAAAGGGTCCCTGCTGTATTCCAATGCGGGAAATCTGATCATACCGCTCGTATTGGCGATCCTTGGCGAAGAGTGGGTGATTTACGCCAGTGCATTCCTTGTGACGCAGCTGATGATCGTCTGGACGCATGGCAAGTCACTGATCGAAGAAAAGCGGGGAATGGATGTGAAGTCCATAGTGACCAATGTCAATCTGCTGGCGTGTATTGCCGGACTGATCATGTTCATACTGCATATACAGCTGCCGGGCATCCTGCAGAGCACAGTAAAGACATTGGGAAGTACGATCGGACCGGTATCCATGATGATGATCGGCATCATACTGGCAGGGTGTGATCTGAAGAAAATGATGCAGGGAAAACGCATCTGGATCATTACTGCACTGAAGATGCTGGTGATCCCGGCACTGGTCATCCTGATCATGAAGCTGAGCGGACTGACCGGGATGAATCCCAATGGGGAAACGATCCTGTATATCAGCCTGATGGCAGTCATGACGCCCAGTGCAGCGACCATTACGCAGATGGCGCAGCTGTATGGGAAAGATGCCGGCTATGCAACGGCGATCAACACCGTCACAACGATCGTATGCCTGGCAACGATGCCGTTGTTGACAATGCTGTATTATCTGTAAGAAAGAAGCGGACATATGCCCGCTTCTTTTAGTTATGCGTGGTACGGAAGAGCGATGACGTCGACGGTGCGCTTGGAGAAATCAGCACACGGCCGGTGCCGCGGAATACATTGACCAGGCCTTCCCCGTTGACCGCAGATCCCAGCAGCGACTTCGAAGAGCGCTCCACAGTGAACTGCAGGGAGGTCGACCAGCAGACGGCAAAGCTGCCATCCAGCTTCAGTACATCGTTTTCCAGATCAACGGTGATGAGCTCCGAAGCCGGTACATTGCTTTCCAGAGCGGCAATGCCGCGTCCGCGCAGGGAAAGATTAAACAGTCCTTCATTACCGGCGACTGCGGAAGAAAGATTGGTGCGGGCGGCGATCTTGTGCTCTACGCTGCCTTCGCATGCCAGGAACATGCCGTCTTCGATGGACATGCCTGCTTTTCCCCATTCGCCGACATCCTGCAGCAGGATGTATTTGTAGGTCGGTTCAAGAACAATGCGTCCTTTGCCGATATATTCCGGTTTGATCGCAGATTCCTTTGTGACAGCTCCCTTGACCATTTTTCCAAACAGGTCTCCGACGCCTTTCAGACCGGTCGTTGCATTGACATCGCCGAACATCCACTGCATGGCACCGGCCTGGGTTACCAGAGAACTGGAACCGTCCAGATCCACGACCAGCTGTCTTCTGCATACGCCCATCTTTGCCATGTAGTAGTGATCCATGGCATTGCCCGGGGCGACGGACATGTCCCGCAGGTGTTCGAGAACGCTGAAATTGCCGAGGCGGGAAATGATTTTACGGTCTTCATTTTCAAAATTGGATACTTTAACTGTCATATATACCTCCTGTAAACAAGGCAATTATGACAGCGGGACTGTACAAAAAAAGGCACGGTTTCGTGCCTTTTGGAATCAGAGTTCTTCGCCGTTGGAACCGTAGACTTTCTGCATGTAGTAGAAAGAATCTTTTCTGGAGCGGGCAAAGTCACCGTTGCCGTCGTCATCACGGTCAACGTAGATGAAGCCATAGCGCTTGCGCATTTCACCGGTGCCGGCGGATACGAGGTCAATGTGTCCCCATGGTGTATAGCCGAACAGGTCAACGCCATCGATCTCAATGGCATCTTTCATGACCTGGATGTGCTTGCGCATGTAGTCAATGCGGTAGGAGTCATGGATGGAGCCGTCTGCTTCGACTTTGTCGATGGCACCAAGACCGTTTTCAACGATCATCATCGGCAGCTGGTAGCGGTCATAGATCTGGTTGAGGTTGATGCGCAGTCCGAGCGGATCGATCGTCCAGCCCCATTCAGAAGCGCTCAGATACGGGTTCTGCAGGCCTCTGACCTGGTTGCCTTCGACCTGCTTGATCTGTTCCGGATGTGCCGCATAGGTGGCAGAACTGTAATAGGAGAAGGAGTAGAAGTCTACGACGCCTTTCTTCAGCAGTTCGTCATCACCGGGTTCCTTCTTGATTACGATGCCGTCGCGTTCGAGCTGCTTGACCTTGTATGCCGGATAGTAGCCGCGGCACAGGACATCGCCATAGAACCATTTCTGATCATGGGCTGTTGTGATCTCGCACATGACATCTTCCGGGTTGCAGGAATACGGATACGTTGCGCCGTGTGCGATCATCAGACCAATCTTGTTTGTCGGATCGATCTCGTGGCCGATGGTAACTGCCAGGGCACTGCCGACAAACAGATGCCATCTGCACTGTTCGGCATTCTGCTTGTTGGAAATGTGCTCATGAATGCCGTTCATCATGAAGTTCGTATTGATATTGATCTCGTTGATCGTCAGCCAGTAGTGAACCTTGCCCTTGTAGCGTGTGAATACGGTGCGGCAATAGTTCTCAAAGGCGTCGACCGTGTGGCGGGATACCCAGCCGTCGTATTCATTCGCAAGATGCAGCGGGCAGTCGAAATGATAGATCGTAACGAGCGGTTCGATGCCGTACTTTCTGCACTCATCGAAGACGTTGTCATAGAACTGCAGGCCTTCTTCATTCGGCTGTGCATCGTCGCCGTTGGGGAAGATGCGGGTCCAGTTGATGGACAGACGGAATACATTGCAGTTCATTTCTGCAAACAGGGCAATATCTTCCTTCCAGTGGTGATAGAAATCGGTTGCCTGATGGCTTGGATAGTAGACATCCGGGTCTACAAATGCCTTGGCGCCGGCCGGGACTTCTTCTCTGCCGCCGATGGTCGTCTTTGTACCGTCTTTCAGGATGATGGAGAACTTGCGGGGAATGCCGTGGATGCCGTCGCCGCCGGTCAGTGTATCCGCAACTGCCAGGCCTTTACCGCCGGAAATATAGCCGCCTTCGTACTGGTTTGCGGCGGTCGCTCCGCCCCAAAGGAAACCTTTTGGAAAACTCATAGATGATGATTCCTCTCTTTCTTGTTACTTTCATTATACCGAAAAACAGAAATATGCAGGCAATGATTTGGCACGCATGACGGGCATGCAGTATAATACGAACCATGGCACAGGAAATCGAACTGGCCCGCTTATTGCGGGAAGAAGAAAATATACCGCTGCGGCGGAAACTGGCGATCACCGGGAAGCTGGCGCTGCCGGGCATACTGGCACAGATCAGTGAGATCGTCATGCAGTATATTGATGCGGCAATGGTGGGCAGTCTTGGAGCAGCCGCCAGTGCATCCATCGGTCTGGTATCTTCCAGCACATGGCTGGTAGGAAGCCTGCTGTTTGCCTCAGTAGCGGGATTCTCCGTACAGGTGGCACAGGCGACCGGCGCGGGGAATGATGCAAAGTCGCGGGAATTGTTTCATGAGTCTCTGATCGTGTGCGCGGGGATCGGTGCTGCCTTGACGGCGGTGGTGCTGCTGGTCAGTCCGCATCTGCCGGTATGGCTTGGGGCGGAAGAAGCGATCTGTCCGGATGCGACGGCGTATTTTTCGGTATACGGGCAGTTTCTGCTGGTGCGCATGATGTTTTATCTGGGGCAGGGGATGCTGCAGTGTACCGGCAATATGCGTACGCCAAGCATTCTGGCGTCTTTGACTTGTCTGCTGGATGTGGTATTTAATTGCTTCCTGATCTTTCCAAGCCGTACGGTGACATTGTTTGGACAGCCGTTAACGGTATGGGGCGCAGGCATGGGGGTAAAAGGGGCAGCGCTTGGTACGGCATTGTCATTTGCCGTATGTGCGGTATTGATGCTGTATGCGGTATGCATGCGCTCGCCATTACTTGCCCTGCGTCTTGGGGGCACATGGAAATTAAAGAAGAATGATCTGAACAAAGCGGTGCGCATCGGTGTCCCGATGGCACTGGAACAGTCGGCATTGTGTCTTGCACAGGTGGTTTCTACGCGGATCGTTGCACCGCTTGGCACCAGGGCTATTGCGGCGAATTCCTTTGCCGTGACAGCAGAATCGCTGTGCTATATGCCGGGGTATGGCATGGAGGCAGCGGCGACGACACTGGTTGGTCAGGCAGTCGGTGCAAAGCGCAAAGATATGGCAGAAAGCTTTGCATGGATTACGACCGCGGCCGGAGCGGTATTGATGGGGACAGCCGGCATCATCATGTATTTTGTCTGTCCGTATGTGTTTGCATTCCTTACGCCCGATAAAGCTGTGCAGGCATTGGGTGTGCAGGTATTGCGTATTGAACTGTTTGCAGAACCGCTGTTTGCGGCATCGATCGTAGCGACCGGTGCATTGCGGGGAGCAGGGGATACACTGGTGCCGGGATTATTGAATCTGATCAGTATCTGGGGTGTGCGCATTACGATGTCGTGGTTTCTGGCAAAGACGCATGGACTTGCCGGTGTGTGGATCGCCATGGCAGTGGAACTGAGTTTCCGCGGTATTTTATTCCTGATCCGTCTGAAGCGTGGTAAATGGCTTGAGGAGGCGGATCCTGCAGAATGATGCAGGGTCCTTTTCTATTGAAAAAACCGCTTCCTGAGGCAGGAAACGGCTTTGTGAGGGGAATGAGACGATTACATCAGGCTCAGGAAGAGTTCCTTGATGTCTTCGACTGTTGCCGGACGCGGATTGCCTGGTGTGCATGCATCCTTGAGGGCATCTGCACTCAATGCATCGACATCTTCCATCGGTACGACGCCTTTCAGCGACATGACGATGCCGACATCTTCGCCAAGCTTCTTAACAGCCGCAACAGCTGCAGCGCGTGCTTCTTCCAGCGGCATCGTATATGCACCTTCTACACCGAAGGCATCTGCGATGTCTCTGTACTTTTCACCGGTAACCGGTGCATTGTATGCCATAACGGTCGGCAGCAGGGTAGCGCATGCTTTTCCATGCGGCATGCCATAGTAGGCAGACAGTGTATGTGCCATGGAATGGTCAATGCCAAGACCGACATTGGAGAATCCCATACCGGCAATATACTGTGCAAGTGCCATGTCTTCTCTGCCCTTCGGATCGTTTTCAACGGCACCGCGCAGTGCCTTTGCGATCATGCGGATCGCCTTGATATGGAACATGTCAGACAGTTCCCATGCACCGGCTGTGATATAGCCTTCGATGGCGTGTGTCAAAGCATCCATGCCGGTAGCGGCAGTCAGTCCCTTCGGCATTGTGGACATCATTTCCGGATCGACGAAGGCGATAACCGGAATATCATGTACGTCAACACAGACGAACTTTCTCTTGTTCTCCGGGTCGGTGATGACATAGTTGATCGTAACTTCAGCTGCAGTGCCGGCTGTAGTCGGTACGGCGAAGATCGGTGTGCACGGATTCTTTGTCGGAGCAACGCCTTCCAGGGAGCGTACATCCGCAAATTCCGGGTTGGTATTGATGATGCCGATGGCTTTGGAAGTATCCATGGAGGAACCGCCGCCGATCGCGATGATCATATCTGCACCGGATTCCGCAAATGCCTTGACACCGGTCTGCACGTTTTCAATTGTCGGGTTTGGCTGGATATTGCTGTAGAGAGTGTAGGGGATTCCTGCTTCTTCCAGAAGATCGGTAACTTTCTTTGTAACATTGAACTTCACCAGATCCGGGTCGGAAGCGACGAATGCTTTTTTGAAGCCGCGAGCCTTGAATTCCGTAACGATTTCTTTGACTGCACCAGCCCCGTGATAAGAAGTTTCATTTAAAACGAAGCGATTTGCCATTTTTTTCAGGCCTCCTTTACTGTATGCTTCTATTTTAACATTGTTTATGTGACTGGAATGTGAAAGAATTCGCAAGTATAATTGAACTATGTGGAAAACAGTTATACTTCCGGCAGCGCTTCTTCTTGGCGGACTGCCGTATCACTATGACACAACGGTCTATACGATCGCTTCGGACAAGATCCATAAACCCATGCGCCTGTGCGTGCTGGCAGATGTGCACTGCCGTCCGTTTGGAAAACACCACAGCCGGCTGATGCGCATCATTTCCAGAATGCGTCCGGATGCTGTACTGATCCCCGGAGATCTCTTTGATATCGGCCGGGATTATGAGATCAGCTATGATCTGATCGGACAATTGCGTGACATGCCGGTCTTCTTTACACCGGGCAATCATGATAACTATCTGGATGAACTGCCGCAGTTATGCGCGCGGCTTGAAGCGATGGGCGTGCATGTGCTGGATCAAAGTGCATATGTTCTGCAGGAAGGGGAGAATACGCTTGAGATCGCCGGTCTGCATGATCTGGGACGCAGGGCACGTGTTCCTGTATCCGAAGCAGACCGCCTGTTTCATACCGATGCCTTCCGCATCCTGCTGTCCCACCGGCCGTGCCACGTACAGTTTTATGGACAGTGCAGCTGTGATCTGATCGTATGCGGCCATGCCCATGGCGGACAATGGCGCATCCCGTTCACAAAGCAGGGAATCTTTGTAAAAGAAGAAGGCCTGTTTCCCCGCTACACCGACGGCATGCATGATCTCAATGGCCGCAAAGTCGTGATCAGCCGCGGACTGGCCAGCGGCCATCCCCGCGTGCCGCGTCTGTACAATCCGCCGGAAGTCGTCTTTATCGATTTATTGCCGCAAAAAAACATATGACCTCTGCAGTCATATGTTTTTTTATGATCGGGATCACAGTTCGCTCAGCGTCATCCGGTCGTTTTTGATCAGATAGCGTTTTCCCCCGCGGCGGTAGACACGCGTTACCCGCATCGTAATGAGGCAGATGATCTCATAGGGGATCGTATGGAGTTCTTCAGCCATCTTTTCCAGAGGAATATGGGGACCGAAGATCTCTGCGGCTGTTCCTGTCGGCATGTATTCCGGCAGTTTCAGCATTGTCTGATCCATGCATACACGTCCCACCACTTCGCAGTATTTGCCGTTGATATAGACCCGGCGTCCCTGATTTGCCCGGATAAAGCCGTCCGCATAGCCGATCGGCATCGTTGCGATGATCTCGTCTTCATTTGTCTCATAGGTTGCGCCATAGCCGACTTTCTGCCCGGCGGGCACGGTCTTGACCATGGAAAGACGGGAATACAGGGCAAGGGGATGCTTCAGATCATCCAGGAAGGACGATACACCATACAGGGAAACGCCCAGCCGGCATGCATTGGAGAGAGGATCTTTGAACGATACCGTCGCATCACTGTTGTCGCAATGGATCCATTCCGGCTTTTCTGGAAGACTTTCAACGGCTTCCTGAAAGCGGGCATATTGGGCATCGGTAAATGCAGGATCGCTGTCGGAGCAGCTGAAGTGGGTAAATATGCCTTCGATGATACAGCCGGCATCGTTCAGCTTCTTATATGCTTCCTGCAGTTGATCGATCGTCTGAAAGCCGATCCGGTTCATGCCGGTATCCATTTTCAGATGTACCCGCAGACCGGCGCAGTCGGTCTGCACCAGTGCATCGACCCATTCCGGGGAATAGGCGGCTGCTGAGATCTTATATCCGGCCATGACCTGTGCATCCTGCGGATTGGTCGTGCCGACGATCAAAATAGCGCACCGTATGCCTTCATTGCGCAGAATGAGCGCTTCATCCAGCGAGGATACGGCAAGCATCTCGGCACCGGCATCGATGCACGCTTCTGCCACCTGCCGGTCTCCGCAGCCATAGGCGTTGGCTTTGACAACTGCAATGATCCGCTTTCCGCAGATCTCTTTGATCCGGCGTACGTTGTCACATACGGCATCCAGATCGATTTCCATCCAAGTATCTCTGTGCATATCGTATCTCCTTACAGGATGCCGGCATTGCTGTAGCCGTAGTAAATGCCGACGATGCGGAACATGAGTCCAAGTACACGGCTGATATTCAGCGAAAGATTCATGGCCAGCAATGTCCGAAGCGTGCCGAACCAGAGGGACGGCGTAACCACGATCTGTCCGAATCCGCGCAGGCCGGCGATCATGATCGTATCAGAAATGAGAATGGCGAACAGTGTCAGTACGGCACCCAGGACACAGAACTTTGTTCCGACGCCATGTCCTGCTTTCTTTATGACTTCACCGACAGCCCAGCCGACGCCGATATATAAGATCGCTGCTTCGACATGCAGGGAAGATATGAGCGTGCCGCAGGCAATGCCCAGCACAATTGCTGCAGCAAGACCGGCCAGAAGGGCACGCAGGAACCGGCTGTTCCGGTTGAATGCGTCAATGTTATAGATCTTCATGTGCAAAATCTCCTGACTTGTTTATTGTATCAGGTATTCTTTCATCCGCAAAAATAACTTGCACAAATTCTTGTTGACGAGGAAAAAACATCATGGTATATTATGTGGGCACTCTGAAGAGAGTACGGAGGTTTAGCTCAGTTGGGAGAGCATCTGCCTTACAAGCAGAGGGTCAGCGGTTCGAGCCCGTTAACCTCCATTGTGCCGACTTAGCTCAATTGGCAGAGCAACTGATTTGTAATCAGTAGGTTGTAGGT